>NZ_DLJD01000026.1:0-236161 GCF_002484085.1 Sphingobacterium sp. UBA7625
CTGGAAACAGTCAAGGGCTTCTCTCGTTTAGGTCATATCTCCTTTCCGGAAGATCTTTTATTTGCCCCCCGGTTCTTTTATCTCTCCCTTTGCCGATACTATGCTTCCGGCCGATGTTCTCTATGAAGAAGTGTCGGGCGTGGAAGTCCGGGGAAACCGGCCAGGAACAGGAGGCCTGGAAACCCGCTAGCTTAACATTGCTCCAAAGGACTGAGTTACGCTCAGGATCCATAACAGGTCTCGAATACATCTGGCTGTTAGGGATGCCCGTCCGATTGAAGATTACCCGACGTTAACACTGTATTGATGAAGGCTGTATCCATAAGTAGTGCAAGTGATATGGATGAAAAAACATTTTCTTCTATCTGATGTACAGGAAAAGGTGAGGAATCAAATGATTTGCACGCTATGGTTATTGCCGTTGATGATAGCCAATCAGAGAAGTGGCATAAAGCCGTAATAGGATGAAATTGGTATTTGCAAACATGTGCTCAGCTGCGTGAAATATAATGGTAGGAATTTTGAAAAAAATTCAGGCCCGACTGCGGGGATATGGTGTAGGGCGCAGGTTCTGCTGTCGCCCTTTAATAGCTGATTAAGCCATTACGGCTTGATTTCTCTAAAATAGGCGATGCTTCTGTAAATTATAAGGATCATTGCACTATACCCACTAATAGGATCTATGACATAGTTGCTAAAATTTGCACAAGGGTCGACAAATTAAAAGGTTTGACCATAACCCCATCGAAATGATGCTTCTGTCCTTCAGGTGCCTGTGTGATCACCTGTGACGCGTCTGATGTCAATGCAATGACTTTACTTTTTAATCCCTGAGTAGTATTGTTTTCTTTAACTGTATTTAGTATGTCCCAACCACTCGGACCTTTCATTCTAAGGTCAGTGATCACAATGTCACTTGCATGCTTTTGCAGATAGTCTATCGCATGTTGGGGATCCTGAAAAACCTGTACATTTTTGAAATTTTGCAAGGCTTGTTTAACAAATAAATTATTGATTGCATTGTCATCAATAACCACAAAACGTAAGTTTTCTGATAGATTGTCCTGTGAGGAAATTTGATTCGTGCTTTTCTTTTCATCAGTAATGGGAACGATCAACGTAAATGTTGATCCTTTTCCTTGCTTGCTTTTTACGCTTAGGGTGCCATTGAGCTGTTCAGTCATAAGCTTGGAAATATGTAATCCCAATCCAAAACTGTTTTTGGACTTCAGGTCGGACATATAATATTGCTCAAATATATGTTCTTGGTCCTTAGCGGAAATGCCTTTTCCGGTGTCTATAACTTGAATATGAAGGGTTTTCTCTGCTTCGGAGCTGATAAATGCTTTTATCTCTATTTGCCCCTTGTCGGTATACTTAATTGCATTACTCAGGAGATTGGATACAATTTGGCGCAATCGATATGCCCCGCTTTTGATTAAAATATCCCGGTCAATGTTAATATGACTGATGAGCTGAAGGCCTTTTTTATCGGCTTGGGCTTGCTGCATTTTTATCAGATTGGCAAGGAGGTTGGCCGGTGAAAAGTATTCTTCTTTAATTTCCAGCATACCTGCTTCTAATTTGCCAAGATTGAGGATATCTTCAACTGTATCATTGATAACTTGGATGTCCTGTGTAATGGAATCCAATAGTGCTGGATTAATGCGGTTATTAGATGTATTATTTTTTAATAAGTCAATAACGCTGATCAGTGAATTGACTGGCGTCCGTACATCATGACTCACATTGGCGAGTATACCTGTTTTTTCCTTGGCTGTACGTAGTGCATAATCTCTCGCAGCGGTGATTTTACGCTCATAAATGATGGTATTGTAATGATAGGACAGAATTAAGGTCACCATAATAATCATCAGGATAATTGATGCAATGACTTGCTTCCCGAAGATGGCTGAATTTTTCTTGTACAAGGTGAAATCCTGTATTTCGGCTGCCCGTAAAGACTCATCTTCATGTGTTTTTATTTTGAGCAAGGCAGTGCTGATGGTACTAAAAAGTGCATAATTCGATTGTAGAAGCTGTCTTTCCTTAACTTGAAGTTCGGAGAAAGACCGACGAATTTTGCTGAAATCTTGTTTATAAAAGGATTCATTCTGCTCAATCAAGTTTTGGATCTGGCTGTGGATGGCTTTGATCTGATTGACATTAAATTGCTGTTCGAGTCTGTCAGCAACTAAAGTGTCATTCTTTGCTTTGAAAATCCGGGTGAAGAGTTTTTCTTTTTTTCTGACAATTGTATCTTTTTTGCTGACATTTAAGGCAGTATCTCGTAGTATTTTACTAACCACAGAATCCGCATCTATCCGGTTGTTTGTCGGACGCAACGTACGGCTGGTTTTAGTCAAAAGAGACAGGGAATCTTTTGCCAGGAATATCATGTTATCAACAGATTTCTTTATACGGGCGAATTCGTCGGAGAGATGGATGTTCTGCTCCAATGGTGTATTGGTCGAAAAGGAAATCCCCTTTTTGGAAGAGAGGGTCGAGAGAGAGTCAATATAAAAACGGAGGCTATCGAGTTTTTTCGTATAGTTTGCTAAATTTTCAGGACTGAAATCCACTGTATAGGAGCGAAACGCATTACCGGCGTCATTATAAGACGCAAAAAGCTCATAAAATAAGCTGGTTAACTGATTTTTTGAACCGTAAGCTTTATTTAGACGGGCTTCTGTTTTTTGATATTCAATATATTGATAGGTGAATATTGAGCCAATATACACCAAAGAAAGAATCAGGAAAGCAATTAAAACTGTCCTAAAAATGAATATTTTTCTATTATTTTTCACGTCGTTATTCTTTCAACCAATAAATTAATTACAGCCTCTTTGCTTTGTATGGAACTCAAATTTAAGACTTAAAAATGAAAGCCGCTGTGTAAAACTGTCAATTAATCGCTACATTTCGAAAAACTTACACAATCGTTTGATTGAAGAGAGTGCACCCATAGTACAATTTTTATTTTCTATTTTACAGTTGAAAACCTAAGAACAAATTTTAATCTGATGAAAAAGATCATTATTTCAGCAATGCTGTCGTTGATTACCTGGCAGGCAAGCCATGCGCAATCTCATGTGAATATTATTCCAAAACCACAGGAAATAACTTATGGAGAAGGTGTGTTTCAATTAGATAAACAAACCACCTTAAGTTTTAAAAATTGCGGCGTTAATGATGTGGATCTATTTGTCAGACAATTGCGACAGGCAAGTCATTTTCCGATTACGCTAAAAAATCAGTCAAACAATACAATTGAGTTTGTTTTGGATAAAAAGTTGGACGTACCCAATGATGAGGGCTATCGCTTGCATGTGTCTGCCAAAAAAGTATTGGTGAGCGCAAAGACAGCAGATGGCCTTTTTAATGCTACACAATCCCTCCGACAGCTCTTTTCCCCAGCCATTGAGACGAGTAACGGTGCTGTTGATCAATCTATTTGGACCATCCCTGCCGTAGATATCAAAGATTATCCGCGATATCATTGGCGAGGTTATATGAAAGATGTAAGCCGTACATTTTATGATGTAAAAGCAATAAAGAAGTATCTGGATGTAATGGCTCTGTACAAAATGAATGTCTTTCACTGGCATCTCACAGACGATCAGGGCTGGCGTATTGAAATAAAGAAATATCCGAAGTTAACCGCGGAGAATGCGACTGTCTTCCATCGTACCGAAAAGCAGCCTGCGGAAAGGAGCGGTTTTTACACTCAGGAGGAAATAAAGGAAGTCGTGCAATATGCCAAGGCACGTAATATTACAATCGTTCCTGAAATTGATGTACCCGGGCACTCCTGGCCAACAATATTAGCCTATCCGGAATTGGGTGTGAACAAGAATTCTTATCCAAATCATATCTTTCCTTTTGTATCCTCCTGGGGCTATTGGGGCAATCAATTTACACCCAATACACTGGATCCGACAAAAGAGGCGACCTACCAATTTTTGGATGATGTGTTTACGGAGATTGCCGGCCTATTTCTGGGCAACTACATTCATTTCGGTGGAGATGAGGTCCGTCACGATCTTTGGGAAAAAGAACTTCATGTAAGGGATTTCATGAAACAGCACCAGATCGCGGATGTCAAAGCACTGCAAAGCTATTTTGTACAACGCGTATCGGCTATCATTGTTCAGAAAGGAAAGCAGCCTATTGGATGGAACGATATCTTAGCAGACGCCAAGAACCTTCCCAAAAATACAGCTATTATGAGCTGGCTTGGTGAGGAAGCGATAAAGGAGGCGACCAAAGATGGATTTAAGGCTGTGGCAACACCTGCCTCCCATTTGTATTTTGATATTACACAAGCAGACCGGAATGACGGTACAATGACCGACCTAGCCTATCCCCAGGTTAATTCCCTAAAAAGGGTATATGATTTTGACCCGTCAAACGGACTGACCCCGGCAGAAGGTCAATTGGTGCTGGGGGTACAGGGAAATATGTGGTCAGCCATCGCTCAGGACATCAAGGATATGAACGTACAGAATTTTCCGCGGTTACTTGCTGTTGCTGAAATCGGCTGGGCTTCCAAGTCAAAAAAAGATTATGCGGAATTTTGTCGTAGACTGGATGCAAATCTGCCGCGTTTAGATGCTATGCGGATTGACTATTACCATACCGGCGGTTATATTGCCGGTACTTGGTCAAGTCAGGATATTCAGGAGGAGTATACGACGATTAGCTTTGATGTGACCAAAAAGATCTATGATAACGGCAGGGCACAAGCTGGTTTTTTCTTTGTGGACGGTAAGAACTTTTTGGAGATTGATGGTGTCCAATTGCTACAGGATGGCCGTATTGTCGATGAGGATGACCATCATGCGCTTGCGGATAAGTTTAGAGGGACAAATAAAATTAAACCTTTTTATTACAATTTTACTGTTAAAAGCTATGATCCAAATGCAAAATACGAAATTAGAGCACGGATAAGGGGTGTTGGTGGTGTAGATTCGAAAGGAAATTTCACGTTTAATCTGTCGCCGGGTATACCTTTCAACAAAATTGAGAAAAAATAATACGATCTATTTCTCCATTGGATAAAAAGCAGCGGCCTTGGTCGCTGCTTTTTTATTGCTGGTCGCACGAGCTCTTCTGTTGTATGGAAAGATAATCTTTTTTTTGAATTTGAGTCTAAACATTGGGTTTTTAGGTGGTGGATAGTGATTTATTTTAATAATTTCTGTGTGAAACATAAAAAATAGCTTTGTTTCTAACTTGTTTTGTTGAATTTTATTTTTGTTTTTAAAATCTTTTGTTTAATTTCCTGTAATAACGTATGATCTTTTGTTATTTTTTCACAAAAGACTTGACACCAATAAACCTTTAGTAATTGTTTGTAAACTATTATCTAAACCTCCATCTTAATTATGAAAAAGAATTATCTTTTTTGCCGAAATGTCAGACCATTAAGTCTCCTAGGGCTTGGTCTTTTGTGCTCGTCCCCCACTTTGTTTGCGAGCAACCTGAAATCGAACTATTTTCATGTCGATCAACAGCAAATTTCAGGGAATGTAAAAAATGAGAAAGGCGATCCACTCGCAGGTGCTACCATCACCGTAAAGGGCAGTACGGTACAAGCTTCGACGGATGTTAACGGTAACTTTTCTATTCGCGCCAAACAGGGCGATTTTTTGGTCATCAACTATCAGGGTTACACACGACAGGAAGTCGCGGTAGGTAGTGGAGCTATTGCCGTAACGATGGTGAGCAACGCAGAGTCATTGGAAGAAGTGGTTATCGTAGGCTATGGTAAGCAAAAAAAAGGGAATTTAACCGGGGCTGTGGCCGCTGTAAATTCTGAACAACTGAAAAATATTTCCCCATCCAATCTGTCCAATACATTAGCGGGAAGGGCTGCCGGTGTGAATGTGACCAATACCTCAGGAATGGCTGGAGCTTCCTCTTCGCTGCGTATCCGTGGAGCCGCTGTCGAACCCTTGTATGTTATTGATGGTGTGGTACGTGATAAAGCTGCCTTTGATGCCTTGGAAGCCAATGAAGTAGATCAGATGAGTTTCTTGAAAGATGCCGGAACTGCCGCCGTCTATGGTACGAGAGCAGGTAATGGTGTTGTATTGGTGACAACCAAAAAAGGGACAGCCCAAGCACCGGTGTTCAATGTGCAGAGTAATTATTCCTTTAGTTCACCCACGCAGACCTTATTGGCCAACCTGACCACCGCCACAGATGAATTAACTTACCAGAATCGGGTTTCCCAATTCCGCTGGGAACAAGGGAAAAAAACAGAACCTTGGGTCGCACCCAATGGGCAACGTGAATTTGATTATTTTAAAGATAAGAATTACAATGCCAACGATGTGATCTGGCGAAACCCTTTTAGCCACCGACAATCTATTGCGGTGAACGGTGGGGGGGACAAGATTACCTACTATGCCTTATTGAGCTATCGGAAAGAAAACGGATCTTATAAATCGCTGGATCACGAAAAATTTAATCTCCGCAGCAATATTTCGGCGAAGATCAGTGACGCATTTAGTATGGATTTTAATATCTCGGCCAATCAGACGAATTCCAATAGGTTCTTCTGGCCATTTAGTACATCCGCCAGTGATGATGATTTCGATGTTTCGGATTTTTACCGCGTTACTTTCAACTGGCCAAAGATGTATCCCTTTTATCTGACCGCGGATGGGACGCCGAGCAATACTCCAACGGCTTATCCGGTGCAGACACCGATGGGAAGCTGGCAGGCCTGGAATGTGATTGACCAGGTGATTGGCGACCGGTATATCGATCGTAAGGTGCGTCAGGTAAATCCGATTATGACACTAAATTTGAAATTGGATAAACTGTTGGAAGGACTTTCAACAAAATTGGTAGGAAGTTATGTGGCAGAGGATTATATGCGCAAGCGCTATATGAGTTTCCAAAAGAACTATACATTCACCTCCCTGAATCCGAATGGAAACCGTTTTATACCTGCACCGCCCTCAGAAGATAGGACCAACGTATTTACTTTCAGTCAGGCACAACCTTTTATGGACTACAATCCACAGCGAAAATGGCAATACCAGGTGGATTGGTTTTTAAACTATAACCGCAAGTTTGGTAAACATACGGTGGATGGCTTGGTCGTTTATGAGCAGTTTAAATCAGGGAATACCAACATTACATCGCGTGCCGAAAATCCAATTATTCCGTTGGATCAGATGTATATCTATCCAACCGACAGGAGCATGCGATCGACAGACGCTTTTGAATTGATGGATGCAAGACGCGGAGTAATCGGTCGGGCGAACTATAACTATGCGGATAAGTATATTGCGGAATTCTCTTTTCGTTATGATGGCTCACCTTTGTTTCCAAATGATAAACGCTGGGGATTTTTTCCGTCCATGTCTCTGGGCTGGCGCATCTCGGACGAAAATTTCTTTTCGTCCATCAAAAATACAGTCAGCGACCTAAAATTGAGAGCATCGTATGGAAGTTCGGGCAACTTTGTGGATGTGGAAGGTTATTCGATATTGCCTTATTCCTACATGGAAAAATATAGTTCGATCATCACTTCACGCACAGGAACCCGAACTCCGGTACCAGGATATATTTTTGGTGATAGTTATTATACCGGAATAACCTACCTGGATAATCCGACAACCAATCTGACCTGGACAAAATCAAAGAGCTATAACGTAGGGATCGACTTTGGTTTTGTTCAGAATAAACTAACGGGTAGCTTGGATGGATTTATCCGGAAGGAAACCGATATCCTTGGAACGAGAGGGATAAAGGTGCCGGATAATTATGGACGTGCGCTGGCACCGGAAAACTATGCTGCCCGAAGCTTTCGGGGAGGAGAGATTTCATTCAATTGGAGCGACCGGATCGGGGAAGTTTCTTATGGTCTAAATGCGAATATGGGATATGCGAAAGACCGTTGGGATATTTTTGATGAAGAACCGTCTTATGCAGTAGGTGGAAAGCAAAATTTCTTATCGAAAGTGGGACGTCCTGAAAATCGCATTGTTGGTTTAGAAGCTTCGGGATTGGTTCGTACGCAAGCCGAAGCGGATGCCCTAAAAGGAAAAGGCTTTAAAACCTATGGACGTGATCCTTATCCTGGGATGATTCTGTATAAAGATATCCGTGGACAGAACTATGCGGACCAGCCTGATGGCATTATTGATGACAATGATATGCAGCTGCTTTCGGAGAACAATACGCCCCGCATTAACTATGGATTTGGATTTAATGCCAGCTGGAATGGTTTCTATGTCTCGGCCTTATTTCAGGGGGTTTTGGCCTATGATCGTGTAATCAGTAATCAGGAAGGGGCAGGCATGCGCCAACATGGGGATACCTTTAGGCCTTATTACCCGATCTGGACTTCAGATGTCTGGACACCTGAAAACACGGATGCCAAATACCCGCGTCCTGTGGGTTATAACTGGCAGGAATCTGGGGCGGCTTCTTCAACATTCTGGATCCGCAATGGAGCTTATATGCGATTGCGGGATTTAAATATTTCGTATACGCTGCCACAGGCTATGATGGAAAAAATCAAAATGAAAAGTGTCAACGTATTCTTAAATGGTACCAATCTATTTGTTTTCTCACCAATGAAGGAATTTCATGATCCAGAACAGAAAATGTACGATTCTTATCCCGTGATGAAAACATTCACCTTGGGCCTAGATGTTAAATTTTAATTGATTTTTAAAGATGAAAAAGATATTTTATCCCTTAGTTGCTCTGTTGTTGACAACGGCTTCTTGTAAAAATGTGCTGGATATTGAGGATCTCAATTCGGTGAACGAAGATAAGGTGTGGAATGACCCCAATCTCGTCAATGCCTATCTGGCTAATTTATATACCTTATTCGGCAACTGGAACAGCGGCGCTGATAATAACTCACAACAGCTGGCCGGAATTAACTTCCCCCTGAATGCTGTTACCGTTAATAATAGCGCTTATAAAGCATGGGATTATACAACCATGCGCAAGATCAACACCGCTATCCAGAAAGTGTCCGAAAGTACCGGATTAAATGAAGCTACCAAGAAATCCATTTTAGGTCAGGCACTTTTCATGCGTGCTTACATGTATTTCAATATGGTCAAGTATCATGGAGGAGTACCTTACATCACAAAACCACAGGATCTAGAAAACGATGAACTGAAGGTTCCGCGCAACAGTACCAAAGAATGCTTTGATTTAATGATAAAAGATCTGGATGAAGCGATAACCTATCTGCCCATGACAATCGGAAAGGGAGCTGCAGATTATGGACGTATTGATGGTAATTTCGCCCTAGCTTTTAAAGCGAAAATATTGTTGTACAAGGCTTCGCCCCAATTTAATCCTTCAAACCCCTATGGCAATGCATATTGGACGGAAGCGAACACCGTAAATAAAAAAGCTTATGAGCAGTTGAAGGCACAAGGTTATGGTCTGACCGCTGACTACTACAATATTGCATTGGTGGAAAAGGGACCTGAGGTGATCTTTGCGGTGATCAACTCCTATCCCAACAAAGTTGCTAACTGGGATAATGGGGTGCGACCTGGCTCCGAAAGCCGTGGAACTGCCAGTGCTGTACCAACCTGGGATTTTGTAAAAGAATTTCCGATGAAAGATGGTAAACTCTATACCGATCCAACCAGTAAATATCATAAAACAGATGAGCAGTTCTTGCAAAGCTATTGGGAGAATCGTGACCCTCGTTTTGACAAATCTATTGTTTGGAATGGAAAAATTTATGAGGTTTCTGGTAAAACCGGTAAAAGACAATATACGTCATTAGGGATTGCGGATGCGCTGGACAATTTTGGTGAAAATCCAAAAGCCGGCACAACTTCTTCGAATAGGGATCGCTATACAGGTTTTTTTATTCTAAAAAACTCAAAACTCTCTTTACGGCAAACGCAGGTAGAAACCCAGTATGATGTGGATTTTGTGCTGATGCGCTACGCAGAGGTGCTATTGAATTATGCTGAAACAGCAAATGAGACGGGTGATCTCGCTACAGCAATGTCGCTTTTAAAGCAGATCCGAATGCGTGCTGGCATCGAACCCGGAACAGATAATAATTATGGTATTACTGCCGGTAATAAGGCAGACATGCGGGAGGCTATACTAGCAGAACGGAATATCGAATTCTGCTTTGAAGGCCATCGTTTTTGGGATTTACGCAGATTGCGCAAACTTGCGGTACTGAACAATAAAACCAAACAGGGTGTGGAAGCAATCGCAATAAATACAAATGGAACGGATATGGATCTTAAAGCGGCGGCAGATCTGGCCAAAACTTATCAACTGAAAGAAAATCAGTTTAAGTACAATGTATTGCAGGTGCCTAGTACCGGAAATAAAGTCAATCTGGTGCCCGATACCTACTATTTCTTTCCGATCGCACAATCGGTGATCGACAAGAATCCGAATATCAAGCAAAATAAAGATTGGGGTGGAGAATTTAATCCAACGTTGGAATAATGTATTTTCAGGTCTTTATGTAAGATATACCTAAAGGTAGGACGGGATGCTTAGCAATAAGCATCCCGTCCGCGTTAAAAGTTATGTCAAGTACAGCTTATTTTAATTCAATCATTTTTTGTTTTTCATTCTCCTGTTTGTCTTCTTGTAAGATGGCTAGTTGAAGGCTGCAAACCAAAGTGAGGATAATAAGAACCACAAAAGCTACGGGTAAGAAAATTCCAATGATCACTGCCAGCAGTAAGGATATGTTTAGGTATTCCTGTCCATTTTTGGAAGAAACCTTTAAACGTGAGTTTTTAAATGAGTCAAAAAGATCTTGAAAAGCTTTTGTGATCGTTTTGCTGTTGATGCTGAATGTTGTCTTAGTTGCCATGATGTTTATTTTTTAATGTTTTTATTTCTTATTTGATACCTCAAAGGTAGTGGAGATTTGCTGTAGGAGGGAGGGCCATTAGGCTAATCAGGAGAGAATCTCGGTAAACAGTTGTCTTATGTCGGTCAGTGGTCGTTGGGTTTTTCTGTACTGAGAAGCCGGACAAACGTGGATTCAAAATGATGATATGATAAATCTAAAATTATTTTACATAAAAAAGCACCACTCGTCCCTTAACGAGTGGTGCTTTTTCAGTTTATTTAATCTCCGTATCAGAGGCCTACGTGCTCGGTTTTTGATTTGGTTGGTCCCGATGCATCTTGTTTGTACGATGGGTCATAATTCCAATGAATGCTATCTGTCAATACCTTTCCGTCTTTTTGCGTTAGCTGAGCTTGTATCGTGTTCGCTCCCTTCCTAAGTTTGACATTGTCAAAGATGTAATGCACATCTGTTTGCCCTTTTGTAACACCTTTTTTGATAGTTCCGTTAACCAATAATGTTGGTTCGCCTCTATTGGAATAGACGGTAACCGAGGTAATTTCATTGCCACGATTGATCATACGGCGTTGGGTGACATACAATACCGGTTCTTTGCTCCAGTTGGCTTTGTACCAATAAAAGCCATCTTTCTTCAGTTTTCTGTCAAAGGAAACCAAGCCTTTGTAATTTCTGGGATTGACGTTCAATGCTGTAATTGGTGTAGCAAAATCAAAGGTATTCCAAACGTACGATCCAAGGAAAATAGGATTTTTGGAGATGACACCCCAATGGACTTCATGGAATTTTGTTGCATATTCCTCCGGAAAGAATGATGGATTGCTCCATTGATTTCCGAAATTGCCTACTTCTTCCGCCTGATCATCAGGAACTGCTTCGGCACCGTATTCAGAAAAGATGATTTTATAGTCTTTGAACTCTTTACTTATACGTTGCGCCCATGCGGCTACATCGTCATCTTTATCGGATTTGTCCTCCAGTTCACCATTATACCAGCCGAAATAATGGTTAATTCCTTGTACATCTGCATTGTTGTTAACCGGATGGTCAATTACATTGTATCCGCTTACGGACACAGTGTAACGATCTGGGTCTTCGGATTTAGCGAGATCATTTAGTTTGGTCGTGAGTTCTACCGTGTAGGCGGATGGCGAGTAAACTTCGTTGTGCATCCCCCAGATATAGATGGAAGGGTGATTGAAATTTTGTCGAATTAATTCTTTCAACTGTTGTTGGGCGTTGTTGTCTTCGTATGTTGTCACGCGATTCACAAATGGGATCTCTGCCCAGATAACAAGCCCGATACTATCGCATTTGGAATAGAAATATGCTGACTGTTGATAGTGTGCCAGACGGATGGAAGTGGCGCCCATCTCTTTGATGATCGCTAGATCTTCGTCGTGGTCGGCGTTGCTCAGGGCTGAGCCCTTGCCCCAACGATCCTGATGTCGACATACCCCATATAAGGGATACTTGATATCATTTAAAAAGAAACCTTGGCCAGTACGTAATTCAAATTTGCGGATGCCTAAGGGTGTCGTTACCTCGTCAATGACCTGACCATCTTTTTTGATCTGTGTCACAGCCTTGTAGAGGTAGGGATCGTCCAGTCCTTGCCATAAATGTGGGTTTTTGATCACAATTTGTTGTGATAAGACCTGACGGCCCTGTGGCGGCAATGTATACGCAGTTTGTTGTTTTGCTTTTATGGTTCCATCTTTTTCAAAAATGGTTGTTAGCAATTCGATCGGTTGTATTTTTCCGGATTTGTTGTCAATTTTTATTTTTAGCGCGATGTCAGCTGCTTTCTTCGACACATTTTGCTGCGTGATATAGATACCTCGGGAGGCAAAGTCATTCACAGCAACATGAATGTCATCGGTGACTATAAGTTCGACAGGACGATAAATGCCGCCGTACATCGGGAATAGGGTGTGGTTTACGGGAATAACCTGTGGACTGGCTTCATTATTGACCTTGACCAACAGCTCGTTTTCCACCCCCAATTGAAGCATATTGGTTAATTCGAAGACAAAAGCGGAATAGCCGCCCTGATGTCTGCCGACAAAACTGTAGTTGCCATTTCGTTGCGAGTTATCGTAAGTAACATCATTTTTTCCTGTTTTGGCAGAAAGGGGTTTATTATTTAAGTAAACTTCGGTATTGGTGTTCACTCCTTCAAATCGGATAAAAACACGTTTACCTTTCCAATCTATACCGGGGACAAATGTTTTGCGGTAATAGGCATCTCCGGTATAAAAACGTTCGTTTTTTCCAAGGCTGCCCGGTTTGATCTCTGCTGTCTGCATGTCTGACGCATTCCAGGTATGTGGTAGGGTAACCAATTGCCACCTCCCGTCAAATGTCTGGTTATAATCTAATGCTGAGGTAGAAAATGGACCTTTTTTAAACGACCAGTTTGCGTTGAACGGAACGACTATTCTAGCTTGTAGATTCAGAATAGTTATCCCAATAAAGAAAAGCGTATAAAAAATCCTTTTAATCATATGGTTTTTAACTTAGGGTATTTGTTTCGTTTTCAAATATAACCAACAAAAAGACAATGCCTAATTCGCTTCTTTTTTGAAAAACGATGAAATGAAAATATATTTATTTTATGTAATTTATATTTCACTTTACATATTGTTTATTTCTTTATTGTCCTGTTTGTAGGATGTACACTATAACGTTTTCGAGAGTTGCGCAAACGATTGACTGGATTTGACCTTGGACAATAACTTAATAATTTATTTACAATTGTATTGTATAGTGTGATACTGGGACCAATTAAAACTGTGAATATTTGATGGAGTTTAAATAGGTACGTGAAGCGGATGTCAATAAAGGGTGATTTTTTGAAATTAATAGCCCAATGCTAATATTTAAAGTAATTTTAACAGTCTAAACTGAGTGAAATCTTAATTATCAGATGAAATATAAATTAATACCTGTACTTTGTGCTATATGCTTGCTTGTTCAGGAGGCAATTGCCCAAATTGCCATTATTCCGCATCCTCTGAAATATGAGTTAGGAAAGGAAAAGTTAATACTGAGAGATCAAATTGGGGTAGTTGGGGATGTTGTATTTGAATCTTCTCTGGGTTATCTCAGAAAATTAATGCTGAGCCGTTTTGGGATTTCAACCTACACTTCTCCTGAGAGGGACGCTAAAATTATTGTGAAGCATGATAGCAAATTGGAAAACGAAACGTATCGCGTTAGGATCAATCAGACACATATTGAGGTTAGCGCATCTGGCCATCCGGGCTTTGTCAATGCGTTGTCTAGTTTAGATCAACTGCTTGCTATTGCCGAAAGAAAAAATGGAACGTTTATTTTGCCTACTGTTGAAATCGAAGACAAACCTCAATTTGCCTGGAGGGGGTTTATGCTGGATGAATCACGTCATTTTTTCGGTAAAGAGAAGGTTAAATCTTTATTGGATTGGATGGCTTTTTACAAGTTGAATAAATTCCATTGGCATTTGACAGATGAACCGGCATGGCGGCTCAGTATACAAAAATATCCCTGGTTAACCCAAGTTGGGGGAATAGGCAACTATCTTGATCCTTACGCTCCGGTACAGTATTATAGTCAGGCTGATATCAGTGAGATCATTGGTTACGCTGCTGAACGAAATATTGAGGTCATTCCTGAAATTGATATGCCGGGGCACGCTACAGCCGCAAACCGGGCTTATCCTTTTCTCACTGGTGGAGGCAACGAAAAGCACCCTGATTTCACTTTCCACCCTGCCAAGAATACAACATATACATTTTTGACAGGTGTTTTGCGTGAAGTGAAATCGCTGTTTCCTTCTGTCTATATTCATTTGGGAGGAGATGAGGTCGCCTTTGGCAGCGATGCCTGGGATAATGACGCCAAAGTTGAGGAATTGAAAAAGACAATAGCTCTAAAGTCCAACAAAGAAGTTGAAGAGTATTTTATTCGTCGTATGGCTGATTCTGTGGCTAGGATAAACGGAAAGATTATTGTTTGGGACGAAATGGTGGATGCAAAGCTGGCTAAGGATCAGACGGTCATGATGTGGTGGCGTCATGATAAACCGGAGCAGCTGAACAAAATTTTGGATAAAGGCTATCAGACTATATTAACTCCTAGACTGCCAATGTATTTTGATTTTGTACAACAAGAGAATCATAAGCACGGTCGTAAATGGGGCAAAGGCTTTAATTCTTTGCAGGATGTGTACAATTTTGCCGGAAGCCAACTGGATAGTTTGGGTAAACGGAAAAAACAGGTCTTGGGTATTCAGGCTAATCTTTGGACAGAGACAGTGACCAATGTCAATCGCCTGGATTATCTTGTGTTTCCGAGAATAGCGGCACTTGCGGAGGCGGCGTGGGTACCCGGACCCAGCCGTAATTTTGATGAATTTACACGAAAATTAGAAAAGCACTTGTCCTTGTACCGCGATCAGGGACTGTATTACTTTGATCCCTTTAAGGACAGTAACCCAGAGCCTGCGGTAATTAAGAAATCACAAAAGCAATATATAGATAATCCAAAGTGATCGTCGGATGGGCAACATAATTCCAGTTAATAAACACCGATTCAATCTTTCGTTGGGAGGAGTCGATTTTTAAAGAAATGATAAGATGAAATATAATAAATTAATCACAGCATTGATTCTCGGCAACATATTGCTAGGGATAAAAACTACTTCGGCACAGTGGACTGGTCCTCGTAAGAAAGTAGAAAACAAAGTAGACGTAAAATACGGACCTTTAACGCCCGCACATCGGACAGATGAGGCCATGGAACGGTTCCGAAACTATGGATTAGGACAATTTATCCATTGGGGCTTGTATGCGATTCCAGGTAATGAATGGGAAGGAGTAAGCGCACGGAAGGGAGCGGCGGCATCCGAATGGATACGCACCTGGAGTGGGCCAACGGCACCGAAAGATTGGAAAAATACTTATGATAACCTCTATAAACAGTTTAATCCTACAGGTTTTGACGCAAAAAACTGGGCTAAGCAGGCAAAAGAAATGGGTGCGAAGTATCTTATTTTTACAACAAAACATCATGATGGATTTGCGCTATGGCCATCTAAGTATACAGATTATACTATCAAGAAAAGCCCTTATAAGAAAGATATCGTCAGGCAGGTCGTAGATGCTTATACAGCAGAAGGAATAGATGTATTTTTGTATTTTTCAATTCTAGAATGGAATAATTCAAACTATATGGGGAAAGCTCCCGTTACTCCTGAAGAAAAGGCTAAATTCAATAAATTCTTAGAATATACGCGTAATCAGTTGTTGGAACTTCTACAAAACTACCCACAGATAAAAGGTTTTTGGTTTGATGGTACCTGGGATCAATCTTGGATCCAAGCCTATGATTTTACGTATAAATTAGAGCAGGAGCTACGTAAAAAACACCCGGGATTGATAATCGGAAGCAGATTTAGAAATGACGAATTTGGAAAACGGCATTTCGACTCCAACGGTGAAATGTTAGGTGATTATGAACAAGGTTGGGAACGAAAAATGCCGAAGGAATTTGAATGGCTGGAGGGACGTGACTGGGACTGTGTCATGACGATTCCTCCGAATGGTTGGGGGTATATGAAAGACTGGTCGGGAATTTATACGAAGACCTCAGAAGATCTGATCGATATGTTGATGAATTGTGTTTCCATGAATGGTGATTTTGTGTTGAACTTTGGCCCTGACGGAAATGGACGGATGCATCCCGGAGAGGATAAATTGGCAAAAGAGATCGGCGATTGGATCAAGATAAACGGAGAAGCCGTGTATGGTGCCAGACATGCGGGGCTTGCGCCATCCAAGTTGGGGTATTTCACGAAAAAGGCCGACAACCTCTACCTTACTGTGTTTAACCGCCCTGTCAACAATATTGTACGTATAGCTGTTCCCAAGAACGCTGCGGAGGTTCCGGTGGAAGCTGTATTGTTGCAAGATGGTCAATCTTTGGATCTTAAACGTTCCGACATTGGGTTGGATCTTGACAAGAATACCTACTATGATGTTGTTCTTCCGGGGACATTTCGTGCAGATAAAGCTTTCGTTGTAAAAATGAAACTAGGTAAACCAAAATCGCAAAGTGATAAATTAATGGATGCAAAGATGTAATTTCCTGCATTAGGTTGGAAATTTTACAATTTCATTTTAAATGCGTATGAGCCCTAATCCAGACCATTTGGAGTGATCTAAAAAAGCGGGATTTAAATCAGTGTTGATTTAGATTCCGCTTTTTCTTTTATACAATTGCCGACAGTTCCTGTGGATGGTGGATAATATGCTGTGCGCCGTGCTGTCTCAATTCGTTCTCCTCGCGAAAGCCCCAAGTCACACCAATTGCAGTCACAGCAGCGTTATTGGCGGTGTCCATATCAACGGAAGAATCACCAACATAGTAACAGTTCTCTTTTGCTATGCTTAATGTTCGTAGGGTTTCCAGGACAATGTCTGGATCAGGTTTGGCCGGATGTCCCGTGCGGTGACCAAGGACCAGATCAAAAGCGATCGTGGGAAAATAGTGTTCAATTAAAGGAATAACCGCCTCATGATACTTATTGGATGCTACTGAGATCAAATAACCCGACGATTTCAATTCTTCTAGCAGCGGCATGATTCCGGTATATGGTTTTGTGTGCGATACAGGCTTTTGCTCGTAATATGCTTTAAATGCAGTTAGCAAAGTAGTAATTATGTTTTCTGATCGTGCATCTTCAGGTAATGCGCGTTCAATCAATTTTTGTACACCATTGCCCACAAATTTCTTGTAAGCAGAAAGCGGATGTGTAGGATAACCATATCGTTGAAGAATGGCATTACAGCTGTCCCCAAGATCTTGCAAAGTATCCAGCAATGTGCCGTCCAGATCAAATATTATTAGCTTCATGGGCTAAATCTAATAAAAAACCGCGATGGATTTATAGTGATATTCATCTATAAAATGGTGTTTTTTTAGGAATGTCAAATTTTTTGGAGAACAGTGGCGATATCGGTAAAAAAAGCCAAAGCACAAATAATCGTGCTTTGGCTTTTAACAGTAGAAATCTTCGGATTTTTTGGTTTTATCAAGGCCAAACGGCTGTTTTAATCTGAATGAAATAGTATAATTAAACCATGAATTATTTCCAGATACGGCTATCTATACTCTCTTTTTTTGCATTATCTAAATCGGGAAAGAAAGTAAAGCCTGTTGCTTTTTCCAGTTCGCTTACTGTTAATCTGTAACTGTCAAAAGTACTTCCTGATGGAGGGGTAATATTGTTTATCTTATAGCCAATGGTATAGTATTCGTTCCCTTTTTTCATTGCCAATGCTTTGAAATAGTATTTTGGCTTTGCAATGTCTTTCCCGTCATTGTCCGTAGCAAAGTCAAGTAGGTTGTCCATTTCACTTGTAGGCATTGCTCCTGTTACAACATACATGGTGTCACACTGTGCGGTCCAGGTTCTCACCTTTGTTTCCAGATTTGCCCAGATTCCCTGATTGAGACGGGATGCTTGAGCCGTCATATTGGTGAAGTAAAATGTTGTTTTATTCTGCGTTATATTCAGGTTTCGATCCGCGCTGGGAAGTTGATGACCGCGGTCATAACCTGTTGGCTGAAATCCTTTAAAAAGCGTTGGCTGGAATGCTGTCGATACGGAGGGGTCGTATGCCCATGCATCGGTGCGATTGCCAGAGCCTAAAATATCACGATATAACGGATAAGCAACCCAGTAAGCCATTTTAAGTTTTTTATTGTACAACATCGCATAGTTTCTTTCTGTTTTTGCGTCGGGAAGAAAGTGCTGTACAAAGACCTCATCATTATTTAGATCGTTCATTTTGGGGATTTCAAGATAAGCTTGAGAGTTGCCGGTTTCACCACTTAGTTTACCCTTGTTAATGCTGATATTAAACCGATAAAGATTCCCGCCGATCAGTTTTTTTAGCTGTTCATTTTGCGGTATTGTCCAGGTATAAGGATCACCATTCGGAGCTATAAATTTAATTGTCTTTTGGGTGATGTCCTCTCCGGGAAGGAGTATGAATTCTATTGTAGCAGTTTGCCTGCTGCTCGCCGTTACGTTTGCCTGAATATCTTTTTTTTCATTGGGATTGATAGTCAATTTGCCTGTTGAAAGATCAAATCCTGCTGTTGTATGTACTGATGGAATACTTACTGTAATCGGACCGGCTTCCAAAGCGGCCGTGTTGGTAATGGAAAGATGAATAGAAATCTTGCTTAACTGTCTTACAAAATTAAGCGGGATGGTATTGTTCGTTTTGCTGATGTTTTTTGTATTGCTTGCATACATGAAATCCAATGCCGATAGGTTTGTTTGATCACTTACATCAAGAGGGTATTTAAAATCGCTAATGGATCTGTAAGGATAATAGGCAATGAAATCTACTTGTTCATTGGGTAAATAACTAGGTGTTTTGCTTTGAAATACTTTGCCATTGATGGTAAATAGGTGATTATTAATTCCGTTCACAATAGAACTTGAACTTAATGCCTGTCCGTTTCTGATCATATAAACGCCAATTTGATCATTCTTATTCCAGGGGCTTTCTATCGCATTCGTGTTTATTTGCCCCACGATGGTAGGTGTAATTTGTAGCGCAGCATGTTCAATTCGGGAATTATTTTTTTGACATGCGTTGAAGATAAGCAATGCGGTCATCAGGTAAACTATTCGGCACATGGTATGCTGTGGAATAGCCATTAGCTTGTAAATCATTTCGATCGTTAGTGTTTGTAAATAATGAGACGGCAAAAGTAGCTAGAAAAACTAAACAAAAAGGGCGCTAACCTGCATTTTTGCTTCAATAAATGTTTCGCAAAAGTATGTGTTTGATTCTTAGGTATAATTATTTTGTTTTTTGTGAATTTTTGATTGGCTTCCAATGGTATTTCAACTACTTCAAGTTGTGGCATTTTAGTTCGTACTTGATTTTGTGCAGGTTTTACGAACAATGATGGATCGTGTATTTATTGTGATCTGGAAAAGCATATTTTAAATGCTTTTTATTGAAATTTTCCTAAAGTAAAGAAAATAGCACAATGTTTGCTGTTAATGCCCGAACATATATTGATTTGATAAATTATTAATCTGTACAGCTAAGAAATGAAGGGAGTATTTGAATTAAAAGGACAAGTGAACAGGCTCTGTGTGGCTTTATGTGCATTGGTAATGGTTTTTACATTGTCCGGTTGTTTTGACTTTGTCGAACAGATTGACCTTAAGCCTAACGGTTCAGGGCATATTGCAGCAACATTGAATCTAAGTAAAAGTAAAACAAAAGTCTCATCCTTGATGAAGATGAAGAGTATTAAAGGCATACAGATACCAACGCAAGCCGAAATAGAAAAGGAGATTCGGGCTGCGGTTCAGTTGCTTAAACAGACGAAGGGGATCTCTAATGTACAGTATCAAACAGATTTCACAAACTTTATTGTCAATATTTCCTGTGATTTTAGTCAGATCGAGTCGTTAAATGCTTTTTCTGATATATTGGCCAATCGGTTTAAGACGAAGATCTCAAACTCAAATCGCTATTATTACAATGCGCAGACCAATATATTTGAACGTAAATTTGTAGCTTCTAATACCTGGAAGGCTAAATTCAATCAGTTGGGAAGCGACAACACGGCGCAATTTGCAGATGCTTTTTATACCCAGATCATTCGATTTGAAAAACCGCTCGCGTCACAGGAAAATAGTAAAGCAAAAGTTGCAGGAAACAAGAGAGGAGTGCTATTAAAGTTATTATTTACTGATCTGGTCTATGGTAAATCTACATTGGCAAATAAAATCACATTAACAAAATAACCTATATGAAATCAAAAATTTTATTGACCGGACTGGCCTGTCTGTCCCTGATGGGGAGCGTGAAATCGCAAGATTTAATTAAGCTCATTCCCGAAGAAGCTGAAATGATCGCAGCCTTTAATGTAAAGGAGATTGTGCAGAAAGCAAATGCAAACAAATTGAACGAGTTGCTTCAGAAAGCCGGCCTCTTCAAACGGATTGAAAAGTCGGGTGCTTCAGTTGGGAACGATATCAAAAACCTAGGTATTGACCTTACGCAGACGTCTTATTTCTATAGCAGAAAGACAGATAGCGTGAGTTTTATCGAGTTTATATTTCCGCTGTCCAATAAAGGTCAGTTTGAAAAATTATTACATGATGCAGGAGAGCCGAAACCCTTTGCCAATGGTTATTCAAGTATAGCACTGAAACCGGGGAGCATGTTGGTTTATAATGACCGAATGGCACGTTTTATTTCGTCGACGATGAATACTACCTTCCTCGACAACGACTCCGTTGCAAACCGCTACGGGATAAAAAAAGTAGCCTACATGGACCCTGCGGCTGATGCATATTCTCCAGAGATAGATTCTGCGGCGGCAGTTGCGGATTCGGCAGCAGTTGCGGTAGATTGGGAAGAAGGCGAAAAGGAAATAGAGCCACTGAGTCCGCCGATTATTGTGGAGAGTGTGCCAGATAGGGGCGTAGCGAGTGTGGAGGCAACTGTGCCAATGGATGTCGCTCCGGCGGAAATGCATGATCCAAGTTATTACGATTCGCTTTATACAGCCTATGAGGATCAAAATCGAAAAAATGATTCCATTCGTAATGCGCTTCGTGATAAATGGTTGACAGGCGAAGCTACACGTTTGCTGTCTGCTTCCTATAAGCCGCTCTCTGTTTCGGATCAGAATAAGGTGCTGAAAAACCTGGGATTGATCCGTCTGTACGTACCGAATGTTGAAGAACTTTACCGCGGCCTTATGCCTTATAAATCGATTCCTTATCTCTATATGGGCATCAATATGGATAAGTTTAGAACAGGATATCAGGATGGAGTGCTCGATTTATCGCAGGAAGGAAATGTATTGAAATTAAAAGGTTCGATGGGCTTAGATAGAGATCTTGCTGAAATGTCCAAACGGTTTTATGCCAGAAAGCCAAATGGAAAATTCAGTAAATTTTTGACCGATAAAACGCTTGGGTTCTTTAATTTTAATATTAATTCAGAAGCTTATTTACGCGATATGCCTAGTTATATGGCCAAATACTATGGCGGATTATTGGGCCCCCAGCAAGATTTAGTTGAATGGGGGCTGATGGCGCTTGAAGTTGCACTAGATGAGAAAGCCATTGCACAGGTAATGCCCGGAGATCATCTTTTTGTGGTCAATGGTTTGCGTAAATTTAGAAAAGAATATATTGATTATACCTATGACGATGATTATAATGCCACAGAAGTAAAGAAAACAAAGGATGAAACCTTACCGGTATTTATCTGGATGTTTACTTCGAAGGATCAACGTCTGATTAAAAAAGGACTGGATCTAGCGATTGCCAAATCCTTAGGCAAAACACAGGATGGTATCTATGCATTTTCTTCAAAAAAAGCAATGGATTTGCCGATGTATGTGCTGCTGAAAGATGATTTGGTGATGGTAAGTAATGATTCTTTATCGCTACTTGATATCCGCCAAAATAAGATGGCAGCCCCTGCGAATAAAGATTTTATTAAGTTGATGAAACAAAATAAAATGTCAGCAGCTTTTGACCTGCAAAAGTTGCCCGCCATGCTTCAAGAGATGGGCATTAGTCCCGGAAGACAATGGGACAAAACTTTTGCACAGCTGAATCAATATGGCAGTACGGCAATCACCTCAAAAGGTATCGTAGGTAACCGTATGGAGGCAGAGATGTCTTCAAAGCTTCCACAGACAAAGGAGGGGGCAATTAGTTATATGATTGACCAGATTCTACTGGAGATTGACAAATAGAAAGATTATACCGAGCATCAAACAATTTAATTGTAAAATTGTTTGATGCAAAGTTTGTAATATTAAGGTTATATTTTTATAATGTTACACGATGTTTAGACCGATAGTAGTATTTTTGTGGTTTGTTATTTGCAAATAATAGGATAAAAAACGATTTGTACTTGATATGGGGATATTTTCAAAACTGTTTGGTAACAAAACTCAAGATTCAAAAATAAAGGTTGTTGGTACACTCGCCTTTTTGGAAGTGGATATGCACAACCATATCCTCCCGGGAATAGATGACGGAAGTCAGTCCATTGAACAATCAATTGATTTGTTGAAAGGCCTGGGAAGAATGGGATTTGAAAAATTTATTTGTACACCGCATATTATGGATGGGGTGCATCCGAATTCAATCCAAACAATCGAGGATGCCAAAAACAAGTTGGTGAATGGTATAAAACATCTGCCTACTATTCCGGAGATTTATCCTGCCGCTGAGCATATGATAGATGACGGAATTGCAAGGTTGATCGATACTAACGAGCTTTGTGTAATGCCGGGTGGCTATGTGCTCATTGAAATGTCTTACCTGCAGGAATCCAAAGCGTTATTTCAAACTATTCTGGATATTCAAAAGCTTGGTTATCAGCCAATATTGGCACATCCAGAGCGTTATAATTATTACCATTATAATTTTAATATGTACAAGCAGATCAAAGATGCTGGTTGTATGTTGCAATTAAATCTGCTGTCGGTCAGCAGATATTATGGTGTTGAAGTGAAATCTGCAGCTTTAACGATGATTAAATCGGGCATGTATGATTTCGTAGGGACGGATGTACATCATAGCCGTCATTTGACTGCGCTGGAGGAGATCGTTGCGAAATATCCCGTACGCGACTTATTAAAAACATGTAATATCTTGAATCCGACGCTTCAAGATCATTTGGGAAGCAATGATAATGTCACTGCTGCAGGATAAAGGAAAAAAAATTACGATAAAGAGATGCTCATAAGGCATCTTTTTTTGTTTCTGCTAAACGCTCATTCATGTCGATGGGACGAATTTATCGGAAGTTCTTTTATTCTTTACAGGTCAGATGGATTTGTCGGAATTATTTTCGTTTACGCATGTGTTTTGTAATCATGGAAATTTCGAAAATTTGGCTACTTTTGGATTTAGCATTTTTCATATGAGAGGAAACAGAATTTTTATTCAAGATTGGATTGCACATCATACTTACCAGAAAGCAAACGATATAGATAGTTATTACTTAAAAGTTGCTAATCAGATCAACGATAATTTATCGACATTGTGGTTTGAAGAACCGGAAACGAATGACCTAATTCAGACTGATGCCTTAAAAACATTAAGTATTTACCTGACCTGTTATTTGGAGGATGTTATTGCCAACACAGGGATATTTGCGGCTTTTAGAACCATTCATAAAGAATTGTACAATGAGTTCCTACCCTTCTACAAGGACAACAATCTGTTGGATTACTATCCTGAGGATATCAATAGCGAAGATGTTGCTGTATTAACCTGGTTATTTTTTAGTGAGCGCAACCCACATCTGTTTATCGATCCTCATGGCCGTTTGATACAATTGGTAACGGATCTTACCTATGCTATTCTGGAGGAACATTATGAAGTGGCCCCTGAGAATCCAAAGTTAAAATCAGAATATACACTGGATGAAAATGCGGATTATTTTGAGGTTCGTAATTTTATCGAAAAACTTGTCGCAACAAACTATCTGACAGCAGGTGAATATAATACCAATCTTAACCATCTGATGCAGGTTGCAGAATTGGGAAGATATCAGCACGATCAGGCACAGTTGCAGCAAATGATCTATCGTGTCCGTGATAATCACTTCAATAACTATAGACTGCACTTATTTGCTCTTAAATCATCAGAATTTGTTGCGGAAGTAGTTGGTAAGGAACATGCCCTCTATAGTTCCGTCAAGACGCTGGGGAACCGCATCCATAGCTTTTTTGACTATGTAAAAACGGATGAACAGTTTGTCCATGTAAAACATATCAATACAAAAACGGTATTCAAGATTTATAAAGATTCAATTCGGGAATTTTCAGAGCCTTCTACGACATTATCTTTCTATATGGAAATCGTTCCCTGGAAAGATGCTTGGAATCTGTCCGGAATTATGACGGTGGTCAATCCGGACGAAGTGAATTTCGATCTGCCGGAACAATATGAAATGACCTACCGCATTGAAGCGATGTCCGGTAAGGACAAGAGCTTGAAAAAAACAGAGAAGCAATTGAAAGATATGGGTAAATTATTCCAGTCTGAGCAAAAGGCCGCTGTAGCTTTTATGGAGGGACGAGAAGTGAAAGAATTTGCAAACAAATTCTTTCAAACATATCAGCAAAAATATCCAAGCAAAGAGGAATCGGCACTTCCAGAATCGAATTTGGATCTGACAGCAGATGCGAAAGTGACGGTTTTCTTCAACCCAAAGACAGGATTAGAGGTGTTTGGTGGAATAGAAGAATTCTTTCCATTGGAGCATAATCCATTTATTGAAAAGGAAGAGGAGGGAACCCCAGCAGAAGTTCCGTTTGCCCGTTATTTCTTGAATCTTTTGGTCGAAGACTTTTTTCCTGGCGAATTGCCAAAGTACTACGCCAACTTATTCAAAACGGAGGTGGACAAACAATTCTTCTTCCCGTTGGAAGAACCAGTACTGGATTTTTTCCTTCGTTTCTATAAAAGAGGAAGTTACTTTTTGGGCCCATTCCCGCTCATAAAATAAGGTTGTCTATTTAGTGAGAAAACATTTTTTAATCCCATTGGAGACCCCAATGGGATTTTTTAATGAATTTAATCTTATTGCAAGAATCGACTTCCTGACCTCACAACAATACGTTTATGAAAACTTCTGGGATCTGCAATACAAGAGTTAATTGTATGTAAACTAATTGTAGTTAAAATGTTATGACTACCGAAGGTGAAACTAAGCTTTGAGCTATGGTGCATTTTCATTCAAATATTTTGAAAATTTCTCCCTAAACTTGTAGCATCAATTATAAGTGATGAAGGATGCCTATTGAAAATAATAATATCCCAGATTTTAAAAATTTCTTTTTGTCTTACAAAGATAAGGTCTATAAATATGCCTTATTACACGTGAAAGAAAAGGATACTGCCGCCGATTTGGTTCAGGAGGCATTTTCTCGTATTTGGAATAAATGGAATGAGTTGGACGGAACAAGAAATCCCCAGTCTTACTTGTATACCGTTGCTAAAAATCTCGTATTTGATGAACTTAGGAAGCAAAAAGTGCGGTTTCAATTTAACCTTGCAGGAATTGATGCCACCACCTTGGTGGATAATTCCAACGAAGAATCTATCCGTTTTAAAGACTTAGAACGTGTCTATCGGGAAGCAATTCAAAAACTTCCTAAAGCACGTCTTGAAATATTCTTGTTAAGCAAGGAAGAGTTTTTGGATAACCAGGAGATTGCGGATCGTTTAGGCATATCTGTTAATACCGTCCGTGATCAGCTGGTCAAGGGAAATAAGTTTGTACGCCAATATATCCTGGATAATTTTGAGATTTCAATAGCCCTGTTGATCTTCTTAACTATTTTTTAGTGTAGCATCGTCTTATCGTCTTTTAGATACGTATATGTATTTAAAAGAGGGCAAAAATGATGGATCCGAAGATAGCTACATTATATAAGAAATACCTATTAGGGGAGCTTACCCCGCAGGAAAACGCCATATTTTTAGATTTACTGACTTCTTGCGACAAAGATGATTTACCCGATTTGGAGGAAGTCATCGCATTGGATGATCGTAGCTGTGATTTGGGTAACTCTATCTCGGATGATATTTTCTATTCGATTACGGGTGAGGGATTAAATCCAACAGTTCGGCCTATTTGGAGACGCAAAAGGGGGGTACTTGTGATCGCAGCAACATTGTTGCTCGCAGGTTTTGTTTTTCTTTTTTCTCTCGTATTTAAACCGATACAGCGGGAAGCTAAGTTTACTACGATTCAATATTCGAACCCAACAAAATTTGTCAAGCGTATTATTTTGTTGGATGGCACGCATATCTCCTTGCGTCAGGGCGCTAATATTTCGATACTATCCGATTTCACTGTTGACAGCTTACGAAAGGTGAAATTGTCCGGAGAAGCATTTTTTGAAGTCGCCAAAAATCCCAATAAGGCATTTGTTGTCGTCAATTCAGGCGATTTTGATGTGCGGGTTTTGGGTACCGCATTCAATTTGAAATGTTCTGCTCAACAGACACATCTCGTTTTAAATCATGGTAAAGTTAAGGTTAAGCATGGTGAACAACATTCGGTTATTCTTCCTGGGCAGCGGGTAGATTATGATGTACGCCATAAGCAATTTAATGTCACTGCTGTTGATACCATAACAGCATCCAATTGGAAAAGTGACTTTCTATCATTCAATCAAGTTCCACTTTTGCAAATTGTGAATGACCTGAACAATCTTTATCCGGATTATAACTTAGAATTGATCGATTCCTTTCAAACAAAAAGTTTTACGGGCTATCTGCCGGCAAGTGATCTAGAAAAATCATTGAAAATTCTCAATACAGCGTTTAATCAAATAATTATCCACAAAAAGTAATTTATGAAAAGAACCAATTACTATTTAAAACTTATGGGAGGAGCATTGCTATTTCAGTCTTTAGCACTTCAAAGCATGGCCGCCCAATTTTCTGCCAGTGAAGGTATAGGAAAGATCCTTGCTCGGATGGAACAGAAATTCAATGTCAAATTTGGTTATGATGCGTCAATATCTAATCAGAAGATTAATGAGCGTGCTGATATTGGCCATCTCAAAAAAGATCAGATCGTCCAGTTTATACAGACGATTTCAGATGGGAATCTTGAGGTAAAAAAAATTGATGATAAGCTTTATGTTGTTTCGAAAAGAAATAGCGAGATTGAAAAAGGAGGTGTTGCTGTGCTTGTTGATGGTCAAAAGGAGGTTCATGGTAAAGTTGTCGACCAGGAGACGGGTTTGCCTATTGCTGGCGTGACTGTTCGGGTGAAAGGTTCGAGCATAGCTTCGACAACCGATCAAAATGGGCTATTCAAGTTGCCATCTGCAACAGAAAGTGCCGTGCTTCAAATTTCCTATCTGGGATATGAAACAGTTGATATTCCAGTGTCGCAGGCGGGCACAATAAAATTAACTAAGTCATCGGAAGCACTGGAAGAAGTTGTGGTGACAGCCTTGGGGATCAAGCGTGAGCAACGGGCTCTGGGGTATGCAACGCAGAGTGTAAAAGGTGAGGACTTAACGCGTGTAAAAGGTGTAGATGTCGGAACTACCTTAACCGGACGTGTTTCGGGCGTACGGGTATTAAATAGCACAGAATTTAATAAAACACCTGAAATACAAGTACGCGGACTAACTCCAATTCTAGTAATCGACGGTGTGGCCTACGAAAATATGGATTTGAGAGATGTTCCTGTGGATAACATACAAGACATGAATGTCCTGAAGGGAGCAACTGCTACAGCACTTTATGGTAGTAAAGGAGAGGGTGGAGCAATTATGATTACCACGAAAAAAGGACTAGCTGACAAAGGAACTGAAATAACGGTTAATACCAATAATATGTTCTTTTCAGGTTACCTAGCACTTCCTGAAGTTCAACATAGTTATTCCTCTGGCGAATCCGGGAAATTTAACAATGATGATTATGTATGGGGGGATAAATTGGATATAGGCCGTACAGCAGAGCAATGGAACCCGATAACAAAAGCCTATGAAGTACAAGAATTGACTTCCCGCGGGAAAAATAATTTTAAAAATTTCCTTGAGCCGGGGTTTATATCCAATAATACAGTAAGTTTTACAAATCAAGGCGAACATGGTAGTATACGGACGTCAATTAATCATATTTACAATAAGGGACAGTATCCGAATCAGAAGCTGAATTTGACAAATATTTCGTTGACCGGGACTACTAAAATAAATGATAAATTAGATTTGGAAGCTAGATTGGGTTATAATCGGAGTTCTTCCTCAACCAATTTTGGATCAGGTTATAATGATCAGGGATATATTTATAACATCCTTGTCTGGACTGGTCCGGAATACGACCTGAGAGATTACAAGGATTATTGGCTCGTTAAAGACCAGTCGCAAAACTGGATGTATAAAGGCTGGTATGACAATCCATATTTGATTGCTCATGAGAAAATCACGCCAGAATTGATCAATAAGATGAATGCTGCGGTGACTTTGAATTACAAAATAAATGACTGGGCAAAATTTATGTTGCGTTCGGGTTATGACTATTATGGTAAAAGTAGAACACAACGCAATCCAATTGGTATTTATGGTACTCGCGGAGGTTTTAGTGATTTTAGGGATGATTTGTCTGTTTTTGGAGGATTTGATAGCAAGGGTAAATATGTAAAAGCTAACGATAATGGCTTTAGCACAACGAATGACGCAATCTTAACTGGTAAGAAGAGTTTTGGCGATTTTGGTATAGACGGCTTGTTGGGGGGATCTATTTTCTATAGCTCGGATCAGACACTGGTTGCGGGTACAATGAATGGACTTTCCATTCCCGGATTTTACTCTTTGCGTAATTCGATCGGTCCAGTGAGTTCAGTAGAAATCCGCCCGCGTCAAATGCGCAATGGTATTTATGGCCGGTTGTCACTTTCGTGGCGAAATGCGCTTTTTCTGGAAGCAACCGGGCGAAATGATTGGGTTTCAACATTAACAAAAGAAAATCGCTCTTATTTTTATCCATCATTATCTGCAAGCGCCGTTGTAACAGATTTGCTTGCTTCAAAGCCAATGTGGCTAGATATGTTTAAGGTGCGGGCATCATGGGCGGTAACTAAATCTGTCTTGGATCCTTATGAAGTTCATTCGGCTTTTACAGTGAAAGGCAATGTTTGGAATGGGATGCCTACAGCATCTTACCCGAATATTATCAAGGACTATTCAATTTCTCCAACCCAACGTAATTTAACAGAGTTTGGGTTTGATTTTGCTATTCTGAAAAATCGGATTTACGGTAATTATACGCGTTATTATCGATTGTTACATAATCAGATCGTCAAAGCAAAAATATCAAAAACGACAGGCTTTGAAGAGCGCCTTATTAATACAAAAGAAGAAGAAATGACCAAGGGACATGAAATTACCTTGGGAACAACAGCGATCAAAAGGGTGAACTTTCAGTGGGATGCTACAATTAATCTGTCTCAGAACTTACGTTATTTTCACAAATTAGACCCAGAATATTCGAAAGATGCTTTATATGTAAAACAGGGGCTTCGTGCTGACTATATTGAATATAAGGATTGGGAGCGGGCACCTGATGGGCAGTTAGTTTTAAATAGTTCGGGTATGCCAATCTCCGCGCAATACGCGAATCAGCTGGTAGGTTATACCGCTCCAAAATGGTTTTGGGGGTTTTCCAATCAATTCCGTTATAAGGATTTTACATTTGGTTTCAGTCTCGACGGTCGTATAAAAGGAATGTCTTATTCAACAATGAATGCCCGCTTGTGGCAGACGGGCTCACATCCGGATTCTGATACTGAATTCCGTTACGAGGAAGTTGTTAATGGTAATAAGACGTTTATCGCTCCGGGTGTAAAAATCGTTTCGGGAACCGTGAAATATGATAAATATGGTCAGATCACTGAAGATACGCGTGTGTTTGAAAAAAATGATCAGGTTGTATCGTATGAAGGATACTATAAAAGGGCTTATTCTGGTCGTTGGAACTACTGGGATGAAACATTCATTAAGTTGCGGGAGCTTTCTTTAAGCTATCGTGTATCGAATAAATTTGCTTCTAAATTGAAGGCAAAAAAGGCGAGTGTTGGTTTAACTGGGCAGAATCTGCTGCTGTGGACAAAAGAATTCCGTTTCTCGGATCCCGATACCGGATCGGAAGACTTGAATTCGCCATCGATGCGTTATATCGGATTTAACGTGAACCTTACCTTTTAACATTTTAAACACTTGTGAAAATGAAAAAAATATGGACATATCTAGCGTTGGGAGGGGTATTACTTTCAACAGGCTGTTCTAAATTTGATGAAATAAATACAAATCCTGAAACACCTTCAACGGTACGGCCATCAATGTTGGCGACACGAATCGTTTTAAATTTGGCGCGTCAGTCAAATACCAAAGGCTTTATGCAGCCATACATGCTTACTAAGGAGATCGCATGGACTGAGTTGACAGAAAGTTATCAATATAATAGTCTCGGTGAGCGGGACATCTCGATGATGGCAATTAATGATGCACATTTTATGGCAAAATTTGCGACAAACGATGCATTAGCGAATTCCTATAATGGCTTAATGTACTTTGCTCGTGCCATGAAATTTTATGACGCAACGATGAGTGTTGGAGATATTCCCTACAAAGATGCTTTAAAAGGTGAAACGGAAAAGATATATTTCCCCAAATACGATACGCAGAAAGATGTATTTCTTGGGATCCTAAATGAATTGGAGCTAGCTGATAAATTATTTTCTGAAGGTGTAAAGTTTGACGGGGATCCAATTTTCTCCGGTGATATTGTAAAATGGCGGAAATTAGTAAACAGCTTTGCTTTGAATGTATTGATTCAATTAAGCAAAAAGGAAGCTGATGGGGAGCTGAAAATAAAAGAACGTTTTAAATCCATCTTAGCAAATAAGCCAATTTTCGAGGGGAATGCGGATAATTTTCAAGTCACTCACGAAGACAAGGCTGATCAGACATACCCATTCTATAAGGTGAGTAATAGTTTTGTAATCTATCCCATTGTGTCGACGGAGATCATCGACCGGTTAAAACAATATCAAGATAGAAGGTTGTTTTACTATGCAAACCCCTCTTCGTTGCAAATCGCTAATGGGAAACAGTCTAACGATTTTAATGCGTATGTGGGGACAGACCCCTCCCTCTCTTTCAGTGAGATTGCTGAACTGAAAAAGAAGAATGATTATTCCAAATTAAATGACCGATATACTGAGTTGGTGAGTGGCGAACCTACGCAACAGTATGGTTATGCCCATTTATGTTTTGTTATCGCAGAAGCTGCTGCACGGGGCTGGGTTGCGGAATCCCCTGCCAATTGGTATAAGAAAGGTATCGCTGCTTCAATGAAATTTATTGCGGATAATACGCCTAATACAGCTCAATTTACACATAATATGCCTTTAGATGAGGGCTATATTAATCTAGCAGTGACAACTTATGGAAACCAATTTCCCGTTTCTACTGAAGGGCAACTAGAGGCGATCATAACACAGAAATATTTAGCAAGTTATTTGCAGGGAGTGATGACACCATATTATGATTATAGACGAACAGGTTATCCAAAATGGAAAATTAATCCGGCATCGAGTTTGAACTCCGTAGCGCCACAAAAGATACCTGTACGCTGGCGTTACCCGGCTCTGGAGTATAACTACAATGCGTCAAACCTGGACGAGGCGATGAAACGTCAGTATGATGGTAACGATGAAATCAATCAACTGATGTGGATCCTAAAATAGGTAATACTTTAATCTGTTAATTTTTTATCGTGAAAACTATCCCCGCGCACCATATCAATCGTGTGCGGGGATTTTTGTTAAAAACGTTACATTAAAAAGCGGTGGCGAATGAATATATTCGTTGATAGACCATTGAATTTATAGGAGATATAATAAATATTTTATGGATAGTAGAAGAGATTTTATCAAGAAGGCTTCATTGCTGGCTGGGGTTTTTGGTTTACAAAGCGCTGTACCGGATGCGATACAACGCGCTTTGGCGATTGAACCAGTTGCGGGGAGTTCTTTTTTAGATGCCGAGCATATTGTTTTGTTAATGCAGGAGAATCGCTCCTTTGACCATAGTTTTGGTACACTGAGAGGAGTTCGGGGATTTAATGATCCAAGAGCTATCCAGTTGCCTAGTGGAAATCCGGTATGGTTGCAAGCTTCAGCTTCAGGAAAGACCTATTCACCCTTTCGATTGGATATCAAGAATTCCAATGCCGCCTGGACAGGAAATCTTCCCCATTCCTGGGAAAATCAAATGGCGGCACGTAATCAGGGTAAACATGATAACTGGATTGAAGCAAAGCGTCCCAGTGGAAAGGTGCTGAGTGAGATACCGTTAACCATGGGCTATTATACCCGTGAAGATATACCCTTCTATTATGCATTAGCCGATGCGTTTACCATCTGTGACCAACATTTTTGTTCGTCCATTACAGGTACGACAACCAATCGTCATTTTTTCTGGACAGGCACTTGTGTGCCCAATAAAGGAGCAAAACCGTTGATTCGTAATTCGGATATTTATTTCAACCGTTGGGCGCATTGGAAAACTTTTCCTGAACGTCTAGAAGCTGCGGGTATTCCTTGGAAGGTATATCAGAATGAAGTCAGTATGGAGAGCGGTCTTCATGGAGAAGAATGGTTAGGTAATTTTACAGATAATAACTTAGAGTGGTTTTCACAATACCATATTGAATTCAAAAAAAGCCACTTGGAATTTATGCGTAAGCGTGTCGTTGAACTACCTACTGAGATCCAGGAGCTTGAAAAAGCATTGGCGAATAATGGAACCGAAAGTGTACAGAAAACCCAAAATAAGCTTAAGCAAAAACAAGAGCAGCTGAGCAGTTATAAGAAACAACTGGAACGACTCACCGAACAGGCATTCCAACAACTTCCTAAAGAGCAAATCGCGTTGCATAAGCGTGCTTTTCAGACCAATGAGGATGACGCGTTCTATCGTGAGACAGCTTCCGTCCTACATGAAGGTGAAGAGATTACTGTTCCAAAAGGGGATGTACTCCATCAATTCCGGAAAGATGTCAAGTCTGGGAAATTGCCAACAGTATCTTGGCTTGTCGCCCCACAATGTTTTTCAGATCATCCAAGTGCGCCGATGTATGGTGCATGGTATGTATCCGAAATACTGAATATTCTGACAGAGAACCCTGAAGTCTGGAAGAAAACAATCTTTATACTAAACTACGATGAGAATGATGGATACTTCGATCATATTCCGCCGTTTGTCGCACCTAATCCGGCAGATGCACGGTCAGGAAAGACTTCAGTAGGCTTGGATTATAGTGGTGAATATGTGAGTTTGGAGCAAGAACTTACCAGTGGTGAGAAGAAGGAACACGCTACAGAGGGACCGGTTGGTCTGGGCTATCGGGTGCCGTTGATCATTGCATCTCCATGGAGCAAAGGTGGCTGGGTTAATTCGGAGGTGTGCGACATCACTTCGACCATTCAATTTATGGAGTATTTCTTCGATAAGAAGCTTGGTAGGGATGTGAAAGAACAAAACATCAGTTCGTGGCGCCGTGCCATTACGGGAGATCTGACTTCGGTATTTCGGAAAGCAGAAGGTGGTGTTCCTGTAGAATTGCCGTTCTTGAACCGCAATCAACAGATTTATGCAATTGATCAGGCCAAATCCAAACCGCTACCGAATAACTTCCATGTATGGACTGCTGATGAAATGCAAGCCTTACAAAATACGGGAAAGGCTGCACAATTGGCAAGACAGGAAAAAGGTCAAAAAAATTCCAATGCGCTGGCCTATGAGTTATATGCAGGTGAAACGATTGATAAAGACAGCGTAAAACTGACGATGTCCGCTGGGAATAAGCTATTCGGAACGAAATCCCTAAGCAGTCCTTTTAATGTGTATAGTGGACCGAGCTATAAAGATGGTGTCAGCTTCTGGCCTTTTGCGGTGATTGCTGGTGAAGAATTGAGTTTTGATTGGAGTCGAGCTGACTTTAAAGATGGTTATTATGATTTAACGGCATATGGCCCAAATGGGTTTATGCGCAGCTTTAAAGGGGATAGGGAATCTTTGTCTGTGGTCGCAACTTATGAGATCGGGAAAAAAGGTATTCCCACGGGAAACCTAATCTTAGAAGCGAGCAATAAAGGAGACAAAGTGCTTCATGTGCAGGTGAAAGATAATGCCTACAGTTCCTGGAGGAAAGATGTTGTATTGGGTGCCGGTAAAACGACCAAGTGGGTTGTAGACTCTCAGAAGGTTAGCGGTTGGTATGATGTTACTTTACAGATTGTGGGAAGTAAATTTGTCCGCCAATTTGCCGGTCGTGTGGAGACAGGAAGTCACTCGAAGACTGATCCACAATTGGGGTAATGACCATATAAGCAAAGCAGCGAATAGGGTTGGCCTATTCGTTATATGAACAAAAAAAGATCCCAGCTTTTATTTGAGCTGGGATCTTTTTAATATACTATTCCTTACACTCGCTTATAAAGCAAGCTGTACTTTCGCGGGGTAGATGCGATTGGGGTCTGCAAACAATGCGACACTTTCTACCAAAGCAGAAACGGTAGGTACAATCTTTTGCTGCCCCATATTTTTGTCATTATATATAATTGTGACTTTCTTGGATAGGTTGATAAGTTCATTATTGACAAAAATTGAGATTTTTCCTTTTTTCAATGCTTGCTGCGCAGTCATATCTGGGTTTAACAATTTAGTTTTTAATGTAATGGTATTTGTCGCTTTATCCATATCAATATCAAATCTGACACGGTCGTATTGGGGATTGTCTTTGAGGGATACCGGAGATTGTTCGATAGCAATATTGTAAAAGCCTTTTCGATATCTTCCATCCATCGGAAACCAGATCCAGTTGACGTGTCGCGGATTTGGTTTACGTTTATATTGAACTAACCATGGTGATGTGCGTGTATAATCTATCCCATGTCCTCTCCCTTCTTGCAGGACAATATTGTGTACAAAATCTCCTGGAAATAGATGTTCCAAGCTGTCGAGCGCGTTTTTAGCGGAAAGGGTGAGTGTATTCCTTCCAAATCCAGTATCGTTGGCACCTGTTTGAAATGAAAAGGCCAAATGTTTGAAATTTTCGGGCGGAGCATTTTTTAAGGGTTCCCCCCCGGCCATTGGCCCAGCTCCGGCGAAGTAATCGGCGTAAAAAGCTGCTAATCGCTGGCTTCCGTAGCCTCCTTCGGAAATCCCCATGACATACAGCGCATTTGGATCAATTTGCGGGTCAAGCATGGCTAGACGAAGCAACTTTTCCCAAGCTAGCTGAACAGGCTTCAACCACCACCGATATCTTCGTTCGTTGGGAATCTGTGGAATAAAATAACGTGATGATGCATCGCGGTAACGCAGCGACCAAGCTAGCGTTGCTTTGAGTTCCATGTCTTTTGGGCCAGAACCGTGGAGGTTGAGAAACAGTGGTAATTTTGCCTGACCTATCGAACCTTTCTGGATGTAATAATAGGGTAAAGGATTTTCATTGACCAATTCCCATTGGTGTAGTTTATAGTCCTGAAGACCACGAGCTGCTTGGGTTGGCAGAGGAAGTGTCTCGCATCGACTGTTCACGGAATGCCATATGGCCCATATTTCCTGTTGTAAGGTTGTGATCTCGGCAGTTTTTACTTTGGTTTTATTATAGAAGGGCACTAGTGAATCTTCCGTTGCAACATTCGCAAGGCGTGCTTCGAAATATGTTTCCATTTTTGCAAGATCATTTTTGTGCAGCAGGGATTGGGCCTGGACTACTGACCCAATAATCATAAGAAAAATGAATCCGAATATCTTGTTTTTATAGCTTTTCATGGGAGTTACTGTTTGCTTAATCTGGATCTTCATTGGAGCTTGGCGCTAAACCAGAACCCCAATGAAGGTATGTTTTACTGTTGCTATTCGCGATAAGTGACCGATGCAATTTTACCAAAGCCATCATAGGAAGTGGATAATGTTGCTGTGCCAGATAAGGGGATTTGATAGAATTCCATTTTACCCGAAGTATTGGGAGCTGTTTCATCGTAACTGCAAACCATCAGTTTGGTCGCATAACTTTTATAGCGGACATTATTTTTATTCTGTATAAAACGCTGGTATTTGATCAGGCTGATTTTTCTGTTTCCCAAGTCAAGCAGCTGTTTATGCACTTTATTGAAAGGGTCGTATTGGTAAATCTTGCTTCCGACAGCGTACATCAGGTAACCATAGGTGGGATCGATCGCATAAAAATCCGCCTGATCAATCTGATTAAGATTCTCTACTTCGTCATAACCCAGTGGTGTAAATTTGGAACTAGAGGGTACAAAGCGATACAGCATTAGCCTTTGTGTTGTTGGACTTTTGAGTAAAGCATAGAACTGTTTAGTACTGGTCAACGCACATTCAAGATACAATAAGTCCTGGCCCATATTGGCCGGGTTAACGATGGTGGCATCTGTCGATGTGGGTATGACAGTAACCCGATTTGTGCCCATATGCAATATAAAGCGCCGTGCATCTTTGTCATAAAGTACTGCATATGCATCACGGTTTCCGTCATAACAAGCTACATACGGAGCTATATTTATATTGCTTCCCGTATTAAGCCTATTAATCGGCGGGCCGTATAAAATGGCCTGTTGTTTGTATTCGAACATTAAAATACCTTCGCTGTCCACAATGTAAGTTTGTGGTGTAGAACTACTGCCCATTCCTACCATGAGGTTAGCGTGGTAGTCCACACCAGTAGAACGAAGTACTTCCGTTTTGAGATTGCGGTAATCGGTCCAGTTGCGTGTTTGGTTATTGACACTATAGGTGGCTAGATGAGTGCTGATGTAGACCCGGTTATTATCATTGTTGCTAAATATGTCCTTGTTGGGCGTGTAATATACTTGAATAGGTTTCCCTTCCAATTTGAGATCACTGGTCGTCGCTAATAGATCTGTATAACGGTCAAATGGAAGTGAATCGGCTTTGTAATTGAGCATATCAAGCCGGCTTCCCCCATCGATTTCATTAAGAATAAGCCAACCATTTCCCAGTTCGGATGTCATGGTGAGATTGCAGGTATGTTGCCAACGTTCGCCTGTGCTTTTGTCAACGAGACGATAATACAACACATAAGAACCTGTTGGCAGGGGTACGTTTATATTTAAATCTTTTGTCGTTGCCAAAGGGATTTTTTTATCGGCATTGACTGTTGCCTGCCAATTGTAGGCAAACCATTCGAAGGTAAAGTTGGTGCTATCAATAGCTTTACTAAACGAGGTTTTGAATACAGGACTAATATTTAGGTTTTTTCCGGTAGCGCCAGTATATGCCTTTTCAATGCCACTGATACCGATTGTATCTAGGCTTGTATAGTTGTAATTGCCCAGGTCTTTTCTACAGCCTGAAAAGGCCATGACCAACAGCGTGATGATGGATAGGATATAGCGTATCTTTTTCATTTTTCTGTTTTCATAGGTTCGTTATTGTACATTTTTACCCATTTTCATTGGTGTGCCGTCGTCTTCCAAAATGGGCGTTCCCTTTGCTGTCATATCATTAAGGTGGGCCTGAAATCCATAACCCCAGGCGGGCAAACTATTGCCGGGCATTACTTCTTTGGTAATCTCGTTGATATTGAGATTTAGAACGCCAATTAACAGCTGAAATTTCTTTTGGCTATAGTCGCCAAGGTAATTTATCGTAGAGGAGGCAAACTTATTTCGCGATAGGTCCCAAAACCAGGGAGGGCCAACGATATCATCTGCAATAACAGAAAATCGATTAAAATAGCGTACTTGTTGCTGTTCACCTGTGCCAATAATCTGCGATTCCATCTGTACAGCAAAATTTTCATTGGCTTGCAGGGCCAAGTCTAAGATTCGCTTTTCCGTTTGTAGGGATTTAGATCGTCTGAGCCGAATTCGGACCGTATCCCGCAGCTGATGTGCCTTAATCTGAAAAGTCCTATTTTCGATTTCAAAATCCTGGCCCTCGACGAGTGTGCTGCTGGGCAGTATTTCCAGATGATAGCTCCGATCGGTGGCTGCCTTTGCCCCTGTGGTTGCCACGGGAACCGATAGCAATGTATCCTGGATCAGTTCAGAAATATAGCCATAGGAAAAGAAGCTGCTGTCTATCGGCCGATAGATGTTGGAGATTCTTTCCCCAGGAAAATAGATACTATTCTGGGATTGATAAAGATCGAGTGTATCTTCTTTACAACCTGTTGCATAGATTAGTATTGCAATAAATAGGTAAGCTTGTTTTTTCATCATGTTGGTTTATCTAGGTTCAGTTTCGACCAAAGGTAAGGGAAAGGTATACTGTGTGGTCGTTATTGTTTTTTGTGCATTGGATGTGGCGCTCAGGACAGAGGATGCATTTGTCCGTTTGTAATAATACCAGAGCTGGCCTTCCCCATAAAACTCACGACGGTATTCTTTCATAATATCTAGTGAAGTGTCTGTATATGCCGTTAATGCCTGACAATTGCGGTGCGTACGGATCTCGTTGAGGTAGGCTAGGGATTTGTTTGAATCGGTTTCGCATTCTGCGGCAATAAGGAAAACCTCACTTAGTCTAAGCCCTGCTATGGTATAACGATAATTAGGGGCACTGGTGTTACTGAGGTCCTGATATTTTAGGAAAACATTGTATGATTTGCCGCCTGCTACCTGCCAGTTGAGGTTGTAACGATAATCATTGGGCCAGTTGTCAAAGATTGTATTTAAGAAAGACGGATTGGTTCCAGCCGTTAGAATGGTATTGTCCGCTAGTGAAGGATTGTAGAGATTGTTGTAGATGCTGTACAGATTACGGTTCTCAAAAGCAAAGAGCAGTTCGGTGGAGTAAATGCGATTTACAGTAGCGGGGTCGCTGATATTTGTATTCTGTACCCAGGGGAACTTGCTTTTATTTTGAATAACAGTTTCTGCGGCTGTAAGTGCTTCTGCTTTCCGGTCAGCATACAATAGTACACGGGCTTGTAAACCTTTAATCGCGTAGTAATTAAGGTGATAATTACGTGCCTGTAGGTATGGCTTTTTGCCATAGTCGATGGTTCCCGTGGTCTGATCGACTTTGGTCATCGTGAGTACGGGATCTGATGTCTGCAATAGTTTTTCCGCAAGTCCGAGATCCTCCAGAATATGGTCGATGACTTCCTTTGTTGTGGAATATGGGGCAGATTCATAACCAGTATGGTCATAATAAGGAATCGTTGTGGCTTCTGGTGCTACTGTATAGGCTGGTGCAAACATGCGCACAAGGTCAAAATATAAATAGGCGCGGAGCGCATGTGCTTCGCCTGACATAATGGCTTTGGACTGTTCATCCAAGACCGAGCCATAGGTCGCTATGTTTTCCAAATACTTATTGATATTGGTGATATTGACATACAGATTTGTCCAAATCGCGCTGATGCGACCTTTTGGGGCAGCTTCTTCGTAATTGAAATTTGTGAGTGCTTGTAGGCCAACGTCATGTGTTGAAGACATGTAATAATATTGTGCCAGGAGATCAGGGACTTGTAGCGTCAATTCACTGCCATAGAGATTGTCGGCGCCTAACTTGAGGTATATGCCATTGAGTCCGTCTATGAATCCTTGAGAGGTCTGGAAGACCTCATCTTCAATAAATTTATCTTCGGGCTTTACATCTAGCCATTTGTTGCAGCCAGTTAATGCGCATGCACAAACGAACAATGGAATGAGTATTTTTTTTAGCTGTTTCATTATTTCAGTGTTGCGTTTAAACTTAGGGATATCGATCGTGTGAAGGGGTAGTCTATACCACGTTCGCGTTTAACGGTCGAGGTATAGAATATATCATTCATGTAGGCAGAGAGTCGTAGATTGGAGAGTTTGGCCCGGTCCAGCCAACGTTTACCTCTAAATTCGTAACCAAAATTAATGGACTCCCCGCTAAATGTGTTTTCGTCCTGTACAAAACGGGAAGAAATAGGGGTAGTACCAGTGATAGCTATTGCTTTAAATTGTGCAATATCACCTGGATTTTTCCAACGTTCATATAGCGCACGTTTATCCTGATTGTTTTCGACATTGTTGATTGATATATTCTCTACTTTATTATACAGTGCGGAGTTGAGATAGTCACTTTTCAGCTTATAGCGGATAATGACGCTTGCTGTAAATCCTTTATAGCCCAGGGTACCACGCAGGGTTCCTTCTGCTAAAGGCTGTGAGCTTCCGACAACGACAATATCATTGGTATTATAATTAAATGTTTGCTGGCCATCCTTCGATAAGAAGACTTCTTGACCAGTTGCTGGATCTATGCCCAGAGAACGTACAGCCCATAAGTCGCGGGGGCTATAACCGTCTTTAAAACGAACAAGAGACTGGCTGGTTTGCATTTCTTCATTGAGGGAGTTGAGCTTATCGTTGAAGTTATCATACCGTTGTTTTGTTATGGCTCCTGTAAGGCCAAAGGTTAAAACAAATTGATCTTTTGGCCGGTATATGGGCGAATAGTTGATGATTGTTTCTATTCCTTTGACGTCCAATGTACCTGCATTAAAAGGGTAGTTGGAGAGTCCTGTAGAGGCAGGTAATGTGACGGCGACTACTAAGGGGTCAGTATATTTGTCAAAAGCATTAACTTGCACATTTAGTTTGTTTTTGAAAAATGTACCGTCAAGCCCAATGCTTGTCTGCCGCGTGCGTTGCCATTCGAGGTCCGGTGCGCCCAAAGCGGATAGGTAAATGCCTTGACCAAAACGATTGACATTACGATCATAGTCAAATATGGACTGGCTGACGTTGCCGAAGCTTTGATTACCGGTGATGCCTATATTCCCACGGAGCCGCAGGCTATTGATCCAAGGGGTGTTTTGAAGGAACTGCTCTTTGTGGGCGTTCCAGCTGAAACCGATGGAGTAGTAGGGCGAATACAAGTTGTTGGATCCAAAACTGGTAGAACCGTCTAAATTATAGTTAAAATCGGCATTATAGCGCTGGTCATAGGAATAGTTGACGGAGGCTACAATAGAGTTGCGGCGCGCGATTCGGGTCGCCACACTAGGCTTTGAGCCTGTCTGGTAGCCAAAAGCAAAGGAGGGATTTCCATTACTGGCCGAAGGGAAGCCGACAGCTATATAGCCATTGGACCGGCTATTGTTTTCGTTGATCTCACCCCGTAAGTTCGCTGTCAGGCTATGCACTTTTTGAAAAACTTTTGCATAGGTCAGCATGACATTGGCGGTATAACTGAACGATTCCGCTCCACGATAAGTTAACCTGCCCTTAAGGTCATTGGTCACTTCATCAAATTCGGTATCAAGCGGGGAGACGAAAGCATTTGAATTGGTTGTACTTTTGCTGATCTGTGCTCCGGCAGTTATACGGAATGCGGGATTAAAGGTATAAGTTAGCTGTAGGTTGTTGCTAATCGTGTAATTTTTAGTTCGGTTATAGCTGGATAATGACGCATTATAAAGAGGATTGGCTATCGATATGAAGTATCCAGAATTGATGGATTCTGTACGGGCCAGATATTTTTCATCGATTGATTTCAATTCATAATAAGGATTCGTGTTTACCCAAGAGGAGAAGCTGCCATAAGGCGATTCATTGCCTGTGTATCCCGAGGCAAAAGCTCTATTGGCAATATTGAGTTTCCCGGTCCGATAATTTAAATTAATATTGGCACCCCAATCTTCTCTTCCAGAGCCGATCAAGGCTCCTTTTGTTGTTCGATAGTTGCCGCCAAGGTCAAAGACTACAGCCCCCTCACCTCCTCTGGCGCTTAGCGAATGACGTTGTGAATAGGCTGTCTGAATAGGCTTGTCCAACCAGTAGGTGTCTACCCCTCGCAAAACGTTCTGTAACCGATCATTATAAATCTTGTCCAAGACAATCTGCTGTTCAAAGGTATTGCTGGTTGCCGTATATCTTCCTGAAAGACGTTCAAACTCCAGTTTTTCTGCGGCGTTCATCATGTTGTAGCTGCTTAAATCGGGGAACTCAAGATTTAGATCTGAGGTATAACTTAACCGTACTTTTCCGGCAACAGGCTTAATGGTTTCGATGACGACGACACCATTGGAGGCCCTGGAGCCATATATCGCGGTCGACGCCGCATCCTTTAGGATGGTGGCCGACTTGATAATATTCATGTCGAGGCTCATAATGGTTCTGAGATCGGATTCAAAGCCATCGAGGATAAACAAGGGCTGATTGGGGTCGGACGAAAATTCATCGCGCAATGAGGATGTGGCAATACTGGTTTGCCCACGCAGTTCGATAGTAGGAAGCGCATTCGGATTGGATCCTACACTGTTGTTTTCAATTTGGATAAATGAGGGATCTAGTGCACGTAAGCTAGCAACGATATTTTGATTGTTGACCATTTTGAGTTCTTCGCCCGTGAAGCTTGATGTTGCCCCGGTGAAGCTTTCCTTTTTGCGTTCCATCATACCTGTGACAATTACTTCGTCGACAACGTGCTCGACACGTTTAAGTTTGAGGGTCAGATGTTCAGTTGATTTTTTGGCAGTGAATTCACTGTTTTCAAAACCAAGCATAGAAACTATTACCTTTTGTCCGTCCGCCGATAGTGGAAGTGAAAAATTGCCATTAGCCATGGATTGTACGGCTTTCCGTGGCTCATTCTTCAAGCGAAGTGTGGCTCCCACTATTGGAGTGCCCGTTTCGTCTATTATTGTGCCTGTGATGGCATTTTGATTATTGCTATTTTTTGCCTTGTTATTCCGGGAAGCTTTTGGAATAGATTTGATAACAATGGTTTTATTGACGATTTCATAGTCTAGTCCATTTGGCTCAAGGATAGCTTTTAAAGCTTCTTTAAGACTTGTGTTTTTGAGTACAATTTGGTTGGTCCGTATCTTCTCCATATCGATATCCTTGTAGAAGAAGCTGTATCCCGATTGCTTTTCCAATTGCTGAAAGACTTGCCTGATACTGGTGTTTTGAGTGTTAATGGAAATCTGTTGGGCGTTTAATAAGCCGTATACATGTAAAAGCCCCGCTGTTAATAACGTTGGTAACAAGTGCAAATTCATTTTTTTTCCGCGAATTGACTTGTATTTAACACTGTCGTGGTCACTTGTCTGCCGCTTGCTCCAATAGGCGGCAGAGAAAATTTGGGCTGTGCCCAGGGTAGGTGCCCAAGGCACCCGAGGTCTTGTTTTGTTAAATTCTTTCATGAAAGGTAGGTGTTAATTCGTATTTAGTTAGTTTGCTAAACGGATCATTCGTACGTTGTTGTTATTCTTTTCTATTCTAATTGATATACCGGCGGTCCTCAGGACTTCAAGCACCTCTTTTAGGTTTGTTTGTTTCAGGATCTTACCACTGAACTTTTCACTGAAATTTGAATTGTCCAGTTCAACGCGTAGATCATACCAACGCGCCAGTTGGCGCATTATTTCGTTGGGGCTGGCGTTATTAAAGGTAAAGTAACCTTCGCGCCATGCAGCGTATTCTGTGGCATCTACAGACTTTTTGCTGATCGAGGAGGCATTGGATAGCGCCTGTTGATTGGGTGAGAGGACAAGTTTTTGATTCCGCTGTTGCACTTCGACTTTCCCCTCGACTAGGGTTGTTTTGGTCAATGGCTCATTGTCGTAGGCTTGTACGTTGAAGTGTGTTCCAAGGACTTTAATGTCTTGGTTCGATGTTTTGACGATAAAAGGTTGTGCAGGATTTTTGGTTACTTCAAAATAGGCCTCACCATGCAGTTCGACCAAGCGTTCGGTTCCGGTAAATTTAGAAGGATATGTTAATGAACTATTAGCGTTCATCCACACTTTGGTACCATCAGGCAGTGCTATTTTGAAGAGCTGTCCTCTAGGTGTCGATAAGGTATTCTGGACAATCTTATCTGCCTGATTATTATAAACAAGTTCCCCGTTTTTGATTTCCTGTATGCCGTCTATGGCCGGTACGGATTTCCCTGTTTTATCCAATATGATGACTTTACCATCCTCAAAAGATAGTTTTACCTTTTCTTTGGCAGGTTGTATGGCTGCCAATTGAGTAAGAGGAACTGGATTGAAGACAAGGTTGTTTCTGTAGTAAATATAGCTTAAGCTCGCGCTTACAATTATAAAGATACTGGCAGCTACCTGTAATTGGAGGCGGTACTTTTTGTGGAAAGGAATTACCTCGATAAATGCAGGATGCCCAAAAAGGCGCTCGCGGACCCGTTTTTGTCCACCTTGGATAATATCCTCGGTGGGAAACTGTAACGAAGATTGTTCGTCAAAGGAGTCCTTTAAGGTATGGTATTCTTCCCTTGTCTCGAAACCGAGTAGGTATTTCCGTATTAATGTGGCGAATGAATTAGGTATGTTCATTATTTCTTTTGGTTAGCCTTGTATAGATATAGTCACCGAAAGAATAAAAAGCACCTACGGAAAAATGAGAAAAAATTAAAGAAATGAAATAAAAAGATGAAAGTCTTTGGTTATGAGGCGCAAGCGTTTAAGGGCTTTGTTGATTTGGTTTTCAACGGTGCTCTTGGATAGCCCGTATTCAAGGGCGATTTGGTTGATGGATTTGTTGTTGATGCGACTTTCCTTGAAGATCACTTTACAGCGTTCGGGCAGATTTTCGATTTCTTCTTGGATTAGGTCGAGTAGATAGCGGTAATGCAAGCGATCTTCGATGGGAGCATCGTCCAATACAATGTCAACCTTACCGATCTCAATGGTATGTTGCGTACTGTTTTTATTAAAATAGGTGAACGTTAAGTAACGTGCTCCTGTTTTCAAGTAAGATTCAATATTATTGATTTCTTGTAATCTGCTGCGGTTTTTCCATATGCTCAAAAAGAGATCATGTAGGATGTCTTCTGTAGCTTCGGTATTTTTTATTCTTTGGTAGACCTGTTGGTAGACTTTTTTCCAGAAGTGGTTGTACAGTGCATCAAATGCCGTACGATCGCCGGCAGCGATTTGCTGTAGCCAATATGCAATATTGTTTTCCATTTTCGGGTAGTTACCATACAAAAGTATTTAAAAAATGAATAAATAAAAATAAGTTAGGGCATTCATATTGTTACCCTAACTTATTGTGATCCTTATTTTTTAATCCATTCTTCAAGTAATGTTTTCAATTTTGGGTCACTAGGTCTCGGACTATCTGCGGAGATTAGGTTTCCAGCCTTATCGATCAGAATATAACGTGGTATACCATTTACTTTATATGCGTTTGTCAACTCATTTCCCGGTCCCGCGTGTAATTGAATTCCTTTCATATTTTTCTCTTTAACATAAGTTTCCCATTTTGGTTTGTCCTGGTCGACAGAAACACCAACAAATGCGATCGGTTTTCCTTTAAACTCCTCGTTAAGTTTTTCCCAATGTGGTTCTTCCGCACGACAAGGTCCACACCATGTAGCCCACATATCGACCAATACTACCTTACCTTTAAGATCGGTGAGACTTGTTTTCTTGCCACTAAGATCGGGATAGCTAAATTGGAAAGCTGGCACACCTATTTTTGTTTCTACCAGTTTTAGCTCAACGGCCTTTGCTCGTTCAATCTGTTCGGGTAAGGTGAAATAGTTGCTATAGGTATTATTCATCTCCTGAAAGTCGCTGTACGAGCGAACTGTCTCTAAACGTTGTAAAATATATTGTCCTTTAAGCACATCGGGTCCGATGGTAGAAATTAGTTTATCCATACTGGGCTTACTAGCAAGATCAACTTTTCGATAAACTAAATTTGTTAAGAACCGGTCACCATATGGCAGTTTCAATAATGTAGGTGTCAAATATTTATCGGCAATGAATGTCGTATAATAATCACTCATTTCTTCCTTGCTTGGGTGAGCTGTCCGTGGCATTTGTAAGTAGGATGTCGCATAATAGGCAAAATCAAAGTCAACGATTTCCGCGAAGAGCTTGTCAAAGTTTTTATTTCCTGTTTTAGCTGTATTTTTAATACCGTCCAATTTTCCTTTGAATTCCTCTACCTCAGGGAAAAAGTCCACATAGGTGCTCATGCCACCTGGTGTCAGCCCTTTATCATGAAAAGGCTTGGCCTGTTGATCCCAATTGTATAATTCTTGATTTTCCGGACTATTTTTTCCTGTCAACTCGTAGGCGCCTTGGTCTAATTTGAGGTTTAATTCTTCGTTACCTTTGAAATAGAAACGAAATAATCCCTGTTGGCTTTGTGGATTTCCACTTCCTAAAGAATATAGACCCTCATATTCTGGAGTGAATCGAAATCCGAATCGGCCTTGTGCGTCTGGTACAGCGGTAGCGATTTCTTTCAATCGGCCATTAAGGACTTTAAAAAGTCCGATACGTTTTATTTTTCCCGGAACAACGGTTCCGGTGATGTTGCTGGGCTGTTGTGCGACTGTGACGAATGCGGTAACAAGCGCGGTAACTAATAAAAGTGTTTTTCTGATCATAGTACAGTTCGTTTAAATTAGTTTAATTGGAATAATTTTTTTGATGTCTTTTGCTTTAAATACGGTGTTATCTTTCTTCTCAATTGCTTTTTGAAGTGTGAGAAACTCATTTTTATTGGGTGAGAAATAGGGTGAATTCGAGGTGTTTAATACAATAGCTATGGCTTCAGCTGCTTTATCATAATCTTTTAGGTAATAATGTAAGAGAGCAAGGCGATAGTTGTCAACTATATCTAAAGGCTGTTGTTGTCCTAGGTATTGTACTCGGATAGTTTGTAAAATCGTCGGGTTATTTGATTGGTCTATAATAACTGGCCCTAAAGCATTGCTTCTTTCATCCCAGTTTGGATATACTTTATATTGGTCGATTAGTGCTAAATAACTTCGGGCATCTTTGGAGCCAGTGTAATAGTTTGTAATAAAGGTTGGTAGGAACACATCCCATAGTCTATCCGTAAAGGTTGGGCGAATGTATTTGAACATATTGTGGAGACTATCCAGCTGTTGTTTGTTGCCGAACTCTTTGCTCTTCGCTTTTGCTATGTTTGTAATTTTGTTTCGCAGCAGATTTCCCCCGTACATATGGATCAGTTGTGGAAGGTTGTTGTAAGCCCAATTATTGTACTTGTTAAATCCTGTAACGGAGTTGGCTAAGATAGCGGTTTCTTTAAAAAGGTTTTCTTGTTGATCTAGATAGCTTTCTAATTCAGCGAAATCGTGTTTTTCTCCAGTTTTGATAAACCGTTCGCTATACGCAGCGGGGTAGGGATTGTCTAGTGTCTTGTTAAATGCTAAATACTGTTGCGCTTTATCTCGTTGCTTAGCTTCCTGTAAGAGAGCAATCAACCTATCCACTGAAAAGAAGCCGGATTCTGTCAAAATGGTTTGTCCATCGGGGTTCACGATGACAAAGGTCGGGAAGCCGGGCGCACCATATTTACGCGCCAATTTTTTGCCATCCATTTCCTTCATGACATCAGTTTTGTAAAGAATATAATTTTTATTGAGCTCGTTGATGACATTGGTATTTGGAAATACTTCTTTGTCCATTTGGGCACAAGGGAGGCAGCCAACAAAGTAGAGGTCGATAAGGATCAACTTATTGTCTTTTTTCGCTTGGGCCTGGCATTCGGAATATGTACCCTGATAGGCTTTTTCCTGAGCACTTAATGCCTGGCGATAAAAAATGCCCATGCTAAGGATTGCCAAATAAAGAAAGAGTTTTTTCATTTTGTTGTTTTTAGCGTTTTCGTATTGGTAGTCTTATAGTGTTATTTGGGTATTGTCCTTCAGTATGATTGTGATCTCATTAACTTTTGCTTTTAGGCGAATTTGGTCGATCAATTTGGGGTTTTTCTCGAGTTCATCGACAGAATAGCTGTCTATGCGTTGGATGAGATCGCCATTTTTCAAGGAGCTTCCATCTGAAGGAATACCAACTATCCCAAGGGCTTTTAGTTGACCGGTATTGTCCCAGCCAAATTGATGGTTTCGAATCAGAAAGTCCTGGGGTAGTGCATGTAGTTTATTTGGTGCAAAAAAAACTTCGCTTTCTGCGAGGTTGATGGTCATATTGTATCTACTCAATAGGCGGATGCCAATAGACCCGTCGACGCCGGGCTGCCATTGTTCGTTATCTGCAGAACCCCCCATCAATGTTACTGGAAGACCGGTCATGGGGGGAAGCTGTGAAATCGCAAACTGGTGACTTTTACCTAGAAATGTAGGTGAGGAAATGCCCATGCTGACTGTCGCGGCCTGGGCTTCGGGTTTGAAACCGCTGATGAGTAATTTGTTTTGGCGGACAAAGGGTCTGAAACAAATGAGGTCATAGGATGCTCCTGTGTCGAAAACAAAACGACCTGCATAACTTTTTCCTTGCGTGATATCGAGCTGTCCGTGGAGAACCATGACTCCCGCAGGCATAGTGATCGGCGCAAGAGTACCTTTTCCGCTGTATTCGAATCCACCGAATTCATAGAGAGACAGGAGATTTTTATCGTAGTCGATATGGGTGATGTATCGTCGAATTAAGGTATTGCCAATGATGCCATCGCCATCGCGGCCCATTTCAGGAAAAATGGCAATACTTTGTTTATCAATGTGGAGGGTATCTAAACCAAATGTGTTGTTTTCAGAAATTTTGATTTTAGCATGCCCGCCTACCACAGAGGCATTTTTTTCTTTTGTTATTTTTAAACCGATACGATCAGCGAGCTGCTGGCTGACGGCCATGCCATCCGCTCCTGTGTCGAAAAGTAGACGTAGTGGTTTGTCATATCCATTTATCTTTACTTGCAGGTAGATTGAACCATTGTGGTTTTCGAAGGGAATGACAGCACGTAGCGCTGCTTTTTCCATCCGTCGCATGCCATAGAGCTGATCGAATAGCGAGAGGTGGACCAATTTGTCCGTTGTATTGAATAATGCTTCGGCATTGATCGATTTGTTCGCTTTATCTAGGATAGCTAAATGCATGATGCGACCTTTTTTTACTTTCCAATCTGCTTTGATGTCAATTTTTGAAATTTGGTAATTTTTGACAATTTGGTCAAGACGGAATTTAGCCCCAGCGTCGGTGTGTCCAGCGATAGAAAAGTTGGATGCCAACTCACTGGCTAGAACAGTAGTGTCTTTTTGCTGGAATGCTTGAAAAAGTTTTTGAGCGAAAGTAGCACTGGATTGGGCGTAACTACTGAATACCACTAGGGTACATAATCCAGTTAAAATTAATTTTTTAGTTTGTGTATACCACATAAAATTGGTTGTCATTTTTAATAGTTCCTCAAAGAGGGAAAAAGAAGGTGGTCTATCGGTGCCTTTTAGCTAAAGCATAACATATTTGTTTTTTTCATTGTTCTCTTTGGTTACCCTGTAGAAGTATAGTGGTAAAAAGTTTGTCAAGCACCTACGTGTAAGCTGAAAAAAGATGAAAATTGTTATTTGGCCTGTTAATACCCGTAGATTTCTTTCAGGGCGATGTCAATATCGTCTGTAGCGGAAGCAATGACACGTAAGAGAATTTTACCGTTTTTGTCCACTAGAATTTTTGTTGGAAATCCGCTGATTTGATACGCTTTTACAATATCCATCTGCTCTTTATTTTCATTATTGAGCACATTGATCCAGGGTAAGTTGAGCTGTTGAATTGCCTTGTGCCAAGTCTTTTTGGAATCTTCCAGGGGTTTCCCATGTTCTTGGGCAATGCCTACAATTTCAAATCCCTTTTCTTTGTAGCGGCTATAGAGCTCTTGGAGGTGCGGCATACTGGCCCGACAGGGACTACACCAGCTTCCCCAAAAATCCAATAAAACAACTTGTCCACGCATGTTTTCCAACTTAAAATGTATTCCCGTTGAAGTAGGGCGTTCGAAAAGGGGCGCCGTTTTACCTTTTGCCGTCACTAATTCCTTTTCGATGCGAGCTTGTAGCATTTGTCCGATGCTCGATGATTTGTACGCGTTGGACAATTCATCAAAGGCGCTTTTATAATCTGAAGACGTATAGCTGGATCTCATTCTGTAGAGTAGAAATAAGCTGCTGTACAAATGGGGATGACTTTTTATAAATTGTTTTTGAAGCTGGTTTTCTTTTTTACCGAGCTGGCTGATTTGTTGAAGTATACTTTTCCCTTCTGGCGACTCCGAAGAGACTTCGTTGGTTAGGATTGGGGTATAAAAGGTGTTTTTTTGCTTAATAAATGTTGCGGTGGATTGGCGTAAGATCGTGTAGGTATTATTTTCTACTCCACCACTAACATCAGCAAATTGGAGCTCTTCATTATCGGATTCTATGCTGATATTATCTTCTCCAATGAATAAGTTAAGTGGTGATTGCATTGGATTCGTAGCGGTCATTTGATCTGCTGTACGTAAAATGGCATCTACTATTGTTGGCTGTTTTGGCACCTTGAATTCAAATTTTCCGGATTGAATTGTGTGGGAAAAAACCTGTTTTTTATTGCTATTGTCAGTGAAGGATAGGGTAATCTCATTGGCGGAATTACCAATACCTGGACGAAGTTGTCCTTTTATGGTTATACTATCCCCCTGCGCATATAGGAGCGCGGGAGATAGTATAAAAAACAAAAGAAATATCCGGATTTTTTTCATGATTAGTTTTCCTTTAATATTGATGTTCTGATTAAGGTTTAACGTTCGCGATAAGTCAAACTTTTGATTCGACCAAATCCAGTATAGGATTGATCCAACACGATATTTGCATTTAAACCAGGGACATCATATATGTTTAGGGCACCTTCTGTACCATCGGCTTTGTTTGGGGCGTAAAGGCCTACCATGAGTTTATTTCCGCTGGTATATTTTGTGGTATTCTTGAATTCATAGAAATTTAGATAGCTGACTTTTTTATCACCTAGGTCCACCATTAGTTTGGAAGTTTTGTAGGTCATGTCGTATTCATAAATTTTACCACCAGCACTGTAAAATAGGTATCCAAACTCGGGATTAAATGCAAAGAATTCTGCTTTATCGATGTCCGTACCTGTTATTTCGCTGTAGTAAGTCTGTGCGGTGCTGACAGCATTGAACCTTGCAAGGTATTTTTTTGAGGCATTGGGTTCTTTTAGGATAGCGAAGATTTCGCCCCCATTGTAGGCCATCCAGCGCATATACAGCATATCCAGGCCTGTGTTAAAGCTGAATAACTTGAGATCCTCTCCTGGATCGATAAGCGTGGTGCAAGTTGAGGCAGTGGATACGTGGCGCACAAATCTTCTATTGGTTTTATCATACAATATAATAGGGTTGGATATGTCTCTATGCCATCCACCTATAAAAGGGGCTACCTCAAAACTTTTTTCCTCAGCTGCGATGTAATTGATCGGAGCCGAGTAGAATATATTCAATGCGCGCTCGTAAAAGTAAGCATTTCCGCCACCTATTAGATAGGATGCTGCAGAGCCTCTTTGCTGGATTACATCAGCATAAAATCCGGAAGGAATTGCGCCAAGTATTTCATAATTGAGTCCCATAGTATTCGTCCATTTAAAGGTGTTGGGATCCACTTTTGTCGTACCGTTATCTGTGCCGAAATATAAACCGTAGCTGATCTTGTCAGGTCCGAGTAGTAAACCTGTTGCGTATGTATAGGTCATGACAGGTTTGCCTGTTAATGTAAGCTCCGATCCCGTATAAGCTAAAATGTCTTTATAGACATCAAAGGTGTTGGATGCATTTAACACGAGCATATCTACTCTGGCCTTTCCATTGGCTTCGTTCATCATTATCCAACCTTCATTGATTTCGTTGACGACTTTGAGTTTGAATGGACGTGTATATTTTATTCCTGTCTGTTTTTCTGTGATAGAGAAATAGGCTTGATAGTTTCCTGCAGTAAGATTTATTTTAATATTGAGATCTTTTTCTTCACTTAATGAGAATATCGTCTGGCCTCCGAGGCCGTTGGAACCGATATAAGTCCACTGGTACTGATAATTATCTTCAACAAATTTGCTGTCTTGTGTGAATTGGATTTTTGGAGTCAGTTGGAGGTCTTTACCGACAAGAGCAGTGACTTCGTTGGGTAGTTCTGCAATCGTATCCAATTCATTTATTTGAGAATAATTATAATTTCCAAGATCTTTTTTACAGCCCCCCAAGAATATACATGCCATCAAGAGGCTAATAATTGAATATGAGATATTTCTTTTCATTTTTTTTATTTTAAGTTTGTAGGCTATTGCGCGGCGCTTCCCATATTCATCGGTTGGCCGTCTTCATCTAAAATGAGGTTGCCAGCTGCTTTCTGCTCATTCAAATACCGTTGCATAAATTTGCCATAGGCCAATGTTTCAGCAATTGAAATATTGGTATCCATATATTGCGGGTCGACATTAAGGACTTCAACCATCAAGTTGAGCTTCGTGCGCGAAAAGGTTCCGAGATAGAGGTCCAGCCAACGGGTCGGTTTTTTTATTATATCATTGATAAACCATCTATAGTTGATGAAATTTAACTTTTGACCGGTAGTCTGATTTGTAATTTTATACTGCATATCAACGGAAAAGTTTTCGTTTTCAAGAAGCTCAAAGCTGAGCAGGAAATTTTGATCTTTCATGTCAGGAGTTCTCATAAATCTGAGCCATATGGTATCCCGAAGTTGATCCTTTTTGATCGAAAAATCCTTGTTGATGATTTCGTAGTGTTTGCCCTCAATTGCAGTAGATGATGCATTTGGGACTATTTTATACGGTCGATCGCTATCTGCTGCGTTTCCTATTGTGGCAATGACCATATGCACAAGGGAATCGACTATTGCCTCTTTAGTCAGACTGAATGAGATCAGGGTAGAATCTTTAAGGACCTCAGAGGAATAGGCGAGGGGCCGGGCCGTTTCATTAAAATAAATGGTTGGCTTTCCTTCGTACTTGTGAAGCTCTTTCTCACATGAAATGAGACAAGTAATAGCTGCGAAAGCTAATAATAAGTAGCATATATTTTTCATGTGTAGCATTTTATTGTCTATAAATTGATTCAGAATCTGGAAGAGGAACGTTATAATTTATCGTTACATTACCACTTGTCGAAGAGCCATTGGCTACAGAGGTTACGTTCCTTCGTTTGTAATAATAAAAAAGCTGACCCTCTCCGAAAAGGTCCTTTTGATACTCTTTTTGAAGTTCAGTCGAGATGTTTGCCGTCGCTGCTAATGGCAATAAGCCTCTGTTGGCACGTACGATATTCAGTAGTGTTATTCCATCAGCCGCAATGGGTTCACATTCGGCTGCGATGTAATAAATTTCACTTATCTTGAGCAAAGGAATACTGAAACGAAAAGTTTTGGTCTTGTCTACTACATCTGCATATTTAAGAAACGTTTTATAAGGCTTGGAGCCATTGGAAGGCATCTGCCAGTTTAGATTGTATCTGTAATCATTTTCATTGTTTTCGTATACGGTAGCTAGCCGACTTGGCGTAGGTGCTAATATTTGCCTGTCACTAAGAGATGGATCGAACCAATTCAGGTAACGATTGTATAGCTGGGAATTCATAACGCCAAATAGCATTTCTGACGAAAATACGCGATCAGGATTTTGCTTTTCAACCAAAGCATTGGCAGAAGTTGTCCAAGGAAACTTGTCGCTTTCAGCGATCACCTCTTTGGCCATGGTCAAAGCATTGATTTTGTCGCCACGATAGAGGTAAACCCGTGCTTTGAGACCTTTTAGCGCATAATAATTAAGCCGGTAGTTTCTGTTATTGCTTAGGAAGTCGACTAAGTCTTCTGGTTGGGCAATGTTCTCACCTGTTGTGATAATGGGATCGTTTTGCAGTAAAGTTTCAGCAAGGTTTAAATCAGCCATTACATTGTCCATAAACACATTGGCTGGTAACAAAGGATTTACCTCGGTTTTCGTGTTTTTATAATAGGGCAAACTTTGTTTTGTAGAATCTACAGTTGAGTAGCGAGGGCCATATAAGCGTAATAGGTCGAAATGTAGGAATGCGCGCATCGCAATTGCTTCGCCCTTATATATGTTTTCTGTGGATTGATCGACAACGCCTTTGTATTTATCGAGATTTTCCAGGAAGACATTAATATTTAGGATCGTCGAATAAGCGGTCGACCAGATATCTTCCATACGGTCGACGGTTGGTTTATCTTTGTAGGCGTAAGTTGACGTCTTATATTGGTTATGTTCAGTACTGATATTATAGCGCTGACCGAGGATTTCGATGGTAGAAAGTGTGAGATTATCTCCATATAACTGGTTTGTTGCGAGATCCAAATAGATTCCATTGAGTACGGATCTGATACCATTTTTGGTACTGTATAACTGAGATTCTGAGACTTTGTCTTCCGGTTGAACATCCAGGAATTTTTTACAGGAGAAAAAAGAGACAGTTGTCAGCAGAATTAGGAGTATTTTAATAGTGCATTTCATAAGTCAATAATTAAAATGATGCTCTGAAAGAGAAGGCGAATGTTCTGGCATAAGGGTAGGATATGCCACGCTCTCTTCTGACGGTGGAGAAATATAGAAAGTCATTTGCCATCAGGTTGACGGACAAGGTCTTCAATCTCATGCTCTCCAGCCAAGGACTTTTGTCAAATAGATAGCCAATGTTTAAGGTTTCACTGCTGAGCGTATTGAGTGATTGGACAAATCGTGATGATATCGGTGTCGTTGCCGTTTGGGAAATCGCTTTAAATTGCGCAATATCTCCTGGGTTTTGCCAGCGGTCGTATAAGGCACGTTTGTCCTGGTTGTTTACAATATTGGTGAAGTTAATATTCTCCACTTTGTCAAATAATGCTGTATTGAAGATATCACCGCCTAATCTATAACGTAGGCCCAGTCCGAATGTAAATCCTTTAATCCGAAGGTTCGTGGAAATTACTCCCTCCACCTTAGGTGCTGTATTTCCGACATTGGCTACGTCAGCAGCGCTATAATCAAATGTGTATTGTCCATCCTTAGTCAAGAAAACTTCTTTTCCAGTCGTTGGATCAATTCCTAGGGATTGGGTCGCCCAAATGGCCTCAGCACTATTTCCATCTATATATCTGACTAAGGACTTGGATGTTTCCTGCTGCTTGTTAAGCGTTCTCAGGATGTCACCAAATCCGTCGTATTGGCTTCTGTAGCTTGCAGCAGTAAGACCTATATTCCAGGTGATACCTTTTTCAAGGTTATAGATCGGATAGATGGTTAGCTTTGTTTCTAATCCTTTATAGGTTAGGCTACCTATGTTATAAGGATATGAAAATACGCCTGTTGAGGACGGTAAGTCTACAGGAACGATTAAAGGATCTGTTTTCTTGTTATACGCATTGATATAACCTGTAAAACGATTGTTGAATAGGCTGAAATCTAAAGAGGTACTGATCTGTTGTGTTTTTTGGGGCTCTAGATTGGGATTCCCCAACATATTAAGTGTTACGCCCTGACCGAACTGGTTGTAATTTGTACTGGTATAATTGTATAATGAAATTGAGCTGATATTAGCGAAATTCTGATTGCCGGTGATACCCACATTTCCGGTTAGTCGTAAAGAGTTTATCCAGGGCATTTTTTTTGCGAATGCTTCTTTGTGGATATTCCAGCCTAAACCGACGGCATAATAGGGTGAGAATTGCTTGTTACTTCCATAAGCCGTTGAGCCATCCAATCTGTATACAACATCGAATAGGTAGCGGTTATCATAAGAATAATTGGCACTTAGTGTTGTATTGACTGTACGATATGTGCTACTGGATGCTACCGGAGCACCGTCGAGTAAATAACTATAGGCAAAGCGCGGGTTGCCCGTGTTTCCTGCGGGAAATCCTTCAGCTACAGTTGTATAGGCGTCGTTTTTATTTTCAGCGATTGTATTGCGCCAGTTGGCATTTAATTGATGCTTCTGTGCGAAGGTTTTATAAAAGGTCAACATAAAGTTTCCTTGATAGGAAAAATTATTATTCCGACTGTCCGTATATCTTCCTTTCCGTAAGGTTGGTGTTTCAAAAAAATCGCTCATCTCGGGCGACTTATAGATTTTACCTTCCGTAGTCCCCTTAGTCATTTGTAGCGCAGCATTCGCTCTTAGATAGCTCGTAATATCATAGTTGGCATTAAAGTTATTCTGAACCTCTAAGTTTTTGGATTTATTATATTGCGGCAGCATAGCATCATATAACGGATTGGGAATATAGAAATCGACAGACGAGTTGGATTTTCGACTAATTTCCAGAAAGGGGTTTTCCCAATTTTTTTCATAATATGGATTTGTATTTACCCAAGTAGAAAATAAGCCATATTGCGATTCGGTTGTCTTGTTACCTCTGATATAGGTAATATTGTTAATATTTATCTTGTTTTTCCGATAAGTTAGGTTGATGCTACCACTATAACTATCCCTTCCTGACCCAATCATGGCTCCTTTTCCTGTCCGATAGTTTAAGCCAAGATTGTAGATAAAAGTCTCGTCGCCGCCAGCTGCATTGATCGAGTTGTTCGTCGAGAAGCCATTTTGTAAAGGTTCGCTTAGCCAGTAACTATCAACTCCTTTTTTTACAAATGAAAGGTGTTGATTGTACAGGCTATCGAGATAGACTTGTTGTGTGGGACCTGATGATGAGTTGTAACGCCCGGAGAGTCTTTCAAATTCCAATTTTTCAGTCGCATTCATCATATTGTATGCGGACAAATCGGGCATTTCGAACCTAAAATCTTGGGTGTATGTAAATTGTAATTCACCAGGTTTGGGTTTCACAGTCTCTATAACAACAACGCCGTTAGACGCTTGTGAACCATATAGCGCTGTGGAAGCAGCATCTTTAAGTATCGTTACTGATGCGACGCGATTCATGTCAAGATCAACAATAGTTTGTATTGTTGTTGGAAAACCATCTAATACAAATAATGGTTGATTGGGATCAGCCCCAAACTGGTCAGTTAGTGTGGAACTAGGAATACTACTCTTGCCACGGACTTCAATCACTGGCATGACGTTTGGATTTGATCCCGCTAAATTGTTCTCAATTTGTAAAAAGGAAGGATCCAATGTCTTCAAACTCTGAATAATATTGTTGTTGCTTACTGCTTTTAATTCTGCACCCGAGAATTTTGTGGTCGTTCCGGTAAAGCTATCTTTATTTCTATTGATCCCTGTTCCTGTAACAACAACCTCTTCGATCGTATTGTCCTTTTTGCGAAGTTTGACAAGCATACCACTGACGGACAATGTTGCTTTGATTTCTTGGTTTTCGTAGCCTACGAATGAGATAACGAGCATTTCATTCAATGCTGTGATTGGCAGGTTGAATACCCCATCAGCATTGGTTTTAACAGATCTTTTATCATCGTGTTTTTGACGTATTGATGCGCCTTCTACGGGTTTGCCTTGCTCATCTACGACCCTACCCTTGATTCCCTGTTGGATACTGGTGTTGACAATCTTTTCAGGTGAAATGGTTGTTATTGTTTGAAGTGGCGTTGTCGCCGCTCTCTTTTTTACAACAACTGTTTTGTCGAAAAAATCGTAAGAAAGATTCGCTTTGTTAAAAATGATATTCAGCACTTGTTTGAAGGGTGCTTCCTTTATATCAGCAGATAGATCAATGACTTGATTGATCTCATTTTTCTTGTAAAAAAATGTATATCCACTTTGTTTTTCAATTTTTTTCAAAATAGCTTCAAGGCTTGCCTTTTGCTTTTTGAGGGTGATCTGTTGTGCATAGGTGTTTGCGTCTACTTGAGACAAACCTAGGCCGATCATTAAGGTAATTAGGTTGATCCTCATGAGAGATCTCGATAATGGGCGCGCAAAAAAAAGGCTGTGTTTTTCATAGGAACGCCACGGATTGGGTACAGCATTTGCCGCCAACGTGGTCAAATGAAAATCTTTCTCCTTCTTGTTGAACGGAGTTAGTGTAAATTTCATTAAATTCGTTTGGTTTTAACGTGTTAATAATTTAGAAGTTAGACGATACTTTAATACCAACAAATCCGACGGGTTCTGCGCCAACAGAATCCGTCTTTTTATTGATATTATTGATATGATCAAGGAGGAAATTTTTTACTTTTCATAGTTCAACAATTTTTGGTTATGTAATGATTAAGTTGATTTTATTGTTTTTATCTAGCACTGCCTTTGTATTTAAATCAGCAAAATTCAACAGTTTGATTAATTTATCCAAGCTGAGGTTACGGGGAATTTTTCCAGAATATTGTTCCTTGTTGCTGTTCGCTTTATAGGTAATTGTAATATTATACCATCGGGCAATCTGTTGAAGTACTTCGGCTGTATTATTCCCATTGAAATAGAATTGACCATTTTTCCAGCTTAGCGCTTCTTCTATATCAATTTTATGAACACTCAATCCACCTTGTTTGAGTACGGCTTGTTCATTGGGCAGGAGCCGAACACGTGATTTATTGTTTTTTTCCAGAGAGACAAGGACAGAGCCCTCTGCCAAACTCGTTTGGATTTTTCCAGTTTCTGGATATGCATTGATATTGAATTGCGTTCCTAAAACTTCCACATGTTGATCTTTTGTTTTGACAATAAATTTGCTTTTATTGCTTGTCTTTCGTACGTGGAAGTAGGCTTCTCCTTGTAGTTCTACGACTCTGTTGCCCTCAGTAAAAGATGTGGGATAGGTAATTTTTGATTCCGCATTTAAGGTAACTAATGTGCCATCAGAAAGGGTTAGGTCATACGTAGCGCCCTTGGGGGTATGCATGCTGTTTTTTTGAACTATTGGCTTGTTGCTTTTCGCATCATGATAACTTATCTGTCCATTGCCATCCTTGATAATGATAACATCTCCTGTTTGAATACGCTGATTTAAATTCAGTTGTTCGAGGTCGATCTTTTTTCCGTTACCTAAAGTAATGGTTGCTCGTTCTTTTCCAGCAGGGACGGAAGCCAATAATTCTTCGGAAGCAATATTTTCGGTTGAGGGCCATAAGTTGTAAGCGAAGAAACCAATAAGCAGTACCGCAGCAGCAGTACCGATATATTGCAAATATTTTAGTGTAGTGGACGTTCTTTCAGTTGTCCCGATTTCGTTCAATAAACGATTTCTGACATTCTGTTGGATGTCCGAAAACTGCTCTTTAGGTATTTGATCGGCCGATTGCTGATCAAACCAATCAAAAAGCTGTTTACGTTCCTCAATATTTTCGGCTCGGCTCAGAAAACTGCTTATCAATCTATATAATTCTTTCACTTGCTTCATAAATCGCAACTTATACTGGTTGGTTATATTACAAGTGATGTAAATGAAGAGGAGCTTCTACTCAGAAAGTAAAAAAAAAATTTTTTATTGAAATCGACGATTACTGATAACTAAAAGAATAAAATAAAGTGGAAAAGATGGCTAGTTGCTGTACGTAGATGTCGGATGGCTTTGTTAATATGTTTTTCCACCGTGGATTCGCTGATTTCCAATTTTATAGCAATCTCTTTGTTACTCATATAATATTCCCTGCTCAATTTGAATACTTCCCGACATTTTTGAGGAAGATTTTCTACTTCTTTGGCAACTATATCGATAATATAACGGTAATAGAGTCGATCTTCGATGTTTATGGATTGATCTGCAAACTCAAGATGTTCAACGTTTTGGGTAATCTTTAGTTTCATCTCTTTGCGGTAATGGGCAAGGACTAAATACCGGCAAGAACTAAATAGATATGCTGGAAGAGACTCTATTTTTTCAATTAACGCTCTATTTTTCCATACGGAAATAAAGAGGTCATGCAGGATATCTTCGGCTACTTCGCGGCTGCTGATCTTTTTTGCAATAAAAGAAGTAAGATCGGGGGCAAATAAATCATATAATGCCGAAAAAGCACGCTGATCCCCTTGCTGTATAAGGGGGAGGAGATCTTGGTAGTGATATGATCCAGTGTTTTTCATAAGGAGCTAGTCGCCAGTAAATTTAAAAAAAAATTAACATTCTCATTACAAGATTGGTAAAGTAGTGCTGTTTTTTGTGTTCATTTTTGTGTTTTTATTAAAATTCAACAAAAATTTATATTTTTTAATTTGAATTAACCAATAACTCGTCATAGGCGAAATAGGCTTCCAGTAGGTTTGAAGTATAGATTAGGTATTGTTATCGTATGACAGTGAAGCTACTTTAGCTAACTTAAAATGTTGTTATCATAAAAAGGCTATTTGTTATTGCGCAAGGTAGCGGGAACAACAAAAAAGTATTCAGTTAATTCACGCAAACGATTGTGTTGATATTCATTTGCCTCAATAAGAGTTTATTCTTCATTTATTTTCTAATTTCACCTAATTTTATGAAATGCTCTTATGGCCAAATCTATTAAAGAAATTGCACAGGAACTTAATGTATCCAAATCCACCGTTTCGTTGGTGATTAATCATAAAGCGGAGCAGGCTCGTATTAGTAAAGAGCTTGAGAAACGTGTACTGGATTATGTCAAGAAAGTTGGGTACAAACCTAATTCATTGGCAAAGAGCCTCGCCACAGGCCGTTCGAATACCATTGGCCTTATTGTCGAAAATATTGGTGATTCGTTTTTCGGTCCTTTTGCTTTGCATGTTGAGGAGCTATTGCGCAAGAAAAATTACCATGTTCTATACAGCAGTACATTAGGGGATCCTCAAAATGCGCAGGATATCATTGATTTTATGCTTGAAAAGAAAGTCGAAGGCATCCTCCTGGCACCTACTGTAGATCTGGAAGAACACCAGCGAAAGATATTGGAACATAAAGTCCCTTTAGTCGTTTTTGACCGAAATTCGCCAGAAGTAGCCACACATTATGTCCATATTGACAATGGAGACAGCAGCTTGAAGGCTTGTTCACATTTGCAGTCGATTGGATGTGAGAATTTTGGATTGGTCACAATTGATTCGGATCAACCTCAGATGCTTGCGCGTAAAAATGCCTATTTGCAATTTTGTGAAGAAACGGGGATGCAAGCACGGATATTACATTTGCCCTATCAGAACCTGCGGCAGAAGGGTATGACAACCTTACAGAACTGGGTGGCAAAAAATATAGAATTGGATGGTTTATTTTTTACCACCAATTACCTGTGTATCCTTGGTCTGAAATCGCTTCGGACAGAGGAAGGAAAGAATTTTGATTTCCCATTGTTTTCTTTTGATGATCATGAATTGTTTGATCTTTTGAATCCTAAGATCTCCTGTATCCGGCAACCTTTGGAGCCTTTGGCAAAAACCTGTGTGAAAGTCCTGTTAAAAGAAATAGACCGAGGGGTTTCCAGTCCCAGAGAATACGTAATTTCGACCGACTTGATTAAAAGATAGTCGAATAGCTGAAGCGCGAATTCGCTTTGGGTTTGCCCCAAAGAAAGTGAAGCCCTATTGTAAAAATCTTAAGACCTCCACTTCGGAAACATAGCGTTTATTTTGATTTAATAATCTTTTTTATATCTTTACTAATACGTTTTAGTAGAAATATTTATATATATCCTAAATAATGAAGAAATCATTAAGTGTTTTTCTAGGGTCATTATTGTCCTTGGGTTTGTTTTGCGCAAAACCGGTTTTGGCTCAGAAGTTTAGAGGACAGCAAATGGAAGCTGTGGATCTGGTGAATCCTTTGATGGGTACAGAATCCAAATTTGAGCTTTCCAACGGGAATACTTACCCTTCCATAGCGAGGCCATGGGGGATGAATATGTGGACGCCACAGACAGGCAAAAATGGTGATGGTTGGCAGTATCAATATACAGCTGATAAAATCCGCGGATTGAAGCAGACTCATCAGCCATCTCCCTGGATGAACGACTATGGTGTTTTCTCGATTATGCCGGTGACGGGAAAACCGGTTTTTGATCAGGACGAACGTGCGAGTTGGTTTTCGCATAAAGCAGAAATTGTGAAGCCTTATTATTATTCCGTTTATTTGGCAGATCACGATGTAACAGCTGAGATGACGCCAACTGAACGTGCGGCGATGTTTCGAATCTCTTTCAATAAAACGGATGATGCCTATATCGTGTTGGATGCTTATGAAAAAGGTTCAGAGGTGCAGATCATTCCTGAGAAAAATATGATTATTGGCTATTCTTCGAAATACGCGCGTGGACCTTTACCTGAAAATTTTAAGAATTATTTTGTACTTGTCTTCGATCAGCCTTTTGCCAGTGTTGCGACTTGGGAAGGAAAGCAAAAGAAAGATGGACAGCTGCAAATTAAAGGTGACCATACCGGCGCTATTGTTGGCTTTAAAGTGAAGGATAAATCAAAACCTGTTCAAGTCAAAGTTGCATCCTCTTTTATCAGTGCTGAACAGGCGCTGTTGAACTTAAACGAACTCGGCAATAAGTCTTTTGATCAAATTAAAGAGGATGGTCGCCAGATTTGGAATACAACCTTAGGTAAAATTAAGGTAGAAGGAGATGATATCGATCAATTGCGTACATTTTACTCGACTATGTACCGGACGTTATTTTTTCCGAACAAATTATATGAGATTGATGCAAAAGGTCAGCCTGTACATTATAGCCCATATAACGGTAAGACGCTTCCGGGATACTTGTTCGGCGGGACAGGTTTTTGGGACACATTCAGAGCCTTGTATCCTTTCTTAAACTTTATGTACCCATCGATCAATAAAGAAATGCAAGAAGGACTGCTCAATGCTTATCTTGAAGGTGGATTTCTACCTGAATGGAGCAGCCCGGGATATGCTGACATCATGGTTGGTAACAACTCCGCTTCGGTCGTTTCGGATGCTTATATGAAAGGTCTGCGTGGTTATGATATCAACAAATTGTATGAAGCCTTGCAACATGGTGCAAATAATGAGGGACCAATGACTGCTGTCGGGCGAAAAGGTGTTGAATATTACAATAGCCTGGGTTATGTTCCTTATGACGTTAAAATTAATGAAAATGCTGCCCGTACATTAGAATATGCTTATGATGACTTCACCATATACCAATTGGCAAAAGCATTAAATCGTCCTAAGGCCGAAATTGACTTATATGCTAAGCGAGCTCAGAATTATAAGAACTTATTCGATCCTTCCACCAATCTGATGCGTGGTAAAAATAAGGATGGTAAATTCCAAACTCCTTTCAATCCATTGAAATGGGGAGATGCATTTACGGAGGGCAATAGCTGGCATTACTCCTGGAGTGTTTTCCACGATGTGCAAGGACTGATCAATTTAATGGGTGGCGAAAAAACTTTTGTCAATATGTTGGATTCTGTATTTGTCCAAGCTCCAGATTTTGATGATAGTTATTATGGTGGTATTATCCACGAAATTCGGGAGATGCAGGTTGCCAATATGGGCCAATATGCACATGGTAATCAGCCAATCCAGCATATGCCATACTTGTATAACTACGCCGGCCAACCTTGGAAAACACAATATTGGGTTCGCCAGGTCATGGACAGGATGTACAAGCCGACTCCTGACGGTTATTGTGGTGACGAGGATAATGGTCAAACATCGGCATGGTATGTGTTTTCGGCTTTAGGTTTTTATCCCGTTTGTCCAGCGACAGATGAATATGTGCTTGGGGCTCCATTATTTAGGAAAGCTACCTTAACTTTTGAAAATGGCAAGACATTGACTATTGATGCGCCTAAGAATTCCGGTGAAAATGTTTATGTGAATACTTTGCAGTTTAACGGAACAAATTATGGTAAAAACTGGTTGAGTCACAAGGCTCTTCATGAAGGTGGAAATCTGAATTTTGATATGGCCGCTAAACCGAACTATAATAGAGGGGCTACCTTAAGCGCGGCTCCATATTCGATGACGAATGAATTGAAGGGGGATGTGAATTCAACTAAATCAAAGAAGAAAAAATAGCAAATTATAACTCTAATTATGAACTTTAATTTTTTGAAACAAGCATTGGCCATCGTCGGTCTGCTGTATTCTTTTTCAGTTTCGGCACAGGATAATTGGCAACATACCGAAAATGACCGTAAGGCAGCGGTGGATGTTGATAGCATTACCAAAAATGGATACACCTTGATCTGGATTAATAAAGACAAGGGGTTTAGTCCAGCCTTAAAGGATAGATTGGTGGCGGCGTATTTTACTAATTACCCCAAGCTGGCAAAAAAATATAATAACAAGACCATAAAAAAGGTATCCTTTGTCATTGACCCCGATTATAAGGGTGTAGCGGCTACAGCAGGTGGAATTGTCCGCTATAGTCCGGAGTGGTTTGCAAAAAATCCGGGCGATATAGATGTCGTAACGCATGAAGTCATGCACATTGTTCAGGCTTATCCAGATGGAGCCGGCCCTTGGTGGATTACTGAGGGAATAGCAGATTTCGTTCGGTTTGACGAAGGAATAGACAACGCTGGTGCAAATTGGAAATTGCCGGACTATACAGAGAAACAAAAATATACGGATTCATATCGTACGACGGCACGATTCCTTTACTGGATTAACAAAAATGTAAAAAAAGATTTTGTTAAAAAATTGGACGGAGCAATGCGAAATAAAACATATACCGATGATTTCTGGAAGGCACAGACCGGCAAGACGATTGACGAGTTATGGAGTGCTTATAGTCAAAACCCTAAGATCTAATCCTGAAGTGATGAACGTAAGAAGTTTAGTTTGTGTCGGTTTACTATGTATTCCTTATTTTTTAAGGGCACAGGAAACCAAATTAATTCAATATGTCAAACCGCTTATAGGAACGGCACGGATGGGCCATACTTTCCCCGGTGCGACAGTTCCTTTTGGGGCAGTGCAGCTCAGTCCGGATACAGATACGTTATCGTATGCCGTAAATGGACAATACAATGGCGACGTGTATAAGTACTGCGCCGGCTACCAGTACGGCGACCCAACAATTGTGGGTTTTAGCCATACCCATTTTAGTGGTACCGGCCATTCTGATCTGGGCGATATTTTGATCATGCCAACTCAAGGTAAGGTACAGCTCAATCCGGGAACAGCGGATAAACCGCAGGAAGGATATAGGTCGCCTTATTCACATGCAAATGAACGGGCGGAGCCAAACTATTACAGTGTTTTGTTAGACAAACATCAGATTAAGGCCGAATTGACGACGACAACTCGTGTGGGGATCCATCGTTATACCTTTCCGCAATCTGATGCGTCGCATCTTGTCGTGGATTTAACGGCTGGAATTTATAACTACGATGGTAAAAATGTCTGGACGGTTGTCAAAGTTTTAAATGACTCAACTTTAGTAGGCTACCGCCAAACCAATGGATGGTCCCGGACACGTACCGTATATTTTGCGATAAAGACGTCCAAACCTTTCAAAAACTACGGTGCGAAATATGAAGATGGTAAGTCCGTATATAATGGTTTTTGGCGCAAGTTTGACCAGCAGCATAATTTCCCCGATCTGGCGGCTCACAACATCAAGTTGCATTTGGATTTCGATACCAAAGCGCAAGAATCCATCCAGATGAAAGTTGCATTAAGCCCTGTAAGTATGAAAAATGCACTCAGCAATATGGAAGCGGAAGCACCGAACTGGGATTTTGACGGCTACGTGCGTAGAGGGCAATCGGCTTGGGAAAAAGAACTTCAGAAGATTGAAGTGGATATGTTAAACAAGGAAGACTTGGTTAACTTTTACACGGCCATGTATCATGCCAGTCTAATGCCTACCATTTATATGGATCAGAATGGTGAATATAAGGGACTGGATCAGGAGATACATCAGGCTAAGGGATTTACGAACTACACCTCGTTTTCGCTCTGGGATACGTTTAGGGCATTCCATCCGCTGCTGAACTTAATTAATCCTTCCCGCAATTCAGACATTGTCGCTTCAATGATGGCACATTACGATCAGAGTGTATTGAAAATGCTGCCCATTTGGTCGCATTATGCAAACGACAATTGGTGTATGAGCGGTTATCATTCCGTATCCGTCATTGTTGACGCGATATTAAAAGGTGTCTATAAAGGCGATCCGGAAGCTGCTTTAAGGGCTTGTGTACAAACGGCAAATACCCGTAATTATGAGGGAATTGGTGCTTATATTGATAAAGGATATGTCCCGGATGATGTGTCAGGTACTTCCGTATCCAATACACTAGAATATGCTTATGATGATTGGTGTATTGCTCAATTGGCGAAGAAGCTGGGTAAAGAAGATATCTATCAGACTTTTTCAAAACGGGCCGAAAGTTGGCGAGCACTCTATGATCCGACGATTGGCTTTATGCGACCAAAGAATGCTCAAGGAAAGTTTAAGGAACAGTTTGATGTCCTAGATACACATGGACAGGGGTTTATTGAAGGGAATTCGTGGAACTATAGTCTATATGTGCCGCATCAACCGAAGGAAATGATGGAACTTATGGGCGGTAAAAAGAAACTGGAGACCTATCTGGATTCTTTATTCACAATGGAACTGCCGGATAAATATTTTGAACATACCGAAGATATAACACGGGATGGTATTATTGGCAATTATGTCCATGGAAATGAACCATCTCATCATGTGGCTTATCTGTATAATATTACCCAAAGCCCTTGGAAGGCGCAGGCAAGATTGCGCCAGATTATACGGAATCAATATCACAATGGGCACGCTGGTTTAGGTGGAAACGATGACTGTGGACAAATGTCAGCTTGGTACTTGTTTACAGCACTGGGATTTTACCCTGTGGCACCCGGTGAGGATGCCTATTGGATCGGTAGCCCACTGGTGAAATCTGCGAATGTCAATCTAGAAAATGGCAAACGCATCTCCATTACTGCGCGTAATCAGTCTGAAAAGAATGTGTACGTCAAATCCGTAACATGGAACGGTAAAGTGCTGGATAATCTAAAATTATCCTATGCGAGTTTGATGAATGGTGGAGAATTGGTTTTTGAAATGACAAATAAGCCCAAAAGAGGGAAGTCTTAATTCAGCTTAACTTACTTACTATATAGGAAAAAGACCGATCGTTTATTGATCGGTCTTTTTTCGTTAATTCCCCATGTTGCTTGCCTTTAACTTTCCTTGAAATCAAAGACTTATTTGATCCCATTTTGGACTGCCTTTTCGATAAAGATATTTTATAAGCTTTTTTGTATGAATAGGCGGCGGGCTTTTAGTCGTCAAGACGGGGCGGAGTGTTACAATTTGTAAAAAAAAATAACTCATGAGTTTTTTTAGCAAATCTTAATTTTGGTGGTCAAAAATCGAGTTTTTTAGTAAAAAACAGCTTAATGTTGCATACTAAACCAGTTTAGCAAAATAAAAAAAACGGAGAAAAAATTTTTTTTTCTCCGTTTTCTATATATCTTCAATATAACCGAAAGCGATAAGTGCTGACCAATTAAGTAATTAAACCAGTTTTGACAGAAGGGGATTCCCTATTATGCTAAAACGTTTTTTATAAACACTTTAAACCTTAGATTATGATAGTAGTTTTATTTGATACTGCATAACGTGTTTTTTGAGAAAGAATAGGCCAATTTTCTTATCTCAAAATATCAACACCTTTAGCCGCTGATTCAGGGGCAAATAACCAACTAAACTAGAAAAGTAAAATAACCTAATTATATATCATTCTTATGCACATGATTAAAAAGAGGTGTTTAAGTGGGCTTGTTGTCTTGGGATGGTCCTATGCTTGCTGTTCTTTTGCTTCTGGCCAGGATAATAAGCAATTATCTCCTTCAGACAGTCTTAAGCTTCAGATTGGAACTGTAAAATTAGACTCCATATTTCAGATCAAAGCTAGTCAGGTCAATCCTGTTGAGATCAACAAGCAAAGTTTGTTGCCCTATACATCCCTTCAACAGTACCTTAAAGGAAACAATACGGGACTTTACGTGACCGAGCCGTCTGGAGAGCCCGGGACGAAACAACCCATGTATTTCCGTGGCGTTTCTCGACCATTGCTTTCTGATATTGATGTGTTTCAAAACCAGCCTTTGGTGGTCGTGGATGGTATCCCATTGGTCGGGGAGCATCCGTTTGCCTATGCCGTGCAGACTTATGACCTCGAACGTATCGGCCCAGCGACTAATCTTTTCGCTAATATCAATATTGATATGGTCAAGTCGATCGAAGTATTGAAAGACGTCGCTGCAATGGCTATGTACGGGCCCAATGCCGCCAATGGAGCAATTGTCGTGCAGACAAAGGAACCTAAAGCGGACAAAACAAATCGTATTGCTGTCAATATGTATACTGGATTAGCGCAACGGCCGCAGGTGACCACAATCAACGGTGAATACGAAAATAAATTCAGAAAGCAGTTTTATGATCTGTATACATCCAATGGCCGATATGATGATGGCGATTCCTATCCTGTATACCTGAGCGATTCCCTTAACATGAACTATTTTGGTAAATCAGATTGGACCGATTCTTATTACAACAATGGCCTAGTATATAATTTAAATGCCAACCTTTCCGGAGGTGGTCCACGGGCAAATTTTCAATTTGCGGCAGGATCGACGCAAGATAAAGGTGTTGCGGATAAGGTAAAACTAAATAAGTATTATGCGTTGTTTGGTTTAAACATGCGACCTCTTACTTGGCTGACCTTCTCCATGCAGGCCAATATCTCCAGGTTGGACCGGAATCGGAATCTCAATATGAGGGACAGATTTGCACAATTGGCTTATTTTCCGGATCTGTCCGCCCCTCTTTCGCCAAATAAAGAGGTATACAATGAGTATTTAAGTTACTATAAAAAAGGTTTCGATAACAATAAAACCAACGTTGTACAAGGGTATGGAAAGCTGCAGTTGGATTTTGGAAATTTCCACTTTCTAACAACCGGTATGGTCGATTACAACGAGGGCTATAGAGATCAGTTTTACCATAGTAAATTGATGGAATCCAATAATTTCGCGTCCAATTATTATGGTTATAACCAACGTGCAATTTTTGACAATAAGGCATACTATGATTGGAAAATTGATGATAAAAACAGCCTGAATCTTTTGATCGGAAATAGCCTGCAATGGGACACTTATCGCTATAATTATGCATATGCTTACAAAGGAGTAAACGATTTTATCAAGGTGAATCTTTTGGAGGATGATCCGTTCAATTCAAATTATCTGGAGGCTACGGCTTACCCTAAGGCACTTATATTTAAATTTTTGGATCGCATACGCCATAATTTGGTCTCCTTCTATGGCCGGGCAAATTATAATTATGATAAAAAGGTTGATGTTTCACTCTTGTTGAGAACAGATGGTTCTTCCAATGCACAGCCGGATGCACGCTGGATTTTTACGCCTTCGCTATCAGCGAATTGGAATATTAAAAACAGTTATTTCGTTTCCGATAATAGCTTGAAAGATCTGACCGCCAGATTTAGCATCGGACGCATTGGCGTGAGTAACGTGTTTGATGATTTTGCGCAGGGACCCAATTATGTTGCTCAAATGGGATTCACAGGTAACCAGCTGATCGCAGGATATAATGCAATCGCTGGGCTGGTACGTCCTTATGAATCGGGATGGGTAGGCTACAATATTCCCTGGGCTTACACAGATCAGGGCAATTTAGGTCTTGACTACGCAATTGAAAAAAAGAACTTTCATGTATCCTTGGATGTGTATATGAAACAAACTAAAAATCAGCTTATTAATATTCCATCCTATAGCGAATATGGCTATAAATCCAGTTACATGGCAGGAATGGATGTTCAAAATACAGGTGTTGAACTTACTGTTGGACTCGATCCGATCCAGTCCGGGCGGTTTAAATGGTCCACGGCACTCAATGTATCACACAATCAGAATAAGCTCAAGGCACTACCTAATGGTTTGGAACAGCTCGTCATGGGCAATAGCCTGTTGGAGGTGGGAAAATCCCTTGACCAATACTGGTTGCTTTCTAATACAGGGATTTATAAAACGGATGCCGAGGTGCCGCAGGGGATGACTTATAATTCTATTCAATTACACGCCGGAGATCCGATATGGAAAGACCAGAATGGGGACAACCGGATTGATGATAGTGACCGAACCTTGCAGGGGCACCGATTACCCCTATTGTTTGGTAATTGGTTTAACAATTTTGTCTTTGGGAAATGGGATTTAGGGATCAATATGTACTACAATATCGGACGTGAACTAATTAACCAGGAAATGGCGACCCGATTTGACTTTATCAATAATGAAGGTGCTAAAAAATTAGATGCGATCAAGGAGATCACGTATTGGGAAAAAAGAGGCGATTATAGTAAGTATCCATTATACAATCCTTGGAGTTCTGTCATTCCTTATCAAGCGGATCAGGATCTTTTTTTAGAAAATGCGTCTTTTTTGAAAATACGGGCCATTACCCTGGGTTATGATCTGACTTCGCTTTTGGGTGGGCGGCAACAACGTATCCAGCGTGCCTATGCTTATGTTTCTGCGAATAATGTAGCGACAATAACATCCTATAGTGGTGTTGATCCGGAGATTGTGGATTATACCGGCTATGATATTGGATCCAAAATGCAGATACCACGGATCTATACCCTCGGTATTAAAGTTGACTTTTAAACGAAAAGAAATGAAAAGATACCACCTTATAATTCGTTTTTTACCATTTTTCCTACTCACTCTGGGAGGGTGTAAGAAAATGTTGGATATTGATTCTTCTCGTACAGTCAAAGAGGAGAATATGTGGAATGCCCTTGAGGATACCCGAGCAGGTCTGATGGGGATCTATGGTCTGACCAAAGCAGCATTGGACGATAATAATGCGTATTGGCTTTATGGAGAAGTTAGGTCGGGGGATTTCGAAAGTCCAAATCGGCAGGATTTAAAGGCTATTATTAAAAATGACCTCAAGGCAAATTATGAATCTTTAAACGCATTGTCCAATTGGAGACGCTGGTTTGCGGTAGTCAACGCTGCTAATATATTTATGGAACGCGCTCCGGAAGTACGGACAAAAGATCTGCGCTATACCGAAAATAACCTGGTGGTAGATGTCGCCCAGGCAAGATTTTTACGTGCCTATGCCTATTTTAATATGGTACGTATCTGGGGTGATGTCCCATTGATTTTAAATTCCCACGATGGAAATTTTGAAAATAAAGGTCGGGAGGATCGCCTAAAAATCTATGCCTGGATCGAAAAGGAAATGTTTGATGCTGCACAGCTCTTACCTTACTCTTATAGCACAGGAGATGAACAGCAAATAGGCAATTATTACAATGAAGCCTCCTCACGCTGGAGTGGTGCACTCGTCCGTAAACTTTCTGCCTATGCCATCTTAGCACATTTAGCCGCCTGGCAGGCAAATTATGCGGATGCAGCTGCATACACACAATTTATTATGAACAATTATTCAAAAGGGGGAGCTTATTATTTATCAACTTCATTTTTAACAGATGGTAATGGGTTTTTCTTTGAAAAAAGATCAGAACAGATGTTTTCTTTCCCCTATATCTGGGCACACGTTGAAGCGTCGTTCACAGGGCATATTGAAGAACTTACACTTGCCTCTCCTGTGGTGAGTAAATCTGTTCCGGATATTTATATGCCGAAGGAGACGATCCTAAAAACCTTTAACGAGAAAAAAGATCAACGCTTTAGCATCGATACACTCGGAAATCCGAATACGGAAGTCTATTTCCGAAATTTTAATAGCAAATATCCCATTTTTAGCAAAATCAAATGTATCATGGGCGGTTCGTCCGATCCCACCTTCCGAATTTTTACCAGTGCGACAATTTTGACCCGACTGGAAGATATCACTTTGTTGCGCGCCGAAGCGCTTGCTGTACTGGGGGAGAAATCTACAGCGATTGAACTATTGAATGAAATCAGGGAAAGGAGAGGCCTCAAAGTTTATAGCGAAACGGTCAATGGCGATTTAATTGATGCAATTTTTTTGGAGCGGAAAAGAGAATTGATGGGAGAGGGGCATCGTTGGTATGATATGATCCGTCGTGAAAAGATCAAACATGATAATCCCCAGTTGGCCGGATTAATTGCAAACGATGGAATCTATTGGCCAATTGCCAAGGAAATTCTGGCCCAAAATAAGTTGATAGCACAAAATTCTTACTGGAAGTAAAGGAACAACAAAAATGAGAAAGAACCTATTTGTACGCTGCATATATGCATTTTTAGTTTTGGCCTTGCTCTACGCTTGCGCCAAGGATAAAGGCTATTATTCGCCGATATCGAAAGAGCAAGTTTATAAGGGCAATTTATATAGCTATCTGAAAAGTAAACCCGGGGTTTACGATTCGCTGATTAAGGTGATTGATCGGATCGGCTTACAAAAAAAACTGGAGGACAGCACGGTGACTTTGTTTGCATTGACCAACGCAAATTTTCAATTGGCTATTCAGAATCTCAATAATACGCTGAATGTCTCGGATAAGCCGGGGCAGTATCTGACCTCGGTAAAATATGAGATACTTGACTCATTGATGTGCCAGTATATTGTCCAGGGAAGGACCTCGAGTGATTCACTTTTAAATCAAGACGGTAAAGATGTTCGTGGTATCCGCTATGGCTATCCGATGCATATTGGATTGAATCGACAAGCTTCGTCCGGATTCTTGGATGGTGGACCAACTATCATCGACTTTTCTGATACCAGAAGATCTGTTTTCAATCGGAACTGGGTGACCACGGAGACAAGCTCACTAAATATACAGACCGACAATGCAGTGGTGCATGTGTTGAATCCAGACCATGTTTTTGGTTTCAACAAGTTTGTCAGTCAAATCATATACATCCCACCACCAGAGAATCTATTCGTTACAGTCGGTGGTAAGGGCTCCGCATCAAAAGAAGCTTCTGGCGGGCCAAATGCGGTAGAGGCATCCAAGTACGTGTTTGATGGTAATCCGGAGACCAAATTTTTCCTTTCAAATCCTGGACAATTCTATTTGCAATGGGATTTTCTGGTCGCGGTGGCCGCTAACAGTTATACACTCCGGTCAGCCAATGATATTCAGCAGCGGGATCCAACAGACTGGACTTTGCAGGGACTGAATGAGCAAACAGGCAAATGGGAACTTTTGGATACCAAAAAAGACGAAGTATTCGACGAGCGGTTTCAGTTACGTGTATTCTTCTTCAATAATACCACAGCCTATAAAACCTATCGTTTGAATATTGCCCGGATGTATAGCGGGGGTGATTTCCAGTTGGCAGATTGGACGATGAACCGCAATCAATAAACCAAATTAACAAGATATAGACATGAAAATTTCGAAAAGAAATAGTACGATATATAGGCATGCATGCTCCTGGGGTTTATTGATCTCGTTGTGTGCGGGCTTAAGCGGGTGTAAAAAATTATACAATCTACCGGATGAAAAGGACTTTTTGAGTGTGAATCTGACCTATGATGGAAAATCCTTTTACCCCATTTTGGGCCGTACAACGCTTATGGGGACAGTCAATACAGATCATTCAACCACACCATTGCATTTTGAGATTATTAATCCCCGCTATGGTGATGGTAGACCTTACACTGATCTTTTTCAGGTAAAACCTGTATACCAGTGGGTCACACGTTATGATGGTACAGAAAAGAATCTGGAAGAAATTGAGGCCAAGCGTAAGCTGGTCAACCGTCCACTTTTTGAAGTGGATTCCACCGGTACCTTTATCCTCTGGAATTCTTCTACCAATGAGTTGATCCCGCCCCGTTCTAAAGACAGTATTGATCTCGTTCAAAATGTACGTTATTTTGATCTCAAAGTCTCTAATTCTGGTGGCTCGACCATCGTTAAAGATTTTATGATTCTTCCCTGGCGGGTGCAGGATTATGAGCCTTATTCGGATAAGAATCCCTATAATGGTGAAGTTGCTCCCGATCCACAAGATCCCAAAAACCCCAAGAAGCAAAGTTACATTTGGCCCGCTTATATGAACAACGTTTACGGCGAGTCTTCCAACCAGCTTTTGCGGACAAATGATGAATTCAAAGATTTAGTTGTTTATATCCGCCGTTTCGATGGAGGCAATGGCCATAATCTGCGATTTGTTTTTTGGGATAAAGACAAGAAACCGATCAATCCCGAAAGTTTTAATGAAACAAACTGGGCTGAACTTGTGCACGGTTTTAACATAAAGAAAACGCCTACTTATGTGCAATATGATGTGGCATATCCGATTCCGTTGACCAATTATCCGACCAAATACACCAGCGGAAGTAGCGCAAAAATTGATTTTGGCTATTCAAGGATTGGATTTGGGGGGACATTGATCACGGCAGGATTTGGCCTAAACTTCAAAATATTTACCAAAGGTGATTGGGAGATTGTCTTCCATTTTCAACGGGAAAATCCACGATTTGATAATGAATAATAGCGGAAAGTTATGCAATTAAAAATATTTTATAGCAGATTTATTTTACTGGCGTTGTGTATGCTTTTGTCTGTTGGGGCTTTTGCACAAGCGATTATTATGTCCGGCAAAGTAACGGATGATAAGGGGCGGGCGCTTGCCGGGGTAACTGTGCGTTTTGGAAAAAGCTCACGTGAAGTTACCTCGACGAATTCCTCGGGAGCGTTTAGCGTGACTGTTAGCACCGGCACGTCAATCGCATTTCGATTGATCGGTTACGAAGGGGTCTCGATGACTGCCCGGGCAGACCGCACAGTAACTGTTCGTATGAAGGAACTCGACAATCAGATGGATGAGGTTGTAGTACGGGGCTATGTCAAGCGGCCAAGGGAGACAACTACCGGGGCTTCGACCAAAATTAGCGGAAAAGAAATTCAGGATATTCCTGCAGCCAATGTAGAAAACCTGCTGCAAGGTAAGGTGGCTGGGTTAAATATACAGGTGAATACAGGGGCTCCAGGGTTTAGGGGCTCAACGCAGATCCGGGGACTTTCGACCATTAGTGTCAGTGGCAGTGGAGATCAATCGTTTTTGACGCCAACGTCACCCTTATATGTCATCGACGGGGTACCCATGGACGCTGACCGCGCAAATGAGTTGGGATTGAGCCAACAGGGGCCGGGTATCAGTCCTTTGTCATTGATTCCGCCTGAAGATATTGAAAGTATTGAGGTTCTGAAAGATGCACAAGCAACATCGTTGTATGGTTCACTGGCCGCTTACGGTGTTATTATTATCAATACCAAGCGCGGCAATTCTGAAGTACCCAGGGTACGGTATACAGGTAATTTCTTTTTGAAAACACCACCAAAACTACGGGCGACTTTGGGCGGAAATCTTGAACGCCGCCTTAAACTGATGCAAATTTACGGCAATGCCTTATCTCAATTGGATCTGGATCAAATTTCGCAGACACCCATGTTGTCCGACAGTTTGAATGCTTATTATAATAACTCGACTAATTGGCAGGACTTATTTTATGCAACAACTTATAACCAAACGCATAATGTCGCCATCGATGGTGGTAACCAGAAGTTGAACTATAAAGCAAATCTGAATTATTACAATGAAAACGGGATCATCAAAAATACCGGTTTTGATCGTTACATGGCCAATATGCGCTTTGAGTACTATCCAAATGAAAAATTTAGGTTTACAGCTCAGGTAAATGCATCCCTTGGATCTAAAAGTAAGGGAAATGGCTTAGGTATATTGCAGTCTGGAGTTGCAACCAATGGAACATTCTCTACCTTACTCCCTGGGCCCTCCTTTTATCTAGCATCATCGGGATATAACTCGGCTTTGCAAACAAAGAATGATAATTCCTCCAAGTCGATCAAACCATTTATCGAAGCGTCCTATGAATTTCTCTCCGGCCTACGCGCAACAACGACTGTAAGCTATGAGTCTACTTCTGACAATGAGAATACCTTTACGCCGGCTGCGGCAAACGGTCAGTTTGCCCAGGTGTATGCCTACTACGGGCGTTACAATTCCCTCTATAATCGGAATTCGATCAACTATAGTCATACGTTCAACGAAAAACATACCGTGTTCTTCAATTTGTTCAATGAAATCCGCACCTTAGAAAAGCAGGCAAATGCGGCATTACAGGCACGTACGCCAAATGATCAATTTGAAGGACCTTTGGGTTTTGACGGGTATTTCTCCAAAGGTGGGGGGCTATTGCGACGCGGATTTGGAAAAGAACGTGGGTTATCTTTTGCGATTGCGGGTACCTACGATTACATGAAGCGCTATGTGGTAGATCTTTCCTACCGTAGGGATGGATCTTCTCAAAACGGATTTGGAAATTTGTACACCAAAAACCCAGCGGTAGGTTTCCGCTGGAATGCCTACCATGAAGAGTTTTTAAAAGAAGTCGATTGGATAAACCTACTTTCCCTGCGAACCAGTTGGGGGGTAAATGTGATGCCCAATAGTACATTGGAGCGGGTCTATGGTAAATACGACATTACGGGGAGTTACAATGACAAGATCGGTATCGGTATCAATTATGAGCAGATTCCAAACCCAAATCTAAAACCTACGACAACGACACAATATAATCTTGGATTAGACCTCGCTCTCTTCAACAATAGGTTTGAAATGACTTATGACACCTATTATAAAAAGGTGGATAATATTCTTTTCGAAGAGCGCCTGTCTTCTTCTTTGGGGTTTGAAAAGGTCAATAGTAATTCTGCTGCAATTGCCAATTATGGGCATGAGCTTTCCCTGATGTTCAGACCTTGGACCGAAGGACGCTTTACCATGTCAATTGGCGCGAATGGGGCCTATAATAAGGATGTATTGCTCAAGTTGCCAGAGCATTATGGCGGTCAATTTGTCCGTTGGGAGAACGATGATAAATATAAGCAACATGTTGTTTTTCGGGTTGGTACATCAACTATGTCTAACTACATGTTGCTAAACCGTGGTGTATATAGTACAGATGCCGATGTGCCTGTGGACCCGGCGACTGGCCGACGCTACCGGATGGCAAATGGTACTGAGTTTCAGGCCGGAGATCCCATTATTGCTGATCTTGATGGCAACTATATCTTAGATGAAAATGATTATGCGCGTACAGGAAATTCTCAACCCTTGATCACAGGCGGTATGCAATTGAATTTTAATTACAATCATGAGACTTTAGGCTCATTTGGATTAAATGTATATGCATCTTATACAGCCAAACGTACAATTTTAAATAATGCTCTGGCGGAACGACTCCAATTAATGAGTGATCCTTATGGAGATAAGGCGGTAGTTCCATTGGATGATATCAACATGTGGATGAAGCCTGGTGATGTAGCGAAGTATCCCTATGCTTATGATTTTAAACGGTATGCGAACATCAACCCTTTCCGAATGGATCAGGATCTATGGGCTGAAGACGGATCCTACTTTAAATTAAACAGTGTAACGCTTTCCTATATGTTTACAAAAAATGCGGCAAGACGGTATGGTATGGAGCGCCTGCGCGTGTTTGTATCGGCAGAAAATTTAAACACATTTTCGAAATACAGCGGTCCCAATCCAGAGAATGTTACAAGTATGGGAAGGGATGGTTCTGGTGGATATCCCGTTCCAAGACAATATAATGTAGGTGTTAATATCGATTTCTAATAGGTTGTTGTCATGAAAATTAAAATGAATTTAGGAAAAATCGCAGTTGTCTTATGCCTATGTGTATTTGTTACTGTGAGCTGTAAGAAGTTTTTGACCGTTGAGCCCATTGATCGGCTTACAGGGAACAATTTTTATCAATCCAAAGAGGATGTTGAAGCGAATATTGCCCGTATCTATAGCCAGTTTTTTGAAAAATTGAATGAATCTTGGGTGATGGGTGCCATAGGAGAGGCTCGGTCTGGTGAAATATTTCCATCTCCGACCTCTTCAGGCGACCGGATGATCCTGCGGGATCTGGGCACGAATAATATGAACATGGTTTATATCAATAGTTCTTCTGGAGGTCGCTCAAGTGGTTACCAGATGTATAAAGTTGGAATCTGGGATACCTACTATAAAGTGATTCAAAGTTGTAATATCCTTCTTTCCAAATTGGAGGAAGGTATCCCTGGACTTTCAGCCCCCGATAAAGACCGCTATAAAGCAGAAGCGACATTTATGCGCTGCCTCAGCTATTTTTGGATGGTTCGGCTTTATGGTGATGTGGTTTATTATACTGATCCCTATTTTGCGCAGCAGTTGGGTAGAGAGGACATGGTGTCTGTCATCGACAAGTGCATCGCTGATCTGGAACCGGTCAAAGATATTATGCCCTGGACTTTTGGCGATGCTTCACAACGTGGCGCCAGGGCGAGCCGTGGAAGTATTATCGCTTTGTTGATGCATATGAAAATGTGGAATGCAAACTTTAATCCATCTATTGCAACGAAATATTATGAAAGCGTCGCAGCTCTAGGTAAGGAGCTGCGGGGTAGTGGCGCACATTATTTGTATGCGCTTACACCGGAAAATTGGGCTAAAGTCTCGAAAGGCCGTACCGAAGAATCTCTTTTTGAATTTTATCGCACGATCAATTATGGCGATCAAAATAATGCCTATGCTCCCTTGTGGGACCACTTTTTGAGGTGGCCATATAAATTCCCACGTTACAATCAACAATTTAGCATCGCGTATTATTCATCCGTGTTTATGTCGCGGATTTATCCCTTGAACGGACCGGCGGATAAACGAAAAGAGATTTGGTACGAGGATATGTATGCGAATGATGGTCTATTTGTGTTGAAAAAATTTGCTGCAAATGTATTTGCCTCAGGAAATGAGGATTCTAATCCGGACAATACCTTTATGATTTTTCGCTATGCCGATGCACTTCTTTTGGAGGCCGAAGCTTTGGCAAATCTTGGATCGGCACGTGAGGCCGAAGCAATCAACGTTTTAAATATTGTTCGGGACAGAGCTGAAGCCCCCAGATATACTGGCGGCGGTACTGAGCTCAAGAACTTCATTTTTGAAGAGCGCTGTCGAGAATTGATCGGGGAGGGGGTACGCTATTTTGATCTGATCCGAACACGACGGATATTGAACCCGCAGTGGACAATGGCGCCGATGACAATTGATCAGTACAATCGACGCGCCTGGACATGGCCTTTGGACGCTTCGGCTAAGAATTTTAATGCTAAAATCGTATTGAACGAATATTGGACTAGTGGAAACTAACGATGTGTATTATGAGAAGTTTAAAAAATATAAGCTACGTAATTTTGATAAGCCTGTTGTTTTGTGGTATAGCTTCATGTAAGAAAGATGATTATTACAAAGATGGTGGATTGGCGCAGGCGAAATTTGAGGGATCAATTATAGCCTATCTGGATTCAAAACCGAGAGAATTTGATTCCATTGCACAGATCATCCGTTTGGCTGGATTGGAAGAAGATTTCAAAACCAAAGAATTTACCTTCTTTGCACCAAGGGATGAGAATATCAAGAGGTTAATTGGTCTGGCAAGAGGAAATGCACAAAACGGCCCTTCGGGTGCCAATATGTTGCTGTACCAATTGGGGAGGGATACAATTAAAACACTGGCGGATGTAGATAGTACGATTTGGCGAAAATATCTTTTGCGGTATATGTTCAATGGAAAACGTAAACTGATGGATTATCCGCAGATTGATTTCGACTTATTAAATGTCTATAAGGGGCAGAATTATACGTCGTTTGGTAATACTGTCTCTAATATTGGTGTGGTGTACAATGACGCTATTAATGACTCGGACAAAAATAACATTACCAGATTGAAATATATGGGGTATAGGCAGCTTCATATTTCTTATATCCCAGATATCAGTAGGCCAAGGGAATGGATTTCTTGCCCCGTTGCCTCCTCTGATATACAGCCTGATAATGGTGTTGTGCACGTTATCGATTATACAAAAGCTGAGTTTGGATATGGAAGAGGAGAGATTATGGTTGATATTTTGGAAAGTAAACGTTAAGAACCAGTTATGAAATAAATCATGGATGTTATGTATAGAATCATGTGGAAATATATTGCCCTATTGTTTGTTTTCTCTCTCTTTTTCGGATGTAAGAAGGATGACAAAACATTTTCTGCACCCTATGAGGAGGGATTACCTCCTTTGGATATCGAGATTAATCCAACAGATAAGATGCAACCGGAGTCTGGAAAAACCGGTACGGAAACAACTATGCGGATCAAGGGATTGGATAAATATAAAGATAAAGCGGTTATTCGATTCAATGGAGAAAAAGCTGATGTGATTGAACTGACCGCAGATCACGTCAAATTGAAGGTGCCTCCGTATGCAAGTACAGGTGTACTTTCGGTAACAATTGATGATATCGTATTCTTTGGCCCACAATTTACTGTTTTAGGAAATGTGGCAATAGATGCAACCTTTCAGGTGGGCGTGGGGACAAATAATTTTGTTTCGGACGTACTCTATTTGGAGGATGGTAAAATGATCTTTACCGGTGCCTTTACAAATTATAATAATAAGGGGTCAATACGTCCGATAAACCGCCTGGTGCGGACTTTTGCTGATGGTACTTATGACGCAAGTTTTCGCATAGGAACCGGCGCAAATAATTCACTGAATAGCATTTTAAAGTTTGGTAACTTTTACTATTTGGCGGGATCTTTTTCTGGATATGGGCAGCGGAATGCCGATATCAGCAATTTGACCCGGATCAGTATGACAGGCGCGATAGACACTATGGGGATCAAACCATTCCGTAGACCCGGTCAATCGGATACGTTGAAATATTATCCTGCGTTTAATGGTGGATTTGACGGCAATGTGGGGAATATTTATGAATCTGATGGGAAAATTTTAGCCACGGGAAATTTTAGATATTATATACATCGTACCTATGGTAAGCCTAATAAACTGGAAACGAGAGACACTGTTATTTTGGACAGTACGGAAATCCGGCACGTTGCCCGGCTCAATACCGATGGTTCATTGGATAAGTCGTTCAGATTTGGGCCTGATGGTAAACCGTTTGTCGGTGGAAATGGCAGTGTTGCCACAGTTTATCATACCGTTGGTCCACTAAAAGGAAAAATTTTGGTGTATGGTGGTTTTAACCGGTTTGATGGTGAGTCCAAAGGGTATATCGCCCGCTTAAATGAAAATGGCACCTTAGATGCAACATTTAATCCCGGTGCACAAGGCGCCGATTACAACATCTCTTCGGTCACGTATAACAGTGTGACGAATAAGTATCTGGTCGTGGGCTCTTTTACAAAATACAATGGTTCTACGGCAGTCAAAGTCGCCTTGCTCAATGCAAATGGCACGTTGGATCCTTCTTTTCAGGTGAAAATATTCGAGGGTGGAGACCCATCGTATGGTGTGCAGCTGAACGATGGACTGATCGTATTGGCGGGAGATTTTGTGCGCTATAATAATATCGCCCGTAACGGATTTATGATTTTAAATGCAAATGGCGAATTGAATGCTGCATACAATACTTCGGGGTACTTTTCAGGATATATCAACAAAGCTGTTGAAACGAAAACGGAGGATGGAAAACGCGCATTGCTACTGATGGGATCTTTTGATCGATTTAATAATGAAGAAGTGCGCAATTTGATTCGCATTAAACTGGAACAATAACCTAAAATTAAACGGATGAAAATGCAAGATAATTTTCGAAATATACATTTGTGGCTAATTTATTTACTGCTGATTTCGACGATGGCTGCCTGTAAGGATGAGTTTGGACGCGTTATACCGGACAATCAGGGTAAGCAAGATACGGTAGATTTAGTGTACGGAAAGCCAAAAGTACTGCTGATAATAGCGGATGGGGCCAGAGGTGAGTCTGTCCGTAATGCCAATATTCCTGTCATAAACGGGTTACTGGATCATGCCATTTATTCATGGGTATCGTTGAGTGAAGAGCATGAAGATAAGCAGGCGACAGGAGCCGATTTGGCAAGTATTATTACCGGAGTCACCCAAAACAAGCATTTGGTAATTGGAGACAATTTTAGCAATAATAACCTACAGACTTTTCCTACAGTCTATACGCGGATTGCTGCGAATGTTAAAGCGCCCGAGTTTAAAGTGTATAGTAGCTCCAAATTGTTTGTTGACAACCTGGCTCCTACAGCCGTCGCCAAACTTGAAGGTTCTGATCAAGCAGTTGCTGATGCCGTAAAAGAAGGGTTGAAACAGCCGGACTTAACGATGTTGACTGCCCATTTCACCGAAATTGACAAGGCTGGAAAGGCAACAGCCTATGATAATAGCAGTGTGCGATATAAAATGGCGATCGAAAACTTCGATAAACAAGTGGGCGAAATCACAAAGGCACTGGAACAGCGGTCGACCTTTAAAAAGGAAAATTGGCTGGTGATTATCACCTCAAGTAAGGGTGGGCCTTTTGAAATTCCTCCAGCACAAAACGACAACACGATTTTTAGCAATGCCAATGTCAATACATTTACCATATTCTATTCACCTAAATATAATTCAAGATTTATCAATAAGCCTTATCTGGGGAGCAGGTTTTCCGGAGACTTTCTACGGTTTAAAGGAGGCATATTTGCCGAGATGGCCGAGGCCGATACACTTTTTGACCTGGGAGATAAGAATAGCGAATTTACCATCGAATTAAAGGTGAAAAAGAATAAGGGGCCAAATAATACATACAGGTTTCCAAATTATCCGTCTTTTATTGGAAAACGTGAAAAATGGGAGTCTGGCGCGCCTACCAACGGATGGATTATGGCCTTTAAGGAAGATTATTGGATGTTTAATGCGCGGGGCCCGAATGGAAGCGGAGAGGTTAACGGCTCGAAATTAAACAATGCAACCTGGAACAATGTCACCGTTGTGGGATCCATAAGCAGTGGCGGAAAAAGGGTTATCAAAACCTATACAAATGGGTTGCCAGGAAATGAAATGGATGTCAGCGATTGGGGCGTGATTAAAAGTCCTGCAAAACTGCGGCTTGGGTTGGTCAATGGCGGTAGCAATTGGAATGAAGGTGACTATTATATCGCAGATGTGCGTTTTTGGAAGAAGGCTTTGCCTGAGTCGGTTGTTTCACAATATAATTGTGAGGTTGGGATAAGTGAGGATCATCCTTATTTTCATACGTTAGCGGCGAATTGGCCAGTCGTTGGCACGGTCACAGACGGTGTACTTTATGACGAAGGACCATTTGGAAATACCTTGAAAGTTGGTAATACAACATATGAGATATCAAAACTCAATGATTTTCTATGTGCCCCTTCCGTGGAGACCATCAGCACCTTAGTGCCGAAAAGTACAGATATTACTGCGCAGATTTTCAGTTGGCTTCAGATTGCAAGACAGGAGAACTGGCAGCTGGATGGTCGAGTGTGGATTGATAAATAATCTTAAAGAAGATAATATGAAGAGATTTTTTTATTTTTTGGCGATGATTTTGAGTTATGGCCAATTCATGGGCTGTTCGAAAGATAATCTTGAAGTATTTAACTTGCAGGATAATAGGCCTGTGCAAGTAATTGCTGAAGGCGGGGGCAAAGATCTGGTCAAGACCAATGATTATGTTCAGGTACCCATGAAAGTTAAGCTGAGCGCTCCCGCATCAAAAACTTTTGATGTCGAGCTCCAGCTGAATACCGACACGGTAACGAAGCTTATTGAATCAGGAGCTTTAAAAGATGTAATAACATTGCCTAATTCGGCTTTTTCTTTCCCGAATGTGGTTAAATTTCAATACGGTTCGGATACGGCTTCCTTTGTGCTCACTATATCCAGAACGGAAATTGAGCGGGTGTATGGTGAAAAATTTGCACTTTCTTATAAACTAACGAATCCGGGTAAGGGCAATCAGTTGGGTAATCCCAATAGCATCATTATAACCCTGGATTCCAAAAGTTTGCTAACGGCTGCAGATATTCATTATCTTTCCATAACAAATTCTCCCGCAACCATCATTTTGGCAAGCAGTCACAATAATTATAATACAACCCCTTCAGGGATTGAAATCCCATTAGGGGTTTCATTGGCCTCATTTCCGAGTAAATGGTTTTATGTGGAAGTACGCGGTACGACGGACTCCATTTCAAATTGGATAGCTAAGAAAATATTGCCCGCAAATACGATAGGATTGAAAGATAATGAGTTTATGCTTCCATCACGTGTGCAGGTATTGGGTAACAAGTCATCTGCGGACTTCAATATTTCAGTTCCTTGGGACATTATTGCAAAAAATAAAGACAAATACCTGGCAATTACTGTCTATTTAAAAGATCCGACATTGCATGTCATCAATCCGAAAAAGAACTATACAACTATTTTAATTGACTGTGCGAACGTTGTTGAATTTGATGTGACGCAAGAGGGGACGTTAACGGTTAATAGGGATAATAATGGCGGACCAAATGCAGGTGAGGGAAGTCTTAAATTTGTAGATAATCTGATAAACTCCAAATTTTTGCAAAGTGCTTTTACAGGTGATTTGCAATGTACATTGACCTTTACGCGCACACTTAAAATTGGAGCCTACACACTTACTTCTGGAAATGACGCGATCGAACGTGATCCAAAGAGCTGGACACTTGAAGGTTCTCTTGATGGTAGCACTTGGGAAGTTATCGATACGAGGACAAATGAAAGTTTCCCAAATCGTATGCAAACACGAAGATTTAACATACAGAAACCGGGCAATTATAAAATTTATCGTCTCAACATCACGGAGAATGTTGGTAGTAGTTTGTTCCAATGTTCGGAGTGGCGGATGATTGAATTCTTGTAGTTTGCGCTTGTCACTTGGGTTATTTTATAACGATGAAAATTATAGTCATGAAATTAGGAAGATATATTTATAGTATAGTTTTACTATTTACCTTAATGGGCTGTGGTAAGGATAAGGAGGTTGTGGTTGAAAAACCGCAACTCCCTAATCCTCAGTCAGCCTTCTCAATCAAGCAGATCGCTAAGGATGATCCCTTTACATTTGCATTTACAAATCAATCTAAAGATTACACGGAAACGCGCTGGAGTTTTGGTGATGACAGTACATCATCTAAAACATCTCCACAGCATACATTCTTAACCACAGGAACTTTTATTGTGAAGTTGCGCGTGCTTAATGAAAATGGCGATTGGGCGCAACGCGAACAACTGGTGACAATTGATGCAGAAAAATTGGTACGCTTCAATGCGACAAAAAATGGAACGGGTAAACTGACCTTGAGCTACGATAGCGACGTTGCGGTGAAAGGCGTCACCTGGTCTGTGATGACGGATGAGGACAAGTACCAACAGGTTTCTGATCAGGCCAGAGCCGATATAGCTATTGACGTTGGAACGTTTGCAAATTATAAACTTGCCGTCAAGACACCAAAAGGTTCTGTGATAGAAATTCCCAAATTACTTACGGACCTTGGGATCGTCAAAGACTTGACCAATATCGACAATACCTTCTACATTTCGCAGGATAATTCCAGCGGGCCTGATGCGGGAGAGGGGTCGAAGAAGCTTATAGATGGTGATCTGACAACTAAATTATTTATCGGTGGCTACCAGTCGGGAATGTTCTGGCAATTTACGTTCTATCAACCTCAGACAATCAATGGGTATACCATCACGACCGGAAATGATTCGCCCGAACGGGATCCCAAAGACTGGGAAATACAGGGGTCTAATGATGGCGAGACTTGGGTGACTTTGAATACTGTCACAGGTTATAGCTTTGGTACAGCACCCACAGACCGAAGAAGATCGCAACCGTTTACGTTCTCGAACACAAAATCCTATAGCTATTACCGTTACGTTGTGAAAGCTGTATCATCGGGGTCAAACTTTCAAATGACAGAGTTCAGGTTATTAGAGTTGCCACAATAACGGAAAAAAATAATTTTAGCTGCAATAGAATGTATGCAAGCTAGAAAAAGTAGGGTGATTTTTAGAAAGCAGTATTGAGGTTTACAGGTCATAAAAAAGCTGGACTTCAATGCTGTTTTTTTTAACAAAAAAATACAGAGAATAAGGATTGGAACTACCAAATAATCGTGCTTGAATTGTAACCATCTTGTGAAAAACAGGGCTTTTATTGCTTATATTTAAAATTCTTAATTATATTTACTAATACGTTTTAGCTTTTAGGTTGTTTTTCAGACAGCACCAACCAGATCAATATCATGTTCAATATTAAAAAATTAACAGGCGCTATCCTTTTTCTTTTAGCAGCTCAGGTGAGTATGGCACAGCAATCCTCGCCAGTAGACTTTGTAAACCCGCTCATAGGTACAGAATCTAAATATGAGTTGTCTAACGGAAATACCTATCCTGCCATTGCACGTCCCTGGGGAATGAATTTTTGGACCCCGCAAACAGGCAATATGGGCGATGGGTGGGTATATACATATACTGCTGATAAAATCAAAGGATTTAAGCAAACACATCAGCCTAGTCCCTGGAATAATGATTATGGCCAATTTTCTTTGATGCCCATGACGGGTAAACCACAGTTTGACCAGGAAAAACGCGCGAGCTGGTTCTCGCATAAGGCCGAAATTGTGAAACCTTATTATTATAGTGTTTATCTGGCAGACCATGATGTGACTACAGAACTTACACCTTCACAGCGCGCGGCTGTTTTTCAATTTACTTTTCCAAAAACAGACAACGCCTACGTTATTATCGATGCATTTGATAAAGGATCTTATATCAAGGTGATTCCTCAAGAAAATAAAATTATTGGCTATTCGACAAAAAATAGCGGTGGTGTTCCGGACAATTTTAAGAATTACTTTGTCATTACTTTCGATCGGCCTTTTTCCTACAAAGCCGGTGTAACGAATGGTAATATTAAAGACAATCAGCTGGAAGTTCGGGATGATCACGCTGGGGCGATCGTAGGTTTCCCTTCGTTAAAAAGGGGAGAGAAAGTAGTGGCCAAAGTTGCATCTTCCTTCATCAGTTTTGAACAGGCAGCGCTTAATCTGAACGAAGTAAAGTCCAAAACATTTGAACAGGTTGCCATGGAAGGCAAGGAGCAATGGAATGAAGTGTTAGGCCGTGTCCAAGTTGAAGACAATAATATTGATCGCCTGCGTACTTTTTATTCCTGCCTTTACCGTTCGACATTATTTCCACGGGATTTCTCGGAAATTGATGCTTCTGGAAAAAGAATCCATTATAGTCCCTACAATGGACAGGTTTTACCCGGCGAGATGTTTACGGATACAGGTTTTTGGGATACATTCAGAAGTTTGTTTCCACTCTTGAATTTACTCTATCCATCCATGAATGACCGTATGCAAGCGGGATTGGTGAATGCTTATAAAGAAAGTGGCTATTTACCAGAATGGGCATCACCCGGACACCGTGCATCTATGATCGGTAATAATTCCGCTTCAATAGTAACAGATGCCCTGATAACCGATCGAAAAGGTTATGATAAAGAGGTGCTTTGGGAAGCCCTAAAACATGGAGCCCATAACGCTTATCCCAAACATTCCTCTACCGGACGCTTTGGCCATGAATATTATAACAAATTGGGATACATTCCAGCAGATGTAAAGGTAGATCAGAATGTGGCAAGGTCACTGGAATACGCTTATAGCGATTGGTGTATTTATGAATTTGGAAAGACGCTGGGGAAACCAAAATCCGAAACAGCCATTTATGCGCAACGTGCGATGAATTATAAAAATCTTTTTGATCCCACGACAAAGTTGATGCGGGGCAAAAAATCGGATGGCTCTTTTGTGGATAATTTTGATCCTAGTGCTTGGTCTCGGGAGTATACGGAAGGTAATGCCTGGCATTGGAGCTTTTGTGTATTTCATGATCCCCAAGGGCTAATTGATTTGATGGGCGGAAATAAATCTTTTGTTGCTATGTTGGATACCGTGTTTGTTATCCCGAGTTATGAAGGAATGAAAAGCCGTAGCATGATCCATGAGATGCGCGAAATGCAAGTGATGAATATGGGGCAGTATGCACATGGTAATCAGCCTATACAGCATATGCCTTATCTCTATAATTATGCGGCAGAACCATGGAAGGCACAATACTGGGTTCGTAAGATAATGGATAAACTATATCTCCCGACGCCAGATGGTTACTGTGGAGATGAGGATAATGGACAGACCTCGGCTTGGTATGTTTTTTCATCACTGGGATTTTATCCTGTATCCCCGGGTTCGGGAGAATATGTGATCGGTTCGCCTCAGTTTGATAAAGTAACCTTGAAACTCGAAAATGGTAAAGAAGTACATATCCATGCAGCCCAACAGGGAGTAGATCAGGTCTATGTGGATCAACTTTCCTGGAATGGAAAAACTTATGATAAAAACTATATCCGTTATTCAGACTTATTGGGTGGTGCAAATCTGAATTTCAAGATGGGCGCGGAACCGAATAAAAATAGAGGTATCAAGAGAGAAGATGCACCCTATTCGTTCAGTAATGAAAAACGTTAAATGAAGCTTCAATAAAAAAATATTTTTTAAAAAAGCAGGTTGTATATGTAGTTCGATCTTATTAGATGTCAAATAAAAAACCATGATGACAAATCCCTTCGCTGTCATGGTTTTTTTACATTAATAAAATAATCTTAGCAGTTTAAAACCATACCTTTGTGATTCGAAAATTCGATATGTTAGGTAAATTATTCCATCTTCTAACACTCTTTGCGTATCTCAATCTCTTGACGTATGATTCATTCTCATCAGCGACAGGACAGGTTTTGCATGCCGGAGAAACGATCGTGGAATATTTTTTGGATGATGTATTGGATTTAGAACCTATTCATTCTTCACAGGAAGAGAAAGTATTATTGCAGGACGATTATCGTATATTTTCTGTCAATAGTCAGGTACTATCCATCTTTATATTTGTTTTTGGGATTGTATTTACTGCGTTGTGCTTTTCGAAGGATAAGGTGCATCCTTTTTATCGGTCAAAGACACTCTGTCGACCGGGATATTATGAGTTCTTGTATAGATTCCGGCCTTTCTAGGTATTTCCCTTTTACTTTTCTATCGGAGTCTATAAAATCTACTGCTTTTTAACTTTTGTTAATGATGTCACAAGGCAGTAGCTTCCTTGCGTTGTTATGCAATATTATTGTAGCTCCCATCTAGTTTAACATTTTATTTTTTATCGTTTTTATGAAGAAATTACTTGCGCTGTGCCTATTATTGGGTACGGTAGGGATGCTGGCTTCCTGTCGCTCCTCCAATGCGAATGCCGAGCAAAAAGAAGAAATTAAAAATATCCCCGTTACACCCTTGATTGTAATGGATACAACAGTCTACCAGGAATATATTGCAGATATTCAGGCTTTGAAAAATGTAGAGATCCGGTCCAAACTGAACGGTTTTTTGGATAAAATCTTTGTGGACGAAGGGGCTCGGGTAAAGAAAGGTCAAGTGTTGTTCAGATACAATAACGAAGAATATCGTTCGGAACTCGCCAAGGCGAAAGCGCAATATGATAACTCCATTGCTGAAGCGCAAAAAATTAAGCTTGAGATGGAAAGAACTCAGAAATTGGTGGATAAAAATATTGTGAGTCCTTCGGAATATAATCTATTGAAAATTCAATTAAAGGCCGCCAATTCCAAAATTGAGGAAGCGCGTGCTTTAGTTAATCAAGCTCAGACAAGATTGGATTACACGGTGATTCAGGCTCCATTTGATGGTCGGATAGATCGGATTTTATTAAAGGAGGGATCACTACTGACAGAAGGAAGCCTTATCACAACGATTTCGGATTTAAGCCAGGTCAATGTGTATTTTGATATTTCTGAACGAGAATACCTGACGATGATGCAGGATAAAATGAATGGTAAAGAAACGCGTAAAACTGTAAAATTGATCTTGGCTAATGGGGTCTTATATCCACATGAAGGCGTTGCTCATATTGTAGAAAGTGAATTTGAAGCAAATACAGGATCAATTTCCCTCCGTGTACAATTTCCCAATGCTGAGCATATCTTAAAACATGGGGCAACCGGCAAGATTGCCGTACCAATGGAAACTGGAGAGCATGCATTTGTACATCAAAAATCAGTATTTGAAATACAGGATAAAACATATGTCTATACCATGCAAGCGGATAGTACAGTCAAGATGACACCCTTTATTGCTGGGCCTCGTGTGGGGCATTATTATATAGTAGAAGGTGGTCTTGATCCAAATGTTAAAGTGGTCTATGAAGGTGTGCAAAACTTGCGTAATGGAATGAAGATTAATCCAAAATTGAGGAAGCTGTAGCGGAGGATAAATTATGTTTGAAACATTTATAAAAAGACCTATATTATCACTGGTCATATCGGTTTTTATTACCCTCTTGGGATTACTGGCCTTATTTACATTACCGATTACGCAGTTCCCGGATATTGTTCCGCCTTCGGTGGTGGTGAATGCCAATTATACGGGGGCAAATGCGGAGGTAAGTACCAATGCGGTGGCTATCCCACTAGAAAAAGCAATCAATGGTGTTGCAGGGATGACTTATATGAACTCCGTGTCGACCAATAACGGAAGCACGGTGATCCAGATTTTCTTTGAAGTGGGAACGGACCCAGATATTGCTGCGGTAAACGTACAAAATAGGGTAACGACAGTACTCGATGAACTGCCCGAAGAGGTCATTAAAGCTGGGGTAACGACAGAGAAGGAAGTCAACTCGATGTTGATGTATCTGAATGTGTTCACTGACGATGAAACTGCTGACGAACGTTTTATCTATAACTTCGCCGATATTAATATCCTGAAGGAATTAAAACGTATCGAGGGGGTCGGTTTGGCCCAGATTATGGGTATGCGTGACTATGCGATGCGTGTATGGGTAAAACCGGATCGTATGGCCGCCTATAATATCTCTGCGGAGGATGTGGTGGCGGCTTTGCGCAAACAAAATATTGAAGCAGCGCCCGGACAAACTGGGATAAGTTCCGATAAGATGCGAAATATGCAGCAGTACGTTTTGCGTTACCCTGGAAAATTTACAGAAATTGACGAATATGCGAATGTGCCTATTCGTGCAAATTCCAACGGTTCCATTATTCGTATCAAGGATGTGGCTGATGTCGAGTTTGGTTCCCTGGATTATGAAATGGTGTCCAAGACCGATGGCCGGCCATCGGCCTCTATTATGCTAAAACAGCTTCCCGGATCAAACGCACAGGAAGTGATTCAACGGGTAAAAGATCGCATGGCGGAATTGAAGCAGACCTCGTTCCCAGCCGGTATGACCTATACCATGGGCTATGACGTGTCCCGTTTTCTAGATGCGTCTATTTCGTCGGTGATAAAGACGCTATTGGAAGCATTTCTATTGGTATTCATTGTCGTGTTTATCTTTTTACAGGATTTTCGAGCGACAGTTATCCCGATTTTAGCCGTACCGGTCTGTCTGATCGGAGCTTTGTTTTTCATGCAGATGTTGGGCTTCTCCATCAACTTACTTACACTATTTGCACTAGTATTGGCGATCGGAATTGTGGTCGACAATGGGATTGTGGTCGTGGAGGCAGTTTACGCTAAAATGGAAGAAGAACATTTGCAGCCTATGGAAGCGACTTTGGAAGCTATGAAAGAAGTCGGTGGTGCGGTCGTGGCAATCACCTTGGTGATGTCAGCAGTGTTTGTTCCTGTTGCTTTTCTGTCGGGGCCAGTGGGGATATTTTATAGACAGTTTTCACTAACTCTGGCGGCGGCTATCGTGATTTCAGGTATTAATGCCTTGACATTGACACCAGCGCTATGTGCGCTTTTTCTCCGGTCGCCACATGACCGCAAGCCGTCCAATAATTGGTTAGACCGTTTTTTCAAACAATTCAATGCTATTTATGACCGAACCGCTTTCGGTTATAAAGGAATATTGATGAAAACAAGTGCTAGACGCGGACTCACACTACTATTGTTGGGTGGATTCTTTGTTGCTACTTGGGGAAGCAGTGCGATATTGCCATCGGGTTTTATTCCAACAGAAGATCAAGGTATGATCTATGTCTCGGTAACTACACCTCCGGGAGCAACAGTAGATCGTACAGAGCGCGTATTGGATAAGATTGATTCCGTTGCACGTAAGTTGGATATTGTCGAAACAGTTTCAACCCTATCGGGATATAGTATCGTTACTGAGGTCTCCGGTGCATCGTATGGAATGGGGATGATTAACCTTAAACCTTGGAAAGAAAGAGATCAAACGGTCGATGATGTAATCAAGGAATTGCGGGAGAAAACAAAGGATTTTGTAGATGGGCAAATTGATTTCTTCCCTCCTCCGACAGTTCCGGGATTTGGTAACTCTTCAGGTTTTGAATTACGGTTGTTGGACCGTAGCGGGAATGAAGATCTCAATAAGACGGCGGAGGTATTGCAGAAATTTATGGAGGATATGGAGAAAAGTGAAGTCATTCAGGATATCAGTTCCAGTTTTGATGTTAACTTTCCGCAGTATATGCTGAAAGTAGACTATGATATGGCTGCAAAGAAAGGGATATCGGTAGAAAATGCAATGAATACCCTACAAACCTTGATGGGGAGTCTCTATGCAACAAATTTCATCCGTTACGGGCAAATGTATAAGGTGATGGTACAGGCAGGACCTGAGTATCGCCAGCGGCCTGAGGATGTACTCCGTCTATATGTAAAGAATGAAACCGGAGAGATGGTACCTTATAATGCTTTTATTTCCATGGAGCGTATTTACGGTCCAGAGCAGATTACGCGTTATAATATGTTTAGTTCAGCGATGGTGACAGGTCAGTCTTCTCCTGGGTTTAGTTCAGGACAGGCGATCGAGGAAGTTGAAAAGATTGCATCATCTTTACCGCAAGGTTACAGTATCGAATGGTCGGGGATGACCCGTGAACAGAAGATTTCAGGAAATCAGGCCCTGTATATTTTTGCGCTCTGTTTACTCTTTGTTTACCTGTTGTTGTGTGCTCAGTACGAAAGCTTTTTATTACCATTACCAGTTCTCCTCTGTTTACCTGCCGGAATTTTTGGAGCCTTTATTTTCCTGAAAATATTTGGCTTGGAAAACAATATTTATGCCCAGGTCGCACTGGTCATGCTGATCGGTCTTTTGGGTAAAAATGCGATCCTAATTGTGGAATACGCCAATTTAAAATATAAGCAAGGAATGGATATCGTAACGGCTTCAATTGAAGGGGCTGTTGCTCGTTTACGCCCTATTTTAATGACTTCTTTCGCCTTTATCGCCGGACTGATCCCATTGATGATGGCTAGTGGTGCCGGAGCTTTGGGAAATCGAAGTATTGGTACAGCTGCGGTCGGAGGGATGCTTATCGGGACGATATTGGGTGTGATTGTTATTCCGGGACTGGTCATCTTATTCTCGAAAAAAGAGAATAAGAAACAGGTCATAAAACAGACCTCATTGGTGATTGCTGCACTTATTCTTTTTGGTAGCTGTTCCGTTCCCAAGAAGGCGGCGCAACCTGAAAAAATTGTCATACCGACAGCCTTTTCAGAACGAGCAGCTCTTGATAGCGTAAATGTGGGTAATCGGTCCTGGCGGGAGATCTTTAAGGATCCGCTTTTAGTCGCATTGATTGATTCCGCTTTACAGCATAATATTGATATTCGTCAATCGATCTTACGGCTAGAGTCGGCGCAAGCTTATTTTAAACAACGAAAGGCTGCATTAGGCCCCACGGTTGAAGCAGCAGTTGAAGGGGGAATACGTAAATATGGGCATTACACAGAATCTGGTATCGGTAATTATGATTCGAATTTCTCCGATAACCTGAAAAGCGATGAAAAACTGCCTGAACCATTTATTCCTGATTATTTTATCGGACTTCGTTCTTCTTGGGAAATTGATCTATGGGGTAAATTAAAAAGCCAGAAGCAAGCTGCTTATTTTGGTTTTTTGGCCGAGCAGGAAGGGAGACGCTTATTGGAAACCGAATTGGTATCTAATATCGCAACAGCCTATTATGAGCTGATGGCCTTAGATCAAAAGATTAAGGTATATAACCGTAATATTGAACTACATACCAATGCCCTTGAAGTGGTGGAAGTAAAGAAAGATGCCGGTTATGCTACCGAGCTGTCTGTTCAACAATTCAAGGCGCTATTGGCAAATTCAAAATCTGCTCAAGAAAAATTGAGTCAGGAGATTGCACTTTGGGAACATCATATCAATGGATTGCTGGGACGGTATTATCAACCTATCGAGCGCAGTGCATACGTTGAGAACACCAATCTCTATCATGCAATGGCCTTTGGTACACCAGATGATCTGGTCAACCAGCGTCCGGATATCAAAACAGCCTATCTGAAGATGATGGCCTCGTCAAACAGCCAGGAAGCATCTCGGCTTGCTTTTTTGCCTTCGGTAGCTATTAGCCCTTTTGTCGGTTTGCAGAGTTTCAGTTTCAACAAGTTGTTTAATCTGGACAAGTCCATTGCCTATAATTTATTTGGTGGCATTACATTGCCTATATTGAATCAAAGACAATTGAAGACGCAGTATGAAATTGCAAAGGCTGATTATGGAATTGCTTTTTTAGACTATGAGAAATCTGTTGTAAACGCCTATAATGAAGTGTCTAATGTTATCATGACCCAAGAAGCGATCAGCAAACGGCGAAAGTTTGTGGATGAGCATGTAAAGGCATTGGATCTATCCATTGAAGCCGCACAAGAATTATTTATTGCTGGGCGGGTGACATCGTTGGACGTCGTTACGGCACAAAAAGAATCCTTGGAGGCCCAGATCGGAAAAGTCGAATTGGAGAAAGAAAATACCCTGAACCAGATTTTACTTTACAAAGCTTTGGGCGGTGGATGGAAATAAACCAAATGTCCAGCTAATTAGGAAAACTATTTTTCATGCGATAAAGAATTAACTTGTTAATTCTTAGATTCTTAATCGGATCAGGGAAAGAGGCCGTCGTGAGATGTCCTCTTTTTTATTGTTATTTTTATGTAGTTTAGCTTTGACTATGTTGAACCGGGCTTTATTATGTTGCAGCGCATTTTTGTTTTCATTTTTCTATTTCATTTAAGTTTTATACTATCTGCCCAGAACTATTCGGATAGTACAAAGATTTTTCAAAGGTTAGAATATCTAATGGAAAATCAGAAGATGTACGTTAAGAATAGGGAAGATAAATTGGATAAACTAAAGCAGGAAGCAAAATCACTTGAAGCTGATCAGAACCTTTTTTTTCAGAAGAATTATGAAATTTTTGAGAACTACAAAAAATTCGATTCCGATGCCGCACTTACCTATATCACGCTTTGCCAAAAATTAGCTCCGTCCGACAATGATTCACTGCATACCGTTATTCAACTAGATTTAGCCTGGGTTTATTCGACGATTGGACGTTATATTGAAGCGTCAAAATTGTTGCATGAGATTAGTCCCGCGGGCCTTGGTAACAAACTTTTAGCCAAATATTACGATACCTATAGCTCATTTTATAGTCATTACGGACAAAGTAACAACCGACAGGAATATTATCAGGCGAGTGAACGTTATCGCGATTCACTATTACAGGTTTTACCGAAATCTTCATTGGAATATCGGACGACCATTGCAATAAAGACCTTATTTAATGGCAGTCGGGAAGATGCAAAAAAGCAATTTTTCAGGCTCTGGACGGAAAGCCAGAAAGACTTGGAGCAGCGCGCCCTATTGTCCTATTTTATTAGCCTGATCTATAAATATGAAAAAAATACGGCCGATCAACTTTATTATCTGGCTGTGTCGGCAAGTGCGGATATTGAGATGGCAAATCGAGACAATGCGTCATTTCATGATTTAGCACTAACTTATTATGACAAACAGGATTTTGATCGTGCCTTTCGATATATTGAAAAGGCGATTGATGACGCGATGCTGTGTAAAGTACGTTATCGGATTATCGAAGGTACTTCTTCCTACCCGATCATTAACGCAGCATACCAACAGAAAATCAATAGCCAGAATAAGCAATTGATCGCCTTGGTTGTTGTGGTCAGTATTTTATTGGTCGGTGTAATTATTGGCTTGATTGTGATCTATCGTCAAGTACAGCACTTGCGCAGGATCAGATCCGAACTGTCGGGAACCAATCAGCAGTTGCGGTCATTGAATACTGAAATCAATCAAACGAATTTAAAACTCTCCGAATCCAATCACATTAAAGAGGAGTATATTGCGCAATTTTTTGATATGTGTTCAAGCTATATCGACAAAATGGAGGATATACGAAAAGCATTGCTGAAAAAAGCATCCAACCATCAGTGGGAAGCAATTCGGGAGCAATTGAAATCGACACAGATGGAAGAAAGGGAGATACAACAACTTTATATCAATTTTGATCGGATCTTTTTGAACCTTTATCCAACCTTTGTTGATGAATTTAATGCCCTTCTTCAGGAGGACGAGAAGATATATCCGAAGAAGAACGAACTGCTCAATACGGAACTGCGGATCTTTGCCCTGATTCGTTTAGGAATAGATGACTCGGTTAAGATTGCCAGCTTTCTGAGGTACTCCCTTCGTACAGTTTATAACTATAGGACCAAGGTACGTAACAAAGCAGCCGGTCATCGCGATGACTTTGAGGCTTCTGTTTGTCAAATTGCAACTATTGATCGACCTTAATAAGCACTGAAAATACCAAAAAAATAATAATGTAGGAGTGGATAGTATCTCTTTTAAGTACTTTTTACATTGTATTTATTTTTTCAACATACTGTTTTTAAGTGTTTTACGATTTTAGTCAGGTACTTTTTGAGTACCTTCACTTTTTTTCCTGTTTAGGTCCTACTAGTTTTGTTTTGAGCGATGGAGCAGGGGAAACTCCTCGCAATTTGGAATAACCAAAGACAAAACAATAACCAATTTTTTATTTCATATGATTTACTTTACTCGAAAAGTAACCTTTTCCATGGGGCTGATTTTCTTGTGTACCTGGTTGAATTCGGTATTTGCACAGGACCGCATTCAGGTCAGTGGGCGGGTGCTGGATGCGCAGGATCAGAAACCACTCACAGGTGTAACGATAACACAGAAAGGTACCAGCAATGCGGTTTCCAGTAATGGAGAAGGTCGTTTCCAGATTTCGGCTCCACAAGGCAGCATTCTTCAATTTAGTTTTATTGGCTATGACAACAAAGAATTGCCGGCCAATAGTACCATGACTGTTCAATTAAATTCAGCTACCAATGTCCTTGAAGATGTTATAGTCATCGGCTACGGTTCCGTAAAACGGAAGGACGTAACCACTGCAATTTCTTCCGTATCGACCAAAGACTTGGAAAAGAGACCGGTCGTAAGTTTGGGGCAGGCCATACAAGGAAAGGCGGCAGGTGTATCTGTGATTCAACCCAATGGAGCACCAGGTGGTGAAATGTCAATTAAAGTCCGTGGGACGACGTCTTTTAATGGATCAAACGACCCGCTTTATGTTGTCGATGGATTACCTGTTGAGGACATCAAATTTTTATCACCAAGTGATATTACGGACATTCAGATTTTAAAAGATGCCTCTTCTGCAGCTATATATGGATCGCGCGGAGCAAATGGTGTTATTCTTGTGACCACAAAATCCGGAAAAGCAGGGGAAGCTAAAATTACCTTAGGAGCACAAGCTACAGCAAATGTGGTTAATAATACCGTAAAAGTCCTGAATACCGCACAATACAAAGAGTTGATGGATGAGACAGGTTATGTTAAGCTGCCTGAAGGGCTTACTGATCAAACAGACTGGTTTAAGGAAACCTATCAAACCGGCGTTCAACAGAATTATCAGTTATCAATCTCCGATGGTAACGAGAAATTACGCTATTATTTGGGTGGGGGGTATCTGACAGAGAAAGGCACGCTGCAGGGCTCCTTTTTTAGACGTTATAACTTCAAAGCGAATATAGATAATCAGGTGAAAAAATGGATGAAGGTTAACGCTAATATATCTTATGCGGATTACAATACCAATGGAATTATATCAGGCAATGGATCTAATCGAGGTGGAGTAGTTACTTCGATCATCAATACACCAACTTATGCTCCTATATGGGATCCTTTGTTTCCTGATCGGTACAATACCAATTTCAATGGGCTAAATATCAACAGCCCTTTAGAAAATCTCGAACGAACCAAGAATAACAATAATCGTGAGAATAGGTTATTGGCGACAGGAAGTGTATTGATATCCTTTATGCCCAATTTAACCTGGAAGTCGTCATTTTCAATGGACAGACGGTCGGGCGTACTGACAACATTTTTAGATCCCTGGATTACACAACAGGGTAGAAATCAGTTTGGAGAGGCGTCTGACGCTCGCAACACAAACACGGTATTGACCTGGGACAATGTGCTGACTTATAGCAGAAGCTTTGGAAAACATAGCTTGGAAACGATGGCAGGGTCATCCTGGACAGATTCCAAATATTCTAATAGTTATATTTATGGTTCGAATTATGCTAATGGTATCATACAGACACTCAATGCGGCAAACAAGATTTCATGGGATAGAACTGGCTCCGGGGCATCCAATTGGGCCATCCTATCCTATTTTGCCCGTGCGATGTACAATTATGACGGAAAATACCTTGTAACTGCAAATATGCGAGCCGATGCATCGTCTAAATTAAGCCCTTCTGGTCGCTGGGGATATTTCCCTTCGGTATCGGCAGCATGGCGCTTATCAGCGGAGGATTTTATGAAAGATGTAGACTGGATCAATGAGGTGAAAATACGTGGAGGATGGGGGCAGACTGGTAACCAATCCGGACTTGGCGACTATTCCTATCTTTCGTTCAATGTGATTCAGCGGTTACCTTGGTTTGAGGACAAATACCAATATTCTCCGCCGAATATTGGAAATTCGACTACATTGAGAGCGACAGATTTAAAATGGGAAACGACTACCCAGGCAAATGTGGGGATTGATTTTTCTACATTAAATAACAGATTGAACCTGACCTTAGATTACTACCATAAAAAAACAACAGATATGTTGATGGAAGTGAGCTTACCTACAGGGTCCTCTTCGGCGAGTACAATTAAACGGAACGAGGGCGAGATGACCAATAAAGGATTTGAGATCGGAATCAACTCCAAGAATCTAACAGGAGATTTTACATGGAATACAGAATTTAACATTTCCTTTAATAAGAACCGTCTGGACAAGCTCGTCTTTACAAAAATCTACAACGATGCGGTTACAAATAATCTAGTCAATGCAACTGTCGTTAGGAACGAACCCGGAAGACCTTTAGGTGGATTTTACGGTTATATCTCTGATGGTGTAAATCCGGAGACAGGCGAATTGATGTATAGAGATTTGAATGGTGATGGCAAAACATCTCCTTCCGACCTGACTTATATTGGAGATCCCAATCCAAAATTTGTATATGGATTGACAAATAGCTTTTCCTGGAAAAATTTTGACTTAAGTATATTTCTTCAGGGTACTTATGGTAATGACATTTTCAACGCGAGCCGAATGGAAACAGAGGGAATGTATGATGGTCGTAATCAAACAACCGTTGTACTCGATCGCTGGCGCGTTCCGGGACAGATTACACATGTGCCCAAAGCAGGCTTTGATATTAAAAACTCATCTTATTTTGTGGAAGATGGAAGCTATTTGCGCGTAAAAAATATTTCATTGGGCTATTCTATCGCACCTGAACGTTTGAAAAAGATTGGAATAAAAAAGATTCAGCCTTATTTTTCGGCCAGTAACCTATTTACGCTAACTAAATATTCAGGCATGGATCCGGAGGTAAACCAGTGGGGAAATTCGGGAAGAGTACAAGGTCTCGATTGGGGGACATATCCGCAAAATAGATCTTTTGTACTTGGTGTAAATGTAGAATTTTAATTGAATGGTGATGAAAAAAACAAATATTAAATACGTTTTACCGTTGTTCATGACAGGATTGTTGCTGGCTTCGTGCTCGCTAAATCGCGATCCACTGGACAGTTATACAGATGTTAGTCAGGGTAAAACTGAAAATGGAACACAGATCGTCTTTAAAAACAGAAGCGAAGTTGATAATTTTCTCTCTGGGATTTACCAACAGATGCGAGATAGGCAAGAACATTGGTACCTGGATTTATTGCTGATCGGCGATTCCCATGCTGATAATGCGTACGCAGGAACAACAGGAGCCGAAGTTGTACCCTTTGAGAATAATTCTATTGAGGGATCGAACTCCGTTGTTGATCGAGATTGGGCACGTTATCTGGAAGATATTGCGCGGGCCAACCGTTTAATCATCAATGTCGATAGTGTTGCGGATAAGTCAATTAGTGACGCTGACATTAAAGTCTATAAGGCGCAGGGTAAAATCTTTCGGGCACTGGCGATGTTTGATATGGTGCGCATATTTGGATCCATCCCAGTAATTACAACTCAAGGAAAAGATATTACCGCAGAAAATATCGAAGCGGTATACCCGGAATATTTCCCCAAGCAGGCGACTGAAGAGGAAGCGCATAAACAGATCGAGAAGGATCTTTTGGAGGCCTTGGTTGATGCCCCGGTCAATAACAATGCGAATAAGACTTTGTTTACAAAGTCTGTAGCTCGGGCAATGTTGGCAAAACTCTATGCGGAAAAACCCCTCCGGGATTATAATAAAGTTATTCAGTATGCGGACGCATTGACTGGAGATGGATTTGATTTGAATCCCAATTATGGGGATTTATATGAATTGAACGCCGCCAAGACGGACTTAGCGCAACGAAATACAAAAGAATCAATTTTAGAGGCGCAATTTATGCCTGGATCTGGAAACTGGGCGACCTGGATGTTTGGTCGCGACCTGTCCAATTACGACAATGCATTTACATGGGCCAAATGGGTCACACCATCTCGTGATTTGATACAAGCATATACGAATGAAGCAGACCAAATTCGGATGGCACAATCTATTGTTTATTATACAACAACCTGGAGCAACTATTACCCATCAAGCCATTATCCTTTTATGTTTAAGTTGCGTTCGGGCATGAGTAGCATTGTCAAGCTCCGCTACGCCGATATTTTGTTATTGAAAGCCGAAGCGTTAATCCAGCAGGGAACCGATCTTTTGGGGGCAGCTGACATTATTGATAAGATCCGTACACGTGTAAAATTACCCAAATTATCCGCTGGAGTTCGTGCGAATAAAGATGCTTTGCTGGAAGCATATTTAAAAGAGCGTCGCTTAGAATTAGCCTTCGAAGGACAGCGTTGGTTTGATCTGGTTCGTTTGGATAAGGTGGAAGCTGTCATGAATGCCGTGTATGCGAAAGACTCAGGAAGAAAGCCCCGGGTATATCCGTTCACAAAGAATTCCTACCGTCTGCCGATTCCGCAACCTAAAATTGACCAGAATCCTAACTTAGTTCAGAATCCGGGATACTAATTATTTTAATTTTATGAAACGTAATAATAACACTATGATATATACATTCTTGTTGTCCTGTTTGATCACGGCAACATCTTGTAAACGAGATAGCTATATACCTTCTCAAGGCGATGATATCAAAAAATCTGGCGATGTCACTATTGTAACGACCAATACAAGTCGAGCCTATGATCTGACAAAAAAGTATGTCGATTTTAGTACAAAGTTTAACATGTCGCCCAATACGATTACCTTAAATCCTGATCAGAAATTTCAGACAATGGATGGATTTGGTGCGGCTATCACCGGTTCTACCTGTTATAATCTGATGAAAATGAGTAAGGAGGATCGGACGAAATTTCTCACGGAGACTTTCTCCGATAAAGATGGTATGGGCATGAGTTACATACGTATTGCTATCGGATGTTCTGATTTTTCATTGAGCGAGTATACCTGTTGGGACAAAGAAGGAAAGGAAAATTTTGGATTGCAGTCAGAAGAAACGCAATATGTTATTCCTGTGCTGAAGGAGATTCTAGCCATCAACCCAAACGTCAAAATTATGGGATCGCCATGGACTCCGCCAAAATGGATGAAGGTCGATAATCTGACAGATTTGAAACCTTTTGATTCTTGGACCAGCGGTCAATTAAATCCGAAGTACTATCAGGATTACGGTTGGTATTTTGTCCAATGGCTTCAGGCAATGAAGAAAGAGGGAATTAATATTTATTCAATTACCGTTCAAAACGAGCCATTGAATCGAAAAAATTCTGCTTCAATGTACATGTCATGGCAGGAGCAACAAGCATTTATCAAACAATCTCTAGGCCCACAACTTAAGGCTGCCGGTATTGCTACGAAGATCTATGCATTCGACCATAATTATAATTACGATAATATGGCCGATCAGGAAGATTACCCCATCAAAATCTATAATGATGCCGGTGCCGCTTCTTTTATCGCTGGCGCAGCTTATCACAACTATGGTGGTGACAAAGCGGAGTTAATTGATATTCATAATCAGCGTCCGGATAAAGATCTGGTTTTTACAGAAACATCCATCGGGGAATGGAATGATGGGCGTAACCTTGACAAGCGTTTAATGGAAGATATGCGCGAAGTAGCGTTAGGGACTGTAAACAATTGGAGCAAGGGTGTTATTGTTTGGAATTTGATGTTGGATACCGATAAGGGCCCAAATCGCGAAGGCGGTTGTCAGACCTGTTATGGTGCTGTCGATATTAGCAAGTCAAATTACAGGAGTATCACGCGCAACTCGCATTATTATATTGTAGGACATCTGTCGTCTGTGGTTAAGTCCGGAGCGACACGCATTGGCGCTACAGGATATACCGCTGCAGGACTGGTCTATAGTGCCTTTCAGAATACAGACGGAAGCTATGCTGTCGTGTTATTGAATGAATCGAACGACAACCGTAAAATCACGTTGGCAGATGGTAAAAATCATTTTAACTACGAGGTTCCTGCAAATTCAGTCGTCTCTTATCGTTGGAAAAACTAAATATTGGGATTATGAAAAGATATCTCATCAATATACTATTGGGAACAATAGCTGTGGTAAGTTCTTGTAAAAAGGATGAAAAATATGTGTATCAAATCGGCGATCCAAAAATAGAATTGAAATCAGCTATTTCTGCTGCTCATTTTGGTGATAGTTTAGTCTTTAATGTTCGTGTATCGGATAGCGAAGTCGCTTTGTCTACGCTGAAAGCTCAATTATATTTTACAGACGATAAGGTTACCGAAACGACGATTCGTACAAAGGAGAACGGCGACTATAGCGGAAAAATTTATGTCCCTTTTTTGAAAGACATTCCAGATGGGAAAGCGACCATTAGGTTTGTTTTACAGAATATTAGTCAAAAGAAAACAGAACAATCTTTTGATATAGATTTAAGCCGTCCGGACTTTCCTTACCTCACATTGGTTACCGAATCAAAGTCCTTTCGGATGGAGAAAACCGGGCGGAATCAATATGCTGCCAAGGAGAATTTCTCGGCTGAAGTAAAGGGTTATATCCAAGCCCCAAAGGTTGGCGAACAGGGGAATGCCATGAGTTTTGGATGGGTTAATAATGCTGTTGATTTTGGTTCTATAGCTGAAATCCCGTTTTCAAATTCAACATCTGGTGTATACCCGATACAATTTAATACATTGACGTTTCAAGCCTCTCCATTTATTTTCGTGCTGCTTAATGGATCGTTGTTCGGCCGTCTTGATGATACGCATTCTAAAGTTGAAATGGTGTTGAATCAAGGGGAGACAGCAACTTTTGAAGGTATTGCGGATCTACAAGATTGGTGGATTGACCCTGACTTCTTTACGCGAGCCGCCGATGGGGTCATATCGTTTAAAGGAATAACAGGGAAATACCGTGTTACTGCAGACTTCGCGCTAAAATACTTCGTGGTTGAGGCCATGGCCGGAAATGATCTTGCTAAATTGCAGGAAGATGGTACCGGAGCCGTATGGATAATTGGAGAAGGCGTTGGAAAGCCAAAAGTTTCCAGTAATCAGGTTGGTTGGAATACCGATAAAGCCCTCTGTTTAGCTCCATTAGGTAATAAAAAGTACCAAATTACACTGAAAGCAGGCGAATCAATCAATACCAATAATATCAACTTTAAGTTCTTTCACCAAAAAGGCTGGGGCGGAGAGTTTGGGGGTACGGATGTGACAACGTCAAGCGATCTAATTTTTATTGGTGACGGTAAAAATGGGCGTGATTCCGGAAACTTGGGTATCAAAACAGGTAAAACGTTGGAAGCTGGAAAAACGTATCTATTTACGCTGGATTTAACAGCGGGTAATAAAAAAGCGGTGCTTTCGGTTGTATCAAAATAAGCAGCTTTTTAATTTTTCAGGCCCTGGGTAAGACTTTACCCAGGGCTTTTATTGTTCCTGATGAATTTGTGTATTCGGGGATTCATTTATATATTTGCCGAACTCACAAGATGAAAGCTAAACAGTTCATATGGATTTTATTGCCTTTGATGCTCCTCCAGAGTTTCTCAACAGTATGGCTATGGTCCATTTTTGAGCTGAATCGAGATTACATTGCCCGTTACGAATGTATCAACCGTTTCAACGAAAAGGCGCTCTCGTGTAGAGGACAATGTATCTTGATGAAGAAAATGCGTGAGCACGAAGAGAAGGAGCAAAAGAACCTGGAATCACGTATTATTGATGTTGTTTTTATCAATAATACTCAAAATTTTGATTTTAAGATTTCTTCTTTATTTCAGGAAGATGCTGCGGAACGCCCGTTCCCAGAATACAACGAAAATTATTCTTACAGACCAATCTTCACAATTTTTCACCCTCCATTAGTTTAAATCCATTTTTAGAAATTATCATGACATGTATGTCGCTAGTTGATAGTGATATGTATATGCTCATGATCGCTTCATCGGCTATAAAGTATAATTTATTCCAATGAAACCATCGTGATTTATTCAATCGTATAAGGGAACGAATAACCCGGCGAAGTAAGCTCAAGAATGCAGCTTAGAACGCACCCTTGATGAATAAATCTGATCGCTTCATCACTACTGAATAAAATTTAAGCGGATGAAAATTTTATTTGAACAGGTTGTCGGTTTTCGGACGACGGGTTCCGGGTAATTTAGAAAAATTTCTATGTTTTCTTCTAACCATGCTTGAACCTGTGTTATAAACCTCACCTGTTAACTAAGCTAACATGGTATTTTTATGAAGGTAAGTATATTGATAAAAACAATAGGTTTTTATGCTGCTCTTGCGTGTGTCTTTCTCGGATCATGTACAAAGGGAAAAACAAATTATGAAGCCGAAAGGGGAGAAGTAATTGAAGAGAATAATGAATTTAAGGAGGTTTCAAATGTTGTAACCTCTGCTTACACGGTCAGTATAGAAGCGCTGAACGGCGTATTATATCGCGGCTATAATGATATCCGCGTAAGAATTAAGAACACGCAAACAAATACTCCTGTGGAAGTGTCGGGTCTTACATTTCTGCCAATCCAGGCCACTGTCATGGGAGAAAAGAGTTCGTGTCCAAATCAGTATCATTTCGGTTATAAATCAGCGGATAAGTATTTTTCAGGTTACACCGTTTTCACCAGCGAAAGCGGTACTGAGGGAAGCTGGACAGTCTATATCAGTTTTAAAGTTGGTAATCAGACTTTTTCTGCAATTAAAGATGTTGAAGTAAAACAACAGACCAATAAAAATCTCAATATGACCGTGTTCACAGGGGCGGATAATGAGCAGTATGTCATAGCATTGATTGCTCCGCGGAAGCCAAATGTCGCCGAAAATAAATTGGTCGCCGGCATCTATAAATTGAATAGAATGCTCGATTCTGCAGCAAAAGGGCCCGCTGATCAACTGCAATTTTCCTATTCGCAGGTTGAGCGTTATACGTTGAAGTTAGACCCGCGTATGCCTGAACCTTCCATGGGCAATCACTCGTCTCCTAACAATAGGGATCTGATACAGGATAAGGACGGTTTGTACCATGGTGTTGTGAATTATACCATGACGGGAAATTGGACATTAAATTTCATCCTGTTGAATCCAGAGGGAAAGGTGATCCGTGGTACTGAAGTGCCAAAAGATTTTACACCGGGAGTGGAAGGACGTAAAAGCGAACTACATCTCGATATTTTATTCTAAGAGTCATGAAGAAATTAAGTCTAGTTCTTTTTATTCTTTCTCTTGGGTTGGATGTTAATGGACAAATTGCTCCGGTAAAAAGAGATACAACGAGACGTTTGGGGGAAGTCAAGGTTAACGCTACGGTCAAACGAAAGATCGAAAACGATATGAAGATGGCTGTCTCAGTCGATGAGTTTTTGGCTTCATCAGACAATATCAGCTTTATTAAGCGTGGAGCTTATGCATGGGAACCGTTACTGAACAACATGAGTACAGAGCGTTCTACAATCACAATCGACGGTATGCATATTTTTGGCGCCTGTACGGATAAGATGGATCCCATTACTTCGTATGTGGAGAGCAATAACCTGTCTTCGGTCGATATTAAGTCAGGTCAGGAGGGGAGTATGCATGGAGCCACAGTGGCTGGAAGTATAGATCTAAAAAGGAGGAGTACTCCCTTTGGTCTGCAGCAAAAATTAGGCGGTGCGTATCAGACGGGTTTCGAGTTTAACAATAAGCAAGCATTTAATCTTGGAAATCTGTTCTATTCAACAGACAACTTTGTGGCTGACGGTAGCATTTCCTTTCGTAAAGCAGGTAATTATTATGACGGAAACAACAAGGAAGTACTGCATTCACAATATAATAAACTGAATGCATCATTGGGCCTAGCCTATAAGACAAGTCCACTTTCTGCTATCAGGGTAGATGCAATATTTGACCGTGCAAAAGATGTGGGTTTCCCAGCTTTGCCCATGGATCTTTGGTTATCGCGGGCGATTATTACATCCGCATCCTATAAACAATTGTTTGAGCAAGGGCTTGTAAAAGTATGGGATACCAAAGTTTATTTCAACGCGGTGGAACACTATATGGATGATACGACACGACCGGAGAATTTGGTACACATGGATATGCCCGGATGGAGTATGACGTATGGATTGGTGTCAAAAATAAATTTAAAGAAAGACCGATATTCTTCGGAGGTACAGTTCAATGCCTACGATAATCTTTCGATAGCGGAAATGCGAATGTACCCCCAAGATCGTTCCAAACAGACCATGTTTGCTTATAGCTGGCCATGGGTAACAACCCGTTTTGCAAGTATTGCAACGAATAATTCCTGGGAAATTTCAGAAAGGAGTAAAGTGAATCTCGGTGGTTCGTTAGGCTGGAACTATAACTACTCCAAATACGTGGAATTTAACTGGATTTTTCATCCCGGAGCACCACAAAAAAAGAATAGATGGCTTCCGGGCCTACATGCCAGCTATGAGTTAAACTTAAATCAGTTTGATATTTCGTTAGGAACGGGTTTTGGCCATCGCGCGCCTTCTGTTTCCGAAGCCTATGGCTATTATATCTACAATAGCTTTGATCGCTATGATTACATCGGAAACCCTGATCTCAAAAATGAGATTTCTTATGAGGTTAACGCCAGTGTTGGGTTCAAAACGGAAAAGCTAAGTGTATCCGCAAAAGTGAACTACTTCTACATCGACAATTATATCATCGGACGGATTTTGAGTTTAGGAAGCCCAATGAATTATCAATCCGTTGGTGTGAAGGGGTATACATCTTTAAAATATGCCACGCTGTTTAATACAGCGATGAGCATAGATTATAAAGTCCTGGATAACCTGCATTGGAAAGCGGTGCTTACCTACGCCAGAGGTAAGGACGACGAGGAGGGGAATCTCCCTTTTATACGGCCGTTAAGCTATCAAACAGCACTTTATTATGGCTATAAACGAATAGGCTTGCGGACCTCCTTAAACGGAGATTTTGCACAGACCAACTACAGCCCCATGTACGGTGAAGATCTAACTGGCGCATACAAAATATGGAATCTATCGGCCGATTACGGTTTCAATCTTGGTAAGCTCAAATCTGTCTTTCAGGTTGGTGCCGAGAACCTGTTGAATGAATATTATAGTACCTATGCGGATTGGGGAAATATACCCCGGATGGGACGGAATATTTTTACATCCTTAAAAGTCAATTTTTAAATAACTTAAAACTTAGAATAACATGAAAAAAAATGCAATTAAACTCCTAATGATTTCTTTGGTCATGATCTCTTGTAGTAAAAATGAAGATGTCGCAAACAGTGTTAATTTACATTTCAACAATACTTTTAAAAATACGACAATCGTGCTGGGGGGCTTAGATTCCCCGGTAGCGACGACGAATACATCGGCTGATGGCCAAGTGCATCAATTTTCGGAGTTAAAGTACGTGATTAGCAATATCAGACTTGTGAAAGCCGATGGGTCCGAAATTCCTTATAATGTAAATGATTTGGACAAGGGAGCTACTGTGGTTAATCAGGCAAAACTTTCAAGTTTGGATTACATGTTGGCAGACATACCCGTAGGGGAATACAAGCAGATAAAATTTGGACTTGGTATAAAGCCGGGATTAAACACGTTGGATCAGTTTAGATTTCCTGTATTTTATGCGACTGCTGAAGCCAATGATACGGAGATGATGTGGCAATGGGCGACTGGTTATCGTTTTGCTAAAATGGAGGGTTTTTATGAAAACGATCATAAAAAATTCACGATTCATACCGGCAGTACTTTAAATGGAAAGCCTGGACAACCAGATACCTACGTGCAGGGAGTAGATGCTTATCGTGATATTACATTGGATTTAGATACAAGGCTTGTTGTCGGTGGTAACAAACCCGAAATTACGATTAAGGCAGATTTTGATAAGTTATTTAGTGGTAAAAATAAGATCAGCATCAATGCAAAATATGCGACAGCACCACAACAACATGAAGGTATGGAGGTCATGGTAGAATATGTCAATAATCTTGGCGGAGACGATAAGGAAGATAGAGCAGGAATGTTCTCTATTGAAAAGGTCGAAAACTAAAATAAATTATACAATTGATCATCATGGAGGGCAAGCGTATACATGACGACATAGCCTATCCATGATGATTTTACAATAAATAGACATGCAGATGAAAACCGTAATTGGGATTTTGTTTACCTTGTTGATTATCTTATCCTGTAGCAAAGAGGATAGTTTTGTGTTGGATAACGATAGCAATCCCGAAATTCCCTTTTTTATACCTACAGATTTTCCCGCACTGAATACTACTGTAAAAGATAATAGACCTACGAAATATGGTGTGGAATTAGGTGAGAAACTATTCAATGAGAAAAGATTCAGTGGTAATAACGCGATTTCATGTGCAAGTTGTCATAATCCTTCCCTGGCTTTTTCTGATGGAAAGATGCAGGCAATAGGTATTGAGGGGCGGGTTGGACTGCGGAATACACCCCCTTTACAGAATTTGGCCTTTATGAAATTCTATAATTGGGACGGTAATATTCTTGAGCTGGAAAAGCAACCTTTGGTTCCCATCATCACGCATGAAGAAATGAATTCTTCTATATTAGAGGTTATCCGTAAGATTGGCGACGATTCCGATTACAAAGATTTATTTCAAAAAGCATTCGGTGAGGGTGGCATAACACCTGATCGAATTTATCGCAGTATTGCACAATACGAGTATACATTGATCTCTGCCAATAGCAAATATGATCGTGTAAAAAGAAATGAAGGGGAGCGATTTACAGCGGAAGAGGAGAGAGGGTATACAACTTTCAAGACTAAATGTGCAAGTTGTCATGGTACGGAGCTTTTTACTGATCAGAGCTTTAGAAATGTGGGCTTCCCAATGAATCCCAATCCAGAAGAAGTAGGACGGGGCCGGGTTACCGGACGGCAAGCTGATCAAATGGCTTTTCGTGTTCCCTCCCTAAGAAATGCTGCTTATACAGCACCTTATGGGAGTTTTGGTCAATTCCCAACCTTAAGATCCGTTTTGGACTATTTTAATAAAGGCGTACTTGATGCAGAAAATCTTGATCCTATCCTAAAGGAAAATGGCAATCGTATTCCATTAACGGAACAGGAAAAATTAGCTATTATTGCTTTTATAGGAACATTAAGTGATCCAACATTTATTGGCAAGTAAATACGACATACCCGGAACGATGTTTATACAAATAGTATGTACACTTCTCTAATAGAAGAGATCAACAAGCTGTTTTGCCTCTGCGACATCGTGGACACGAAGCATCTGTACACCTCTTTCCAAAAGTAAGGTATTTAATGCCGTTGTACCATTGAGGGCATCCTGTGCTGTAATACCCAATTTTTTATAAATCATAGATTTACGTGATATGCCGCCTAAAATTGGAAGACCAAAATAGTGGAGCTCATTGACGCGGTATAGTAATTCATAATTTTGGTCGATCGTTTTCGCAAAGCCGAACCCGGGATCCAGGATAATGTCCTTTACTCCCAAATCCCTTAACTTTGCTACACTTTCCCCTAGAAAGGTAGCAACATCGGTCACGATATCGGTATACTCCGTTTGCTTCTGCATATTTTCGGGAGTACCACGCATATGCATGAGGATATAAGGTACTTGGTATTTGGCTACTGTGGCAAACATTTCCTCATCAAGCGTACCTCCCGAGACATCATTGACGATGTGTACACCTGCGTCAATAGCTTCGGCAGTGACATCTGCCCGAAAAGTGTCTATGGATAAGATGGCTTCTGGAAAAGCCTCTCTGATTGCCAGGATAGGAGGGAGCGCCCTGTCCATTTCTTCCTGAGAAGATATTAATGGAGCGCCGGGACGTGAAGAATAGGCCCCAATATCGAGAATTTGAGCGCCTGCCGCTAAGAGATTACTTGCTTTTTCCAAGGCTTTCTCCACAGTGGTATTATCTCCACCGTCATAAAAGGAGTCCGGGGTAACATTGAGTATGCCCATTACAATAGGTTTCTCAAATGTCAATAGCTGTCCACCTACATTGATGGATGGGGCAGTTGCTGTCTGAAATTTTTTCATCTTACCACAAGTACTCCGTCAGCAACAATATTAATATCGTTTTTTGGCTGAGTAATCTGATTTATTTCGGCTTGAGATTTACCGAGATCTTTTGCGGCATGTTGCAGTGATGCAACTGAAGTTTCTTTCCGCTTAGCCACGCCTTCGACCACGACCGTTTTACCGATGATATCAGCAGGCATAAAGAAGCCGTAATCTTTAAAACGTACCATAATAGGCTCTTCCCCATCGCGCGCTAGGGTCATGAAACAGCCTTTCTTCTTACAGACTTCAACAACTTTACCTTCAATTTTGCCAGTGAAAGTATTTTTGTTACTTAGCTCTTTTTCTAGTTTAGCAACAGAAATCGCCTTATTTGCCTGAATTTCCTTTCCATATTTTACACCGGGCTTTGCGGAAGGAATCTCCTTTTTTTGCGCATGTAATTGTGTATTTATAGCAATTGCCAGGGCAAAAAATAAAATGATCTTTTTCATCCGTTTAAATTATTTATAATCTTTGGTCTCATCTTTACTTCGTTCGCGCAACCGCAATTTCATCGTCTGTCTCTTTTAAGCCCTATTCAAGATCACAAAAACCGTTTCTCTAAAAAACAGGAGAACTTTCTACTACTTTCGAATAAATTCAAATTTACCGCTCGGATCCAGTTTCATGATGGTAGACGATTTACCATCGGTTTTTACATGTCTATCGTAAGCGACAATATAGTCTACGCCTGACTTGATGTCTTCAGCGATTTCGTCAAAATCCTTCGCTGTTGGCTCACCACTGATATTGGCTGAAGTGGAGATAATAGGCTTACGAAAGCGTTGTAGAAGTTGTTCGCAAAAAGGATGTTTGACAATTCGAATGCCAATCGAACCGTCCTCTGCGATGGCATTGGGGGCGAGATTTTTGGCATTCGAATAGACAATTGTCAATGGCTTGTCCGTATATTCAATAAGCTGATAAGCAACGTCCGGGATTTCGTTCACATAACTTGCCAATTGGTTGTCGTTATGTAAAAGGACGATCAGACTCTTGGATTTATCTCTTCCCTTCAATTGAAAGACTTTCTCTACAGCTTCCGGATTAGTCGCATCACAGCCTATTCCCCAGATCGTATCTGTTGGGTATAGGATTAATCCACCTGCTTTCAGCGTTTCCAACGCCTTGTTTAAATCCTCACGATCCACGAATGCGCTCATTTTTTATTTCTTTAGTTCTGACTTGAATTTAGACAGCGACATTATGCTCACGCAAAGCATCATTTAATGAAGTTTTCTTATCGGTAGATTCTTTGCGTTGACCAATGATCAATGCACAAGGAACTTGATACTCGCCCGCAGCAAATTTTTTGGTGTAAGATCCAGGGATGACAACCGAGCGTGCAGGCACGTAACCTTTATATTCCACTGGTTCAGGTCCGGTAACATCGATGATTTTTGTCGATGCGGTCAATACAACATTAGCACCTAATACGGCTTCTTTTTCTACACGAATTCCTTCAACAACGATTGCTCTTGATCCGATAAATACGTTGTCTTCAATGATAACTGGAGCAGCTTGAACAGGTTCAAGTACGCCACCGATACCAACGCCGCCACTTAAGTGTACATGTTTACCGATTTGAGCACAAGACCCTACTGTCGCCCAAGTATCTACCATCGTACCTTCATCGACATAAGCACCGATATTAACGTATGAAGGCATCATGATTACTCCTTTAGCTAAATATGCGCCTAGACGCGCAGAAGCTCCGGGAACAACACGTACACCCGTGTGTTTGTAATCCGTTTTTAACTTCATTTTATCATGGAATACAAAAGGACCGGCCGTCATTTCACGCATATCATTGATCGGGAAATACAAGATCACAGCTTTCTTGATCCAGTCATTGACATGCCATCTCGTTCCGATCATTTCAGCTACACGGATTTCACCGCTGTCCAGCTTCATAATCACTGTACGAATTGCTTCTGTATATTCTTTATACTCCAATAACTGTCTATCTTCCCAAGCTTCCTCAATCAATTTTTTAAGTGGCTCTACCATATTATTTGTTTGCTTATTTGAATTTGTTTATTTTGATGTACAAACTTAGATAAAGTTGCATTTAAAAGCAACTTTATCGTTCTCTCCCCTCATGAAGAAAATGTTCATCGGGGAAATATGTTAATTTTCGGTGGAAATACCACGATAATTTGCTAATATAACTATTTTTGAACTATGGCTGCAGCATCAGAAAAATTGAGAATTGATAAATATTTATGGTCGATAAGATTGTTTAAGACGCGAACCTTGGCAACCGAAGCCTGTAAGGCGGGACGGGTCAAGCTGAAAGGTCAAAATATTAAACCTTCTTACGAGGTTAAAATTGGTGATGTCTATCATATCCAAAAAGGAATAGAAAAGAAAGTCGTGCAGGTAACCGGTCTTCTTGAGCGCCGGGTGGATGCAAAAACTGCGGTTCAGTTTTATGAAGACCAGACCCCAGTGGAAGAGACTGTGGGCTACAAATCGGTGTTTCAGGCGCCGGTACTTAAACGGGACCGCGGAACGGGGAGACCTACGAAGAAGGATCGTCGTGAAATAGATGATTTACAGGCATCCGACTGGTGGGACAAAGAAGATGAATAAAGTAAAAAATATTTCATTTCTTCGATAATTATTTGCATTTTAGGTTAGCTAAAGTTATCCGCATGGATAGACTTTAACACTGACCAAAATGCAAATATTATGAGAGGTAGCATGCACGCACAAGCGCTGATGACTCTAGCGCTCACCCTAAATCTATCACCAGCTCTCGCCAAGTCTGGACACTCCGCTTCAGCTGCCAGTTATGGCTATTCGTTCGCGCGCTTACAACAAACTATTCGAGGAAAAGTTCTTGATGAGAAGGGGCAAGGCATAGGAGGAGTCACTGTCAGAAATTTGACAGCTGGAACAACTGCACAGTCAACTCCGGACGGTAGTTTCAGTATTGCTGCAAAACAGGGGGATCAATTGGAGTTCTCCTCTGTGGGCTATGACCGACAGAGCAATACTGTCAGTGGTTCGGGGCCGCTAACGATTGTATTGGCAAATAAGAGCACGGTGTTGGAGGATGTGACAGTGACAGGATATACGAATTATTCCAAAAAACAGTCCGCCAATGTTTCCACCACAGTAAAAGCAAAAGATCTGGAACAAGTACCTATGGCTTCGGTAGATCAAATGCTGCAAGGGCGTGTTCCTGGGATGAGTGTGATGGCTAGTTCAGGACAACCCGGTGCTACTGCTTCTGTTGTTATCCGGGGGATTGGTTCCATCAATGGTATTTCGGATCCTCTGTATGTGATCGATGGAATTCCTATTGCCACATCTGAACTGAAGAATTTTAGTGCGAATGATTTTGAATCTGTCAATGTATTGCGCGATGCAACAGGAAAATCTTTATACGGATCCAGAGGTTCAAACGGTGTTATTGTTATCACGACAAAAAAAGGTAAATCAGGTCAGTTGACGGTGAATTTTAACTCTCAATATGGTCTTTCCAAACTGACAAGGCCAAAATTCCAGATGATGAATACACAGCAACGTTTGCAATTTGAAGAAGAATTGGGGGCTTTTGTCGATCCAGATAACAATGAAGGTATAGGTCCGGGATGGACTTATTCACCTAAAAATCCTGACGTAGCAGGGGGAACTTCAGCTTATAAAGCTCGAGCAGCTCAACTATTGGATAGTTTGAGAGGAATTAATGTTGACTGGCGTGATTACTTCTTTCGCAATGGAAAGTTTATGGATCAGCAGGTAAATGTCAGTGGAGGCGGGGAGCATGTACGGTTTTATAGCAGTGCGGGATACTATAAACAGGAGGGGGTCGCCATTCGATCTGGTCTTGATCGGTATACCTTGAAAAATAATGTAGATTTTGATAAAGGGAAGCTTTCAGGAGGTGTAAATGTGACCCTTGGGTATACAAATTCGAAATTTACCGAAGGTGTAGGAGCTTCACGTGTCGGATCGTCTATGGCATCGGTTTATTATGCACTACCTTATGAATATCCGTATGCACCGGACGGAACGCTTATTCATTTTGGTAATGAAGACGATTACTTTATTTTGGATCAGCGCGAAGGGAGTGCCGGATTGGAACGTCTACTCAACTCAAGTAGTTCTTCTGAGTTATTTAATACCAATGTTGGCCTCAATCTAAATTATCAATTACTACCGACCTTAAAAGTCTACACGCGATTGGGGATAGATTATAACACGACTACCGGCCAAGATTATATCAACCCTGATTCTTATTACGGATCACGGGATCGGGATCCGACACTTGGTGGAAAGGGATTATTCGCAGAAGACAACCTCCGGTCTACCAATGTGATCAGTACCACCGGATTAACCTATCAAAATACTTTTGACGAAAAGCATAATTTGGAGCTCTCAGCTTATTTTGAATATTTATATCGACGTAACCGCGCCTTTGGATACAAAGGTTACGGTATTGATAGCCGTCTGCCCGAGAATCCGAATGGTGTAACAGTAAGTCCGACCTATTTACCAGCAATTTTGGGTGGGCGTACTAAATACGCGTTGGCTTCGTATATGGCCTTGGGAAGGTATACTTATGACAATCGTTATTCGTTGACGGCAAGTTATCGTTATGATGGCTCTTCCCGTGTGGCTGAGGCGAATCGTTGGCATGGTTTCTACTCCTTCGGCGCAAATTGGAATATCAAGGAAGAGGAATTCTTGAAATCCAATGAATTCATACAAGGCCTATCTCTACGGGCCAGTTATGGTACCACGGCCAGTACAATCAATGGTGATTTCAATTACTTAGCAACTTTTAGAAAGGACATTACCTATGGTGGTGAAACAGCCATTCGTCCTTATGATCCCGGAAATCCGAATTATGACTGGGAATATGTGGATGAATTCAATGCTGGATTTGATTTGGAGCTTTTCCCATCAAAGCGGCTTCGTGTTGCCATGGATTATTATAATAAAATAACCAAGAATATGTTTTTTGATCAGCCGATTTCCCTGACATCGGGATTCTTAGATCGTAAGCTACCATTGAGCACAGGCAAGATGCGTAATAGGGGAGTGGAAATGAGCGTGTCCGGTGACGTCGTTAAGACGACGGATTGGGGGCTGACTTTAGGGGTCAATGCATCGTATAATAAGAATACGATATTGTACCTTTCTGATGCATTGACAGAGGTTTTAGATGGAGATACACGTATCATGCGCGTTGGACTTCCCTATGGGACCTACTACGCGCCTGAGTGGGCAGGTGTTAATCCCCAAACGGGTGATGCACAGTATTATAACCGTGACGGCAGTGTAACGACCGAATACGACGAAACTTCACAGGCTGTTACGAAATCCGGAAGCATGTTTCCGAAATGGGTCGGCGGATTTAATACAACTGTTCGCTGGAAAAACCTCTCGTTAGACGCCTTGTTTGCATTCGTTAGTGATGTTCGCCGCTGGAATAACGAGGATTTTTATAATGAGAATTCAAGCTATATGACGAGTAACCAAAGTATACGCATGCTTACGGACCGCTGGAAACAACCGGGGGATAACGCCATTTTACAGCGGATTGATATACCGCGCGAATATACGTCCAAAGATATTCAGGACGCCTCCTTTCTCAGATTGCGGAATGTGAATTTGGTTTATCAGTTTCCGAAAACGTTGTTTGGAGATCAAAAGGTGATTAAAGGAGCCCGGATTTTCTTTCAGGGGCAAAATCTATTGACCTGGACGTCCTGGCGAGGGCTTGACCCCGAAAATAGTGAGGGGATCAGCCGTTTTAACTATCCTGCACCGAGGACATATACCGCGGGATTCAGTGTTAACTTTTAAAAAGACTACGGTGATGAAATCATTTAAAAATATGTTGACAATTGGCCTCTTTACTGTGGGCTTGGCAACTTTATATTCCTGTAATAAATTAGATCTGAGACCTTCAGATACCATTGATCCTGAAAAGGCTTATCGTAACTTGGAAGACATCGATATGGCCATCAAGGGAGCCTATGCAGGGATGACCTATACGCTCATCGGAAATAGTGTGGTTGTTTCGGATGAAGCGATTTACCCCTTGGAAAATACAGTTGGCAATGTGAGTGCTTATCGTTGGCAATATACAGCCTCAAGTTCATCGGTGACGAGCGCTTTTGGTGAGTACTATGTCGTCATAGATCGTGCGAATCGCGCTTTGGCCGGACTCGAAAAATTAGAGAAAGTGGATGCTGATAAGAAGAAACATTACCAGGGGGAATTGTTGGCCATACGTGCTTTTGCACACGTTGAATTGTTGAGAGCCTATGCCGCCGGTTATGAACCTGCAGCATTGGGCATTCCCTATATGATGAAGTCTGAAATAGGGCATCCAAGACGGAACACCGTTGCCGAAGTATTTAATTTGGCCCAAAAGGATATCAATGATGCTTTGGCATTAATTGGAGATGAGGAAGCGATTTATCGCTTTTCTAAAACAGGTTTATATGCATTGCAGGCGCGAGCCGCTTTATATGCAAAAGATTGGACCTTGGCAATTACGGCTTCATCAAAAGTCATCGCAGCAAAACCCTTGGCTGATAGGACTTCCTTTCCGAAAATATGGTCAGACGAGAGTTTCAATGAGGTTGTTTTTTCGTTGCATAGGACTGCTGGGGATCTTCCAAAAGACGATGATTCTCCAGCTGAAGGACCGATCGGGGCGATGTTCTTCAGGCAGGATGGTGAAATAGCACTTTACACACCTTCAAATAAGTTAACTGCTTTATTTGACAAGAATAGAGACATACGTTTTAGAAGCTATATTCTCGATGACCCCAATCGAGGTGCGGGGAAACAACAGTACCTGATTGGAAAATATTTGGGCCGCAAAGAAACTGATGCTACAGCTGGTCTCGTAGATGTAAAATTATTTAGAACAGGCGAGATGTACCTGATCCGGGCAGAAGCCAATGCGGAAATCAATAAGCTCAATGAAGCAAATACTGATTTGAACGCCTTAAGGAGGGCACGTATTCAAGATTATCAAAATCAGGTCATATCCTCTAAAGACGAACTAATTGACGCCGTTTTAGCAGAGCGTTACAAGGAATTAGCATTTGAGGGACATCGTTTTTTTGATTTAAAAAGAAGGAAAATGCCCGTTCGTCGAGGAGCTCAAGATGCTGTAAATACGGCAGGAGCATTAATACTGGAGCCTACAAAAGCGCAATACAATTTTCCAATTCCTGCGGATGAAATATTTGTTAATAAAAATATGGTTCAAAATCCAGGTTATATAAAAGAATAAAATGAAGATACATGCAATGATAGCGGTGATTATGGGTACTGCTGCGGTGACGCTTTCCTGTAATCATAATGATGGAAAGGAAACACAAGAAATGGCGAAAGAGCAATTTGTTCTGGCAATCCATGGCGGAGCGGGGACAATTTTGAAAAAAAATATGACTGACTCCACGGAGAAGGCTTATAAAGCAGTTTTAGAGCAGGCTTTACAAGCTGGTTATAACCAATTGAAGCAAGGTAATTCAAGCGTGGATGCCGTTGAACAGGCGATTCATGTAATGGAAGATTCTCCATTGTTTAACGCGGGAAAGGGAGCCGTATTTACGAATGCAGGAAAAAATGAACTGGACGCGTCGATTATGGACGGAAAGACATTAGCTGCTGGTGCAGTAGCCGGCGTTACAACCATCAGAAATCCAATTTCTGCAGCGCGTGCCGTGATGGAAAAATCGGAACATGTCATGATGGTGGGCAGAGGAGCGGAAGAGTTTGCCAAAGAAGCCGGTTTGCAGCTCGTGGATCCATCTTACTTCTGGACTAAAATGCGTTGGGATGCATTGCAAAAAATTAAAAAAGAAGACAGTACTAAAACGCAGCTGGATCATGATCAGAAACAGAGTTCCCGTTTGGGGATCCTTAATAAGGACTATAAATTTGGAACAGTGGGTTGTGTCGCATTGGATAATCAGGGGAATTTAGCTGCCGGTACTTCGACCGGTGGGATGACGAACAAAAAATTTGGTCGTGTTGGCGATTCACCAATTATTGGCGCAGGGACATATGCTAATAACGCAACTTGCGCGGTTTCCTGTACCGGGTGGGGCGAATTTTTTATTCGTCATGTAGCGGCATATTCTGTTTCAGCCTTAATGGAATATAAAGGAGACAATGTATGGCAAGCTGGTCAAGCTGTTATTGATCGGATTGGCAAGATGGGCGGAGACGGTGGAATGATTGTTATGGATAAAGAAGGTCATGTCGCCATGCCGTTTAATACCGAAGGGATGTATAGAGGGACGGTAACCAAGGATGGTAAGATAAAAGTAGAAATTTATAAATAAATCAAAGGTATTATAAAGGGAAAGCTGTCATGAAAAAGTTGTTGTGTATTATAGTGGTCGTGGTGCTGTGCTCTTTCGCCAGCCAAAAGTCGAAGATTTCACCTAAAGGGACGCTGTTTATTATCGGTGGCGGACATAAGGATGAACATCTGATGGGGGCTTTGGTACAGGTGGCCCAGCTCTCGTCAAAGGACTATATTATGATCTTGCCGATGGCTTCAACTTTGCCCGAAGAGTCCGTTGAGGATATGGTAAAGCAACTGAAGGAGGTCACGAAAAATAAGGTCACCAGTATCAATTTTTCAAAATCAGATGCTGAAAATAAGCGCCTCGTTGACTCGGTCCGTCGCGCTAAATTGATCTATATTACAGGCGGGGATCAAAACCGCTTTATGTCGATAGTCGAGCATACGGCATTGTTCGATGCGATTCACGCGGCTTATCAGCAAGGTGCATGTATCGCGGGTACAAGCGCTGGAGCAGCTATCATGAGTGAGACAATGATTACGGGTAATCAATTAAAAGATTCGACCTATCGACCTACATTCAATAGGCTGGAACATAAAAACTTGGAGACGGCCAAAGGTTTGGGATTGATAAAATCTGCCATTATCGATCAGCATTTTGTGAAGAGAAGCCGATATAATAGACTTTTTACTGCCCTAGCAGAGTTTCCCGACAAGACCTGTATCGGGATTGACGAGGGGACGGCAATTATCGTGCGGCAGAATACTATAAAAGTGGTTGGGGAATCCCAAGTAATCGTTGCCAAAAATCCACGTGGATTAAAGAAAAAATCCAATGGATTGATCACTTGGGATAATCTTACGCTCAGTGCCTATGATGAAGGTAAAATGTTTAAGCTAAAATAATTAAAGGTATTTTTCAATTTCATCAAATTGAATATCCCCATGTGATGCATCGTAAAGACTGTTTCTACCTTCGATAATAATGATCTGGGGGGATTGATGCTCGATATTCCACCGTTGTGCAATTTCATTCGAAAGCGCGCGGTAGCGCAACAAGTCTAACAGGTAGATGGAATAATCCCGATCAGATGTATTTGACATACGTTCTAAGCTGCGCTTTGCCATGTTGCTGATACCACAAGTCGTACTGTGCTTAAATATAGCGGTAACCTTATCCGACTGATAAAGTTCCTGTAATTGTTCTTCTGTATTTAATTCTATCCAATTGATCATAACTATAGTTCTTTGAATTTTTTTTGCTCGACCTGTACAAAAGAAGAGATCGAAGAGAATACGCAGCTTTTCTTAGCATTGCTGACGCAGCTAAATAGACTTGGTAAACGTATCCCGTCACCGATCTCCTTGTACCGGCTTATCTCATAAACGATTTTTTCTGTTTTATCCGTGTAATCATAACGTGTAATCTCGCCCGTATTTTGATCAATATAGAGTAAGCCATCTAGCTTTGAGCCCAGCACTTCACCTGATGAAGTAATGCTTGCAATGGTCAGTTTTTGCCCGCCAGTAAACTGTTCTTTCTGATTTTTAAGCTGGATACTTTTCTGCTCGATGAGTGTTGGTAGCAAAAGCAGATTGAGATCTACAAAAAGTTGGTTTTTAATGGATTTTTTGATTTCCTGACCATCGGTTGCGACATTACCACCTATAAAAAGCTTATCGGTACCACTGCCCTTAAAATTGAATAAATAGGTCACCTGATCAGACCCGCTATACCCGTCGAACCTACATTCCCCGGTTGTCCGGTTAAAGAGGAATTTGCGTTCCTCATTGGACAGCTCTTCAGACATGGTATTTCCCTTCGCTGAAAAAGCTAAGTATTGCAGGGAATCCCACTTGTCTTGGCCACCAATACTACGCCAGATCTGTCTGTTTAAGCTATCATCCTGAGCTGACAGATGTGCCTGGCAGAATATCGATAGCATAAATACCAAAAGTATGTTCGATAATGTTTTCATAATCATATCTAAAAAATAAAAATCGATTAATAAGATATTACCATACTTTATTAATCGATTTATTTAAAATAAAAGTACTGGTGCTTTTTTATGTTTTGGCCCAGAATACTTTTTCATGACTGAATACTAGACAAAATTGATACCAAACTAGAATTTTTTAGCAATGGCAGCCATTTGTATTGCCGTAATAGCAGCTTCTTCTCCTTTATTACCATGTTTGCCACCAGCACGATCCAAGGCTTGTTGAAGATTGTCTGTTGTCAGTACACCGAAGATTACGGGCTTGTTATATTTTAGGCCTACATTTGAAACGCCATTGGCGACCGCATGACAAATAAAATCAAAATGTCGGGTTTCTCCCTGAATGACACAACCCAGACAGATGACAGCATCAAAGCTTTGGTTTCTTAATGCCAGATCTGCTCCAGAAGTCAACTCGAAGCTTCCCGGAACTTCAATGACCTCAATATTACTTTCTTTTGCGCCGTGTTTTTCTAAACCCGAGATTGCGCCGTTCAATAATGCACCAGTGATTTCCGCATTCCACTGTGCAACCACAATTGCAAATTTGAATGGACTTGCATCCGCAACTTGGATATGCGAAAAGTCTGATAGATTTTTAATGCTACTTGCCATAATGGATACAAAGATAATGAATTTAGATGGTCACAAAAAAAGAGGCCATGAAATAGCCTCTTTTTTTGTGTATTTATGTTCTCTTATAAATGTGCTTGTACTCTGCCCAATAGACCATCTATAGTAGATGCTTCTTGGCTTTCAGGGAAATCAGTTTTGATTTTTTTGTATGCTGTTTCAGCACTTTTGTAATCGTTCTGTGCTTCATAAACAAGCCCTAATTTTTTTAGAAATAAAGGTGTTGTGTATGAGTTGCTCGATTTTTCAGAAGCTTGTTTATAGTGATCAGCTGCTTTTTTATAGTCTTTGAGCTCTGAATAGGCATCTCCTGTTAAACCGATAACCAGTGGGTCTAAAATTTGACTTCCTGTAGGTGAATATTTCTCCAATGCTTTTACTGCATCATCAAATTTACCTTGACGTAGGTAAAGACCTCCTAAGTATGCATTTGCAATATTTGCAGATTTTGTATTTGAATATTCATCGGCAATTTGTTTAAAACCAAGGAATGCTCCGTCACCTGCAATTGCTTTATTCTGTAAAGAGTCAATTGTAACAAGTTGCTCAGCTTTATACATGCGATTCGATGCTTCTTCAGCTCTTGGCTGCAAGTAAAGTTTCTCGTATCCAAAGTACAGCAAAATCAATACAATGATACCACCGAAAATAAACGCAACGCTTTTTTGGTTATCTTGAAAAAAAGATCCTTTTGAAGGTTTTAAACCTTGATTTGTATTATTTGTATTTTTAGACATTACTAATCAGTAAAATATGGATTGCAAAAATACACTTTTCGAGCAAATTTGCAAGTATTTTGGAAATTTTAAAGTGAATTAACTTTTGTTTTCGGACTCATTTGATAATTCGATTTCTTTGTCCAGCTGTTCATAGATTGAATTTTTACTTTTAAATTCTGGAACGATAAGCTTCATCTGGTAGACAACCTCATTTTTATTTTGAGTAGCTAACCTCTCTTTTAATTCAGCTAATTTTAGACTGACAATGTTATAATTATTTTCGCGGACTTTGGCGATCATAATTTTCTCATGATGTGTCGGAAGGGTATTCTCAAGGTCATTTAGTAACTCTTCGTATAGTTTTTCTCCTGGCCTTAAACCGGTGAATTTGATTTCGATATCTTCATTCGGTTTAAATCCGGAAAGACGGATCATCTTCTTGGCCAGCTCTACTATTTTTACAGATTTACCCATGTCAAAGACAAATATCTCTCCGCCTTGTCCCATTGCACCGGCTTCAAGAACAAGTCGACATGCCTCAGGAATAGTCATAAAATAACGTGTAATTTCAGGATGGGTTACTGTAACAGGGCCCCCTTTCTGGATTTGATCTCTAAACCTCGGAATGACAGAACCATTGGAACCAAGGACATTTCCGAATCGTGTTGTAATAAATTTAGTGCTCCCATCCTGAATGCTTTCCAGATGATTGTTGAGCGATTGAACATATATCTCGGCAATTCGCTTGGTCGCGCCCATAATATTTGTAGGGTTGACCGCTTTGTCCGTTGAAACGAAAACAAATTTTTCGACCTGGAATTCAACGGCTAGGTCAGCTAGATTTTTAGTTCCCAGGACATTGGTCTGTACCGCTTCCAAGGGATGATTTTCCATCATGGGAACATGTTTATATGCGGCGGCATGGTAGACATAATGTGGTTTAAATGTTTCAAAGAGCAAACGCATTCTTTTTGTACTTCTGATATCAGCGATATAGGTATGATACACCTGATCCGGAAATTCGTCCTGCAGATCCAGTTGTAAATTATGTAATGGTGATTCAGCCTGGTCACATAGAATAATCATTTGAGGTTCATATTTCCCCAATTGAGAAGCAATCTCGCTTCCGATTGAGCCTGCAGCACCAGTAACAAGTATTCTTTTACCTTTTGTCTGGCTTAGAATATGATCGTCATTGATTTTGATCGGATCTCTTTCCAATAGATCTTCAATTTTTATTTTCTGAATCTGATTGGGATTAAGATCTCCATTCATGATTTTTTTAACAGGTGGAAGTGTTAAGATGCTTACATTTCGTTCCAGGGCAATATCTGTAATTTCATTCTTGCGTTCTGAAGGAATATTGTGCGATGCAATAATGACCTCCTCCACATTGAGGGTATTGATAAGATGATTAAACTTCTTGGAGGAGTAAATTTTCGTTCCATCAATCACTTTATTGATTTTTTGGTCGTTATCATCCAAAAAACCAATAATGGCATTTTTCGATCGAACGTCATGGTCCAACGTTCTTTTTACCGCAATACCTAGATCACCAGCACCATAGATTAAAGTTTTCTTTCTACTGCCATTGACCTTTTTAGTATATAAAAAGAAAATTTTGATAATGGTTCGATAGACCGTTAATATTAAAAATGAAAAGAGCGCAAAGAAGATAATTAATGCCGTCGGAATATTTCGCTCGATTTCGTTTGCCTGGATAATCAATTTGAGGACCAAAAGTATGAATACGCTAAATACTATGGTCGATAATATTCGTATGGAGTCAATGGCACTTGTGTAACGAATTATTCCCGTATACATTTTGAATAAGTAGAATGACAGGGAGCAAACGCTTATAAACAAAATATATCGTATGCTGAAATCTATATCAAGGAGAAAGTCGAAGTTAAAATCGTAATAAATAACATTTGCAAGGAGATAGGCAATAGAAACACTGAAAATGTCCAATAAAAAAATGATCCATCTGGGTACGATACTGATTTTACTTAGCATGGTATTAAGTCTGATTAATTTAGACAAATGTAGATAATTTTGTACCATTTCAATGGTCTTTATATGTATTAATCTTTTACAATATATAATGGTTCATGAGGGGAGATCAGTACGCTAGGAATTACGATATTACTTGGAAAATGACGCAGTTGTCGCAGCAATTTTATCTTCGTTTGATTAGATTGATTATTTATCGTAATTTTAACTAAAGTCAATTTAACAAAATGAATGAGTTAGGGAAGCTTGCGAGTCAGGCCATGATGTCTCCGAAAGAGATGCTTTTTGAGAAGAAGAAGAATGCAAAAAGTCTTTTTATTGGGATTCCAAAAGAGACCTCACTTCAGGAAAAGCGTATATGCCTGACACCCTTGGCTGTGGCATTATTGGTCGAGAATGGTCACGAGGTATTAATTGAGACCGGAGCTGGTGCCGGAGCTAATTTTTTAGATCACCATTATAGTGAACAGGGAGCCCGGATAGTGTCTTCGAGAGAAGAAATCTATCAGGCCGATTTGATTATTAAAGTTGGCAGCCCTACCGTGTCAGAAGTCAAATTGATGAAGGAAAGGCAAGTGCTGTTATCTTCGCAGCAACCTTCGCTAATGAATGTGGACGTATTAAAGGCGCTTATGCATAAAAAGATCACAGCAATCTCTTATGAATACCTTAGGGATGAGGGTGGTTGTTTGGCTGTCGTGCGGGCAATGAGTGAGATTGTTGGTGCAACCGCGACCTTAATAGCCGGGGAATATCTAAGTAACGCATTTGGCGGGAAGGGGCTCATGCTAGGCGGTGTTACCGGAGTCGCATCTACGGAAGTCGTTATTATTGGGGCCGGGACTGTAGGAGAGCAAGCGGCACGGACTGCTTTGGCACTAGGGGCTCAGGTAAAGGTCTTTGATAATTCGATTTACAAACTTCGTCGTTTGCAAAACAACCTTGGGAGCAGGGTGTTTACTTCCGTTATTCAGCCCATTATCCTAAATAAGGCCGTAATAAGTTCGGACGTTGTCATTGGTGCATTAAGAGCACAGAATGGCCGCTCTGCTTGTGTGATTTCCGAAGAAACCGTCTCGAAGATGAAACCTAATTCGGTTGTTATTGATGTCAGCATTGATCAGGGGGGGAATTTTGAGACATCGGAAGTAACTTCACACGATAAACCGGTTTTTCGAAAATTTGATGTCATTCACTATTGTGTTCCCAATATCGCGTCGCGGGTGGCGCGTACGGCAACCTATGCGATGAGCAATATTTTTACATCCATCTTGTTGGACTTTGCCGAATTGGGCGGATTGAGAAATGCAATTTGGAAAAGTCCGGGAATAAGAAGTTCAATCTATTTATACCAAGGTAACCTGACAAATGCCGATATGGCTTCCCGATTTAATATGACCGCAAAAGATTTAGATTTATTAGTAGTTTCGTCGTTATGAAAAAAATTCTTATGATCTTATGTTCTTTGATTTCGCTTGCAAAGGCTCAGGAAGCGATTAATCTTTATCAAGATTCTATTCCAAATGCAGCTGATAAAGCTCAGGTTCTTTTGGAAAAAAATATACCTAAATTATTTATCTATACGCCAGATAAAAATACAGCTAAAAATATTGCCGTGCTTGTGATCCCGGGAGGAGGGTACTCGCATATTGCTATGGATCATGAAGGACACGCAGTCGCTAAGGAGCTTGTAAAGAATGGTTATTCGGCATACGTATTGCAATATAGATTGCCTTCGCCAAATATCATGCGGGATAAGAGTATCGGGCCGCTTCAAGATGCGCAACGGGCGATGCAGTTGATTCGTAGCTCCAACCCGCAATTAAAAAAAGTTGGTGTTATTGGTTTTTCAGCGGGAGGACATCTTGCATCAACCCTCATGACCAAGTTTAAGAAAGCATATATCGCCAATCCGTCACATGTGTCACTGCGCCCTGATTTTGCGGGACTGATATATCCAGTGATTTCAATGGAAAACGATGTGACGCATAAAGGTTCAAGAATTAATCTCATTGGAGAAAACCCATCCGAAGAACTTGTTCGGTTATTTTCTTCGAATCTACAGGTTTCTCCCGAAGTATGTCCCGCTTTCTTTGTTCACGCCAAAGATGACACAGCTGTTCCTATCGAAAATAGTTATCGGATGATGGCTGCGTTGGATAAGGTAAATATTCCAAATACGCTCTATGTCTTTGATGAAGGTGGCCACGGCTTCGGGTTAATCAATAAAACTTCGGAAAAAAAATGGTTTGATGCATTTCTTTCCTGGCTGTCGACCTTAAATTAATCGAAAGCGATCCAATTGGAAATTGTTAGATCAACAGCTTGATTTTTCTTGGGTATTAACTGCGAGGTGGTGATGCAATGCAGATCAACGGCATTATTGGAAACCAAAATTTCATAATAAAAACCTCTGAATTTGCTGTCTTTGACAAAGAAAGACGATTCTTCTGTGGTGGAAATAGAAATCCATTCCTGATGAATTCCGATGGACTTTTTACTTTCAATACCCAAATTTTGCGCCTGTTCAGGATTTAATATGTTACTTTTTGCAAGCAGCTGTGCCGTATAAGGGTGTGATGGCTCACTATATAGTACATGTGGATTATTTTGATCCAATATTTTACCTGATTTCATGACAATAAGATTGTCCGCAAGCGCGAGCACTTCGGTGGGATCATGCGAAACTAAAATTATCGTCAGTCCTGTATCGCTGACAATATCTTTTATGTCCTGTTGTAAGGTGTCCCGAAAGGATGCATCGACTTGGTTAAAGGGTTCATCCATCAACAGTACTTCAGGTTCATTGATCAATGCGCGGCAGATGGCAACGCGCTGTTTTTCCCCGCCACTAATGTCAGCGACCCTTTTTTTTGCCAAATGATCTATGCGCAAGCGTTGTAAAATCTCGGCGGTTTTATCCTGTTTACGTTTGATATCTGTATTAGGTAGCTGCGAAGCGACATTATCCCATACATTCGCGTATGTGTTCAAATCGTCAAATCCTTGTGATACGAGTTTCATGGCATCATGTCCGGGTATTAGTTTGTCTTTGCGTGTGGGAACTTGCCAGCCTTTGTACCGCACGGCACCGTTGGTTGGTTCCAATAAACCATAGATTAATCTTAGGAGCGTACTTTTTCCGCTTCCGGATTCACCGATAATAGCGGTTATCTTTCCTCCTTCAATAGCAAAAGAAGCATTTTCGACAGCGAACTGCACATTGTTTTCATGAAAGGAAAAACTTAATTGTTCGGCATGGATAGCTGCTAATCCGGGTACGTGGGTATCAGATGGAATATATTGACAAGACGATGAATGAGCCATAATGGAGGGTGATAAATGCTAGATTAACGGATGGATATTTTACGGGTATCGGGATCTACGATGCTGATCTGTATTTCCTTTGCTTCTTCAGGCAATAGATTGGGGATTTTTTCAGGCCATTCAATGAAGCAATACGCTCCCGAATAGAAATATTCCTCATAGCCAAAGTCAAATGCCTCCTGTTCATCTTTAATCCGATAAAAATCAAAATGATAGATTGGACCATTGTCAGAGTCATACTCATTGACAATGGAGAAGGTCGGACTTGAGGTACTATCCTTTACGCCCAACTGTTCACACAAATATTTTATAAAGGTTGTTTTTCCCGCCCCCATTGGGCCATATAACAGAAAAATTCGATCCTTTGGAAACCTGTTCAAAAGAGTTTGGGCTGCAACAGAAAGATCTGCCGTTGTGTTTACGATAATTTCCATGTTGCAAAATTACTATTTCGGCAAGTATGTCGCAAAGGGGATGATCATTTCTTCCAATGATATTCCTCCATGTTGGAATGTGCCGTTGAAGTAATTGACAAATTGGTTATAATTGTTCGGATAAACAAAGTAGGAATCCTCTTTGGCAAATACATAAGTTGAGCTAACATGGAGTTTGGGCAACTGCGCATCATGCGGATTCTTGATCGTAAATACATCTTTTTCAATGTAGTTTAGATTTTTACCTTGTTTATACCTAAGGTTGGTATTCGTGTTTCTATCTCCGACGATTTTACTTGGTTTTTTGACCCTGATCGTTCCATGGTCGGTGGTGATAATAATACGTACTTTTTTCTGTGAAAGCCATTTTAAAGCTTCTAAAAGAGGTGAATGTTCAAACCAGGACAGTGTTAGCGAACGGTATGCTGCTTCATCATTCGCCAGTTCACGGATCATCGAACTATCTGTTCGCGCGTGGGATAACATGTCGACAAAGTTGTATACCAGGACATTGAGCTGATTGTGCATCATGTTGCCCAAGTTGTCCAAAACATCCTTGCCCTGTTCAAGCGTTAAAACTTTAGTGTAAGAATGCTTTATCGGTTTACGGTATAACCTTTTGATCTGATCATCCAGGAACCGGTCCTCATATAAATTTTTGCCCCCCTCATCCTCATCATTTTGCCATAACTTAGGAAAGCGTTTTTCCATTTCCAATGGTGTTAAGCCGCTGAAAATTGCGTTTCTTGCATATTGAGTAGCTGTTGGTAGGATGCTGAAATAATTGATCTCTTCTTCCAGTCTAAAATAATCTGTAATCACCTCGTTGATGATTTTCCATTGGTCAAAACGCAAATTGTCTATCAGGACGAAGAAGGTCGAGATATTATCCTCAAGGACTGGAAATACTTTCTTTTTAAACAATTGATGGGATAAAATAGGACCATCCTCCGGACGGTTGATCCAATTGATGTAGTTGTTTTCGACAAATTTTGAAAACTGCATATTTGCCTCCGACTTCTGCATCGTCAATATTTCATGCATATTGTTGTCCTCAAGCTTTTCGAGTGATAATTCCCAGTAAACAAGTTTTTTATACACTTCCGACCATTGCATGAAATCTAAGTTGTCATTTAATATCATGCCTAGATTGCGGAAATCCTGCTGGTAGGCCATGGAGGTTTTCTCGTTGACAATACGTTTATTTTCAGTAAGTTTTTTTATTGTCATCAAAATCTGCTTAGGATTTACAGGCTTGATGAGATAATCATCTATTTTGGAGCCAATGGCATCCTCCATGACATGCTCTTCTTCATTCTTGGTGACGAGCACGATCGGAACGGTCGGATTAATGGATTTGATGATCGCAAGGGTTTCGAGTCCGGTCAGCCCCGGCATGTTTTCATCCAGAAAGATTAAATGAAAAAAACCATTTTTAAAGGCTTCAACCGCATCGTTTCCATTGTTGACGGTATCAACTTTATACCCCTTACTTTCTAAAAATAAAATATGAGGTTTTAGAAAGTCAATTTCGTCATCAGCCCAGAGAATATGTGTTTTTTGCATCTTGTTATATATGTCTACTTGTAAGAGAGGTTGGTAGTGTTACTCAAATTTGAATTGTAACAAAAGAAAATACCTCGTTTATTGAATGGATTTCAATATCATACTAACATAAGCAAATATCGTGCTTTAGATTTATTTTTAACATTTCTTAACGATGAACTAACTATCTTTGTTTTAAGTTTATATTAGTGATAACCATAAGTTTGTGTTTTATAAAACTAGGTTTTCAATTTAATATGTTGAAAAGTAGCATTAATTTATCGCCACATTGAACAAAAATAAAATCATCAATGATCCTGTGTATGGGTTTGTTGCCATTCCGACGGGATTGGTATTTGACCTTGTACAGCACCCCTATTTCCAGCGACTTCGTTATATTAAACAGGTGAGTATGACTCATTTGGTGTATCCCGGAGCATTGCATACACGGTTTCAACATGCAATAGGTGCTATGCATCTCATGTCGATGGCATTGGAAACCCTTCGGAGTAAGGGGATCGAAATTTCTGCGCTTGAGGAAGAGGCGGTCTTAGCGGCTATTTTATTGCATGATATCGGTCATGGCCCTTTTTCTCACTCTTTAGAACATAGTTTGATTGTGGGTGTTTCGCACGAGTTGCTTTCCTCTTTGCTGATGGATCGTATAAATCAAGATCTAGGCGGGCGATTGAGCTTGGCTATTGCTATTTTTAATAATCAATACGAGCGAAAATTCCTTCATCAGCTTGTTTCAAGTCAATTGGATGTGGATCGGATGGACTATTTAAATCGAGACAGCTTCTTCACGGGAGTTTCCGAAGGGGTTATTTCATTCGACCGGATTATAAAGATGTTGAATGTTGTGAATGATGAGATTGTCGTGGAATATAAGGGGCTCTACTCCGTGGAAAAATTCCTTATTGCGCGGAGGTTAATGTACTGGCAGGTCTATTTACACAAAACCGTTATCGGAGCAGAGCAATTATTGATTAAAATTTTACAAAGAGCGAAAGACTTGACCGCATCTGGTAAGGAACTTTTTTCCACGCCAGCATTTCATTGGTTTTTGAGTCAGCAGGTTGATCGCACAAATTTTTTGGATGACCCGTTGCATTTAGACTGGTTTACCCGTTTAGATGATACGGATATTATGTCCGCAATAAAAACATGGGAACGGCATGAGGATGAGATTTTGAGTAAAATGTGCCAGCGAATTATGAAAAGGGACCTATATCGTTCAATAATGAGCAATAAGCCCTTTTCTACAGCATACCTTGAACTGGTAAAAAGCAAGGTGCAAGAGTTCTTGGGAGTAAGAAGGGAGGATATCCATTATTATGTATTTACGGAAGAAATCCACAATCGTGCATATAATCCCTCAAACGATCAAATCAAGATATTATTGAAATCGGGTGAACTCATTGATATTACCGAAGCATCGGATCTTGGAAATTTAGAAGCATTGTCTAAAAATGTATCCAAATATGCGTTATGTTATCCAAAAGAGGTGGGATATATTGCAATTCCTTCTGCCGGATAGTTATTTTTTAATAAAAAAACATAGATTTGTACCATGCAATTTACTGCTCAACAAATAGGGACATTATTAGAAGGAAGGATTGAGGGGAATCCAGAAGTTACCGTAGGTAACCTTGCCAAAATTGAGGAAGGTAAAAAAGGCGATCTTTCTTTTTTGTCAAATCCAAAATATGAGCATTTTATTTATAACACGGATGCTTCCATTGTCATTGTGAATGAAGATTTGCAATTGATGCAAGATACCAAACCCACGCTCACGATTATTCGTGTAAAGAATGCGTATGCGGCTTTCTCTACCATACTGAATATGTATAACGAATTTCGTCTTGATAAAAGCGGACGTGAAGAACCGTGTTTCATACATCCTGAGGCAACAATAGGCACAGGGGGGTATATTGGGGCATTTGCCTATATCGGTAAAGGAGCGAAGATCGGCGATCATGTGAAAATTTATCCACAGGTTTTTATAGGAGACAAAGTCACTATTGACGATAATACAACGTTGTATCCGGGAGTGAAAATCTATCATGACTGCAAAGTAGGTAAGAATGTCGTTGTTCATTCGGGCGTTGTGATTGGTTCGGATGGTTTTGGTTTCGCGCCGCAGGAAGATGGTACCTATAAGAAGGTTCCGCAAATAGGTTACGTTCAGATAGAAGATAATGTCGAGATTGGCGCCAATACGGTGATTGATAGAGCGACGATGGGGGCTACGATTGTGCGTGACGGTGTCAAATTAGATAATTTGATTCAGATAGCGCATAACGTTGATATCGGTAAGAATACAGTTATTGCTGCACAGACAGGGATTTCCGGAAGTGCAAAAATTGGAGAGCATGTGGTATTAGGTGGACAGGTTGGTGTTGTAGGACATATTGTTGTCGCTAAAGGCTCCCAGATCCAGGCTCAATCCGGCGTTAACAGATCAATTAAAGATGAGGGGAAAAAATGGGGTGGGACACCAGTAATGCCGTATCAGCCTCAGTTAAGATCCAATGTCATTTTTGCTCGTCTTCCAGAACTGGAGAAACGCATCCAGGAGCTGGAAAAATTAATAGAATTGAAGTTAAAATAATCTTTTTTCATTGAAATAAACTGTTATTTAATTGTAATGAAGCTATCATGAGCGGCCCTAGCCTGCTGCTATTCGATATAAATATTATAATCTCATGATGGTTCCGTCAAAAGAAGTTTTGATTTAAAAATATGTTATTAGAAATGAATGTGAAACAGAGAACCATCAAAAACGAGGTTGAAATTTCGGGGGTAGGTCTTCATACAGGGAAAATTGTATCGATGACGATCAAACCTGCTCCGGAAAATCACTGGTTTAAGTTCAGACGTGTGGATTTAGAAGGTCAGCCGGAGATTTTGGTTGATGCAGATAACGTCACGGACACTTCCCGAGGAACTACTATTTCTCAAAATGGAGCAAGTGTTAGTACAATCGAACATTTAATGGCATCATTAATTGGTCTGCAAATTGATAACGTCCTGATTGATATTGATGGTCCTGAAATTCCAATATTGGATGGGAGTTCAGCAATTTTTGTGAAATTGTTGGAAGAAGCGGGGTTTGAAGAACAAGATGCTGATAGAGATTATTATGAGATATCCAATAATATCCATTATGCTGAGCCAGATCGTAAAGTTGAGATCCTGGGAATGCCTATGGATGGTTATCGGTTGACTTGTATGATTGATTTTAACTCACCTGTTTTGGGAAGCCAACATGCTGCGATTACTTCTATTGAAGATTTCAAAGCTGAAATTGCTTCTTCACGTACGTTTTGTTTTCTGCATGAATTGGAGATGCTTGTCGACCATGGATTGATTAAAGGGGGGGATCTAAGCAATGCGATCGTCATTGTTGATAAAGAGACTTCACCTGAAGAACTACAGAAGCTTGCACATCTATTCCATAAAGAGACTGTTGCCGTTGCCAAAGAAGGTATCCTGAATAATAATCAATTGCGTCATCAAAATGAGCCGGCCCGACATAAACTATTGGATATGGTGGGTGATTTGGCTTTAGTGGGAAGACCTTTGAAAGGCCATATTATGGCTGCCCGTCCCGGACATGCTGCAAATGTTGCTTTTGCAAAGAAAATTAAAGAGCAGATTAAGAAAGATAAAACCCGTAAAAAAATAAAAGTTTACGATCCAAATATGCCGGCATTGTATGATACCGTGGAGATTATGAAAATTCTTCCACATCGTCAACCAATGCTCATGGTCGATAAGATTTTGGAGTTAACCGAGACATATGTTGTGGGATTAAAGAATGTAACCATGAACGAAGACCTATTTATGGGGCATTTTCCCGGAGCTCCGTTATTTCCGGGGGTGCTGCAGGTCGAAGCGATGGCACAGACTGGTGGTATCTTGGTCTTAAAGACCGTTCCAGATCCTGAAAACTGGTTAACATTATTTCTCAAAATTGAGAATGCACGTTTTAAAGCACAAGTTACTCCCGGGGACTCTGTTATTTTTAGATGTGATTTAATGGAACCTATCCGGAGAGGTATCGCTAAAATGAAAGGTGTGGCCATGGTGGGAGAGAAAATTGTCTGTGAGGCTGAACTTATGGCACAGATCGTAAGAGTAAATAACAATTAAAGAAGTATAGATGATACAGCCATTAGCTTATATTCATCCAGAAGCAAAGATTGCTAAAAATGTAGTCATTGAGCCATTTGTAACCATTTACAAAGACGTTGTCATTGGAGAGGGAACTTGGATCGGCTCAAACGTGACCATTATGGATGGAGCTCGAATTGGAAAAAACTGTAAGATATATCCCGGCGCCGTGATTTCTGGTGAGCCTCAAGACTTAAAATTTGATGGTGAAATTACAACAGCAGAAATAGGTGATAATACAACGATTCGTGAATGTGTGACAATTAATCGAGGAACGAAGGACCGATACAAAACGGTCATTGGCAAAAATTGCTTGATTCAAGCTTACAGCCACGTTGCACACGATTGTGAGGTGGGCGATAATTGTGTTTTTTCGAATAATAGTACACTTGCGGGACATATTACCGTCGGGGATTATGTTGTTTTGGCGGGGATGGTGGCTGTACATCAGTTTGTGAAAATTGGTTCACATGCTTTTGTCACAGGTGGATCTTTGGTACGAAAAGATATTCCCCCGTTTGTAAAGGCAGCCCGTGAGCCGATCTCCTATGCCGGAATTAACTCTGTGGGATTGAGGAGAAGAGGGTTTTCGGAAGAGCAGATTGCCGAAATTCAAAACCTTTACCGTATTCTATTTGTTCAGAATAGAAATCTGGCTAAGGCAATAGAAATTATAGAAGCGGAGTATCAGGCAACGGAAATCCGTGATGAAATTTTGGATTTTATCCGAAATTCTGGCCGTGGTATCATGAAGGGATTCAATAATAGAGCAATGTAATTGCATTACCGAATCGGGTTACTTTGGAAATAACATTAAAGGATATTGGTCGAAGATATAACAGTGAATGGATTTTCAGGCATATTAATTATCGTTTTGAGTCCGGAAAGAGTTATGCCGTTCTCGGACAAAATGGTTCTGGAAAATCTACCTTCTTGAAGGTTCTCTCTGGCAGCTTATCACCCTCACAAGGGGAATTGATCTATACCGATAAAGAAATCAATATTGGTATAGATCAGATTTATCAACAGTTGTCTATCGCGGCACCATATATTGAACTGATCGAAGAATTTACCTTGCGTGAATTGCTCGATTTTCATTTTCAGTTTAAAAGTTATCTCCCGGGTTTTGATAAAGAAAGTGTTTTGAATTTGTTGGGGCTGGAACATGCCTTGGATAAAGAAATAAGACACTTTTCATCGGGTATGCGACAACGTGTTAAATTAGTTTTGGCCTGTTGTTCCAATTCAAATTTAGTATTGTTGGACGAGCCAACAAGCAATCTGGATAGTGCTGGAGAGGAATGGTACCTGAATTTAATAGCGCGTACCAAGCGCGATTTTAGATTGTTTATTATCTGTTCAAATCAAAAAAAAGAATACGAATTTTGTGACGAAACAATTTCTATTGTCGACTTCAAAAAGTAACGAATGAAATTTTAATAACACAATTAGTTTTTGTATTTTTGACGACTCAATAATGAGATAACCGTTTAAAGTTCAATTCAAAGAATGGCTAAGGCATCAGAGGTAAAATCAGGAAATATTTTAAGATTTAACGGAGAGTTAGTCTCTGTAGAAGAATATATACACCGTACACCAGGTAATTTACGTGCTTTCTATCAAGCAAGAATGCGTAACGTAAAGACCGGAAAATTAGTTGAATATCGTTTTAGAGTTGATGAGAGTGTTGAGATTGCACGTGTGGAAACAAATGATTATCAATACTTATACGAAGATGGTGAGTTCTTCGTTGTGATGGACAACAACACTTATGAACAATTCAATATCCCCAAATTCTTATTTGGCGATTCAGCTCGTTTCCTGAAAGAGGGAATGACTGTAATTATTGCTTTTGAAAGTGATGAACCGATCATGGCAGAAGCACCTAAAAGTGTTGAATTGGAAATTACATATACAGAGCCAGCAGTGAAAGGAGATACTTCTACAAATGCGCTGAAGAAAGCCACTGTAGAAACAGGAGTAGAGATTATGGTGCCTCTATTTATCAATCAAGGAGAGAAAGTAAGAGTCGATACGCAAACAGGTAATTATATCGAACGCGTAAAGTAATATAAGATTTTAGGTTTAGGTTGATTATTCGGTCTTGATAGCGCTCGCTACAAGGCCGTTTTTTTTGCTCTATCTGTGCTCACCGGTGATCAGCTAAATCATGGAATAAAAAATATATATTTAAGCATGAAATCAAAAAAGGAATTAAGACAGGAGTTTAAGATGAAAAGATGCCGGCTTTCCCTACCGGAGGAGGAAATGCTCAATCATAAATTACTGTTGCAATTTCAAAAAATAGATCTGACGACGGTCAGCTATATGCATGTATTTCTTCCTATCGAAAAATATCATGAGCCAGATACGTATTCCATCATCAACTATGTGAAGGAGTTTTTTTCGAATATTGTCCTTGTCGTATCCCGATCAAATTTTTCGGACTATTCCATGCAGCACTATATTCTTGATGCCCAAACTGTGTTTGAAAAAAATGAATGGGGCATTCCGGAGCCTGTTTCGGGGAAGGAGGTTTCGCCGTTGCTTATTGATTTTATACTCGTTCCTTTGCTGGCATTTGATGTGGATGGTCATCGGGTCGGTTATGGAAAAGGGTTTTACGATCGTTTTTTTGCGCTTTGTGCTGCAGAAACCCAACGAGTAGGATTATCTTTTTTTGATCCAATTGAGCGAATCGCTGATCGGAATGAACACGATGTCATGCTGACAAAAGCAATTACGCCCTATCATATTTATAGTTTTGTTTAGCGTAAATAAGCAAATAGCATGTTAGGGAGCTCTGTTATAGGCTTTATTTTATTGGTCAGCTCATTGATTTTTATTTATATGCTGATTTCAGCACATGATGATTTAATTAAAATTATTTTTTATTTTTAATGTGAAATTCTACTTGTATGCGGCTATGCTGAGATTTTTTCTTATACTTTTTTTTGCAGCTATAATTCCCAATAGTGCTGTTTTTGGAATGGATATAATGGATTCCAATTCCTCTGCAGAAGATAAAAAATTTTACGAGACGATCATCCGGGAGTCACAAAAGCACCGTACTTCCAGTGCAGCATTGAGTAGATACCTAACGCCCTATTTTAACCAGGCTATCCGAAAAAACGATAACGCCCTGCTTGCAATTTATTATTGTGTATTAGCAGATCACTCTTTTGATAATGAAGGTGGTAGAAATAGCTTTAGTGATAAATATTATCTTAAAGCCCTCGATCTGGAAAAGGAGTACAATTATCAAAACGTGAAGGCTTGGGTAAAGGTGATGTACGGATTTTATCTGTATAGATGTTTAAAGGCTTCGGAAGCACTTCCATTACTATTGGAGGGTGAAAAAAGCCTGGAGGATATACCGGGAGAACTGGTGTTAGATCTGACGCAGACTTACAAAAAGCTTGGCTATTTCTTCGGAACTTTGGGCGATTATCGTTCGGGAATTAAGTACCTGGAATTAGGTCAGCAACAGGCGGACATTTCTCCGCAATTGAAAGCGGAGATCTTAGACAACTTAGGCTTATTGATTTTAAAAAGTGGTGGGGATACCGTGCAGGCAATGAAAAACTTTGACCTTGCTCTGCATTTGGCGCTTTCTGAGAAGGATTCTCTTCGTTATGCGAAGGTTCTGGGTAATCAGGCACGGATTTATGAAGGGAGGAAAGATTATAAAAAAGCACTATCACTTTTAGATAAAGATCTAGAAATTTCGAAATCTCTGGGGAATGATAAAAATACCATTTTTGCCTTAATGACGCGGATTCGCTTGCGTATTGCTATGGGAGCAAATCAAGAGGTCCGTCAACTGATCAATGAAACCGAACATCTGCTGGAAGGCGCTGACGATAAAAAAACAATACTTGAGTTGGAGGGGCATAAGTTGAATCTTGCCATTCAAAACCATGATTTGAAGCAAGAGCTTAATGCGCGGCGCCGGATTGAACAGCTTCAGGATTCATTGCGCTTCTTGGACGGAGATCCTGTTTTATCGCAATTGAAATTTATGGCAGATAAACAAAAATATGCCGACAAATTATCCTTGGCACAAGCGCTAATAAAAAAGAAACGTGCCGAAACGAGATTGTGGGTTATATTAAGCTTGTTTCTATTGGTGCTGTTCTTTTTTATCTACAATGCTTTTAGATACCGTTCGAGGAAGCGCATGCAGGCATACGAATATCAGTTGCTGAACCTCAAGTATACCAAAGCCGAACTGGACAAAGAACTGATGAGTTCCAAAAGTCAGCTAGAGGAATACATGGTGTATCTCAAACGTAATAATGAGCAGATAAATCTTCTTTCTTCAATGCTTGATGAGATGGAGGAAACAAGTGCCAAAGACCGGGATGAACTTAAAACACTTTTGCAATCTCATCTTATCACGGATGAGAAATGGCAGGAATTTAAGTTCTTGCTTACCAAGGAATTTCCGAACCTGCTGCATGATATTCAAGGTAAATTTCCTGATATTACAGAGTCTAATCTGCGCGTGATTGTCCTAATGAAAATGGGACTGAATAATAGAGAAGTCGCTAATGTTTTAGGCGTTACACCCGACGCAATCAAAAAGTCAATGCAGCGTTTGAAAAAGAAATTGGGGGGACAGGCCGGAATATTGATGGAATATATTTCTGATAAAGAGCTTGTTTAGAAAGCTGAATTCCTGAATGTCACCCTTCGGCTGGCGGAGTGCTCTAATAGGGAGCAAGTTAATACCTGGTTATTACCAAGTTCGACCTGTAAGCAGATTGAGTGCACAGTGAGTCCACGTTGAGTCCACCTTTTAAGGTGCTTTCACCATGCCTGCATATTTTTTACAAGTCGGGAGCGGGGCGAGCATGGGGCGAACTTGTCGATAAGCTATTTACAATAAAGTCCCTTGAAAATTGCAAGATTTACAATTGTCATTTTACTCGAATTTGGAAATTTTTAAAAATTAATAAGATGCTTGAAAACAGGGTTTTACTGTAGTATCTTTAGGTATGGGAATAAATGATAATGGATTTATCAGGGGCCTGGTCGGTCCGCTGGTGAATAGAAAAGTCGGCAATAAAAACTACCTGCAAAGCAGGCCATACCGCGTCAAACAGACGGATGATACCAAGAGGGCAAGTAAAGATTTTGGAAACGTAAGCCGTGCCGGTGCGCTGATCCGAATGTGTTTTGGGGAAATTCATCAGCAGCTGCATGATGGGCAGATGGGCAATCGCTTAAATAGGCAAATTTATCGAGCGATAAAGACAAATCTTGATTGCGACAAAGGTAGTCGCGCGCTGAGCAACGGTGTATTGGATCGCTTGGTAAATTTTCAGTTCAATGAAAACTGTCACATGCAGGATTATTTTTTTATCGATCCGTTAATCTCCCTGAACAAGAAGAAGGATCTTAAAATATCTTTTCCAGAGTTTGATATCAAAAGAGCACTGGTACTTCCTGAAAAATGCAATGCGGTGGTATTCAAATTTCACGCATTCTCATTCGACTTCGACGAACTTGAGCATAAAGAAATAAAAGATACGGAGTGGGAATACGATTTGAAATATAAGCAGGATCCGATACCGGCAAAGACCCTGACCATCAAGTGTGGAGAGTTTATAGGTAGTTCAATATTCATTGGCTTTACCATTCTGTATCTGGAAAAAGATAGCCGCAGGTCAAATGTGCTCAATGAAATAGATTTTAATGCGGCTTCAATTCTTGCCGCATTTCAGCTGTGATAAAGAAATGATGAGCAGGATATCGGGGAGCCTTTGCAAAAAGAGAAAGGATTTGAACAATCCGATTCACTATAAAAAAATGACCGTCTCAGTTCGTAAGACGGTCAAATGAAGTGCAAAATTATAATGCTTTCTTGAGCTCAACGAGCAGCTATTTAATCCAACGGATTTTCTTTCAGGTTTTTTTCCCATGCCCAAGCCGAGGCCATCATTTCATCGATGCCCAGTTCGGCTTTCCAGTGCAACTGTTCAGCGGACTTGGTCACATCACCATAAACTTTGATGATATCGCCATCCCGACGTGGACCAATTTCATAATTCAATTTTTGACCGGAAGCTTTCTCAAATGCTTTGATGGCTTCCAGTACCGAATAGCCGTTACCGGTTCCTACATTGAATACATCATATTGTCCGTTAGGGTTTCCTTTTTCCAATAATTTGATTGCAGCGACGTGGGCTTTTGCTAAATCGACCACATGAATATAATCACGTACACAAGAACCATCAGATGTATCATAATCGTCTCCAAATACCGTTAGTTTTTCTCTTTTTCCGATAGCGGTCTGCGTAATAAATGGCAGTAAATTCTGTGGAACACCATTTGGCAGTTCGCCTATCAATGCAGACTCATGCGCACCTACTGGATTGAAGTAACGCAGGGCGATAATGTTATAATTATCGTATGCAATAGCTGTTTCTTCAAGAATTTCTTCAGCAATCTGTTTTGTGTTTCCATAAGGTGAAGCCGCTTTTTTAACCGGAGCACTTTCATTAACAGGAAGTGAGTCTGGCTCTCCATAAACCGTACAACTCGAAGAGAATACAAAATTAATCGGTTTATTTCGATAAGACTCCAAGATGTTGATCAAGGAGAAGAAATTATTGTGGTAATATTTTAAAGGGTTTTGAACGGATTCACCTACAGCTTTGGATGCTGCAAAATGAATAATCCCTGAAATATCACTGTTATTTTTCACAAATTCATTTACCTTATTGGAATCACAAAGATCGAATTGATGAAATTCGGGTTTAATCCCGATGATTTTCTCTATTTGATCCAATATCTTGATATTTGAATTGGAAAGATCATCAACGATTACAGGAATATATCCTGCCTGATGTAGTTCGACAACTGTGTGAGAACCAATATAGCCTGTTCCGCCTGTGACTAATATTTTTTTGCTCATTATTTTTGATTATAGTATGTAAAGTCTTTATGTAATAGCGTTTCCAAAGGAATCTTTCTGTAAAAATCTATGGTTTTTTCTAAGCCTAATTTTCGATCTATTTTGGGCTGCCAATTCAGTTTTGCCTTCGCCATACCAATATCCGGTTTACGTTGTTTAGGGTCGTCTATGGGTAATGGTTTATGGCTGATCTTACTGGAGCTGCCGGTAAGTGCTACAATCTCCTGTGCCAGCTGTAATAGCGATATTTCGTCGGGATTGCCTATGTTTATCGGTTGTATACAATTGGAATGCAACAATCTATAAATACCTTCGATTTGATCATCGATATAACAGAACGACCGTGTCTGTGAACCATCACCAAAAAGGGTGATATCTTCGCCACGGATAGCTTGTGCTATAAAAGTTGGGATCGCACGCCCATCATTTAGGCGCATTCTTGAACCAAAGGTGTTAAATATTCTTACGATACGTGTGTCAAGCCCATGTGCATTATGATAGGCCATTGTAATCGCTTCCTGGAATCTTTTGGCCTCATCATATACCCCTCTGGGGCCGACAGGATTTACATTGCCCCAATAATCTTCGGACTGTGGTGACACCAAAGGGTCGCCATAAACTTCTGAGGTCGATGCCACCAATATCCGGGCCTGTTTGGCCCTTGCCAAGCCAAGGAGGTTATGGGTACCTAACGAACCAACTTTAAGCGTTTGAATGGGAATCTTGAGATAGTCGACGGGACTGGCAGGAGAAGCGAAATGGAGGATATAATCCAAATCTCCAGGAATATGCACAAATTTTGAAACATCGTGATGATAGAAATCAAAATTCGCCAGCTTGAATAAATGCGCGATATTCTGTAGGTCTCCAGTGATCAGGTTATCCATGCCGATGACATCGTAATCTTCGGCTATAAAGCGATCGCAAAGGTGGGAACCAAGGAACCCTGCTGCTCCTGTGATTAAAATCCGTTTACGATGTTTATTTTCCACTCAATGGTTCCTTATTAATGAAATGGGTTTGATATCTTTGACTAAGATAAACATTATTTTCACAACATGCGTTTGCTTTATTCAATTGGAATCTTTCTTTATGGACTCTTATTGCGTATTTTGGTCCCTTTCCATGCCAAAGCGCGCCTTATGGTAACAGGGCGAAAAGACTGGTATTTGCGGATGAAACAATCGGTTGATCCTAGTCAAAAACATATCTGGTTTCACTTCGCTTCACTGGGCGAATTTGAACAGGGGAGACCTGTTTTGGAAGCCGTAAAAAATAATTATTCAGACCATAAAATAATTGTAACATTTTATTCTCCTTCTGGCTATGAGATAAGAAAAAACACCAATCTGGCGGATCATGTTTTCTATTTACCTTATGATACCGCTGGCAATGCCACATTATTTTTGGAACTTGTCAATCCCACTTTTGCCGTTTTTACGAAATACGAATATTGGTATTATTATTTTGAAGGATTGCACCGGCGCGGGATACCTTTATTCCTGATTGCGTCTATTTTTAGGCCGGAGCAAATCTTTTTTCAGGATTACGGTGGTTTTTTCAGGAAGATTTTAAGTTATGTGACGTATTTTTTTGTACAGAATGAGGAGAGTGTCCGTTTGCTCAAAGAGTATGGTATCCGCAATGCCGGGCTGGCCGGAGACACCCGTTTTGACCGTGTCATTGATCTTCCAAAGCAGCGGAAAGTGGTTCCTTTGATCAGTGATTTTGTGGGGATATCACCTACATTGGTAGCGGGAAGTACATGGCCGGAGGATGAAAAACTCTTGGAGGAGCTGTTGCGGCAGTTTACTGCATATAAGCTGATTTTGGCACCCCATGAGGTCGACGAAGCACATGTATCGAGCATCATGACGCTGTGGCCGGAAGCCTTGAGGTTTTCAAAAATAGATACATATAGCCGGGATACATTGCAGGCTGCGAAGGTATTGGTCATCGATAATATCGGGCTGCTGTCTTCCCTGTATGGTTATGGGCAGATTGCCTATATAGGGGGGGGATTCGGAGCTGGCATACACAACACATTGGAAGCAGCGACTTACGGAATACCGGTACTGTTTGGGCCCAAGTATAAAAAGTTTCAGGAAGCGAAAGACCTGATTGAACAGGGTGCAGGCTTCTCATTTGTTGATGGTAAGGGGCTTATGGATTTCTTTGGACGATTGCAGAATCAATCAAATCGGACGGAAGCATCCAAGGCAGCCCGCCAATATGTACAGCAGAAGGCGGGAGCAACACCCATTATTATGAAATATTTGAAGAATGCCAATTTATAAAAATATAGAGAAAGCTGTTTCAAAGGTAAAAGCAAATTAGCCGGGGATTGAATAGCTGAAAAAGAGATGCTAAAAGTAAACGAACGAAATTAGAGAAAAATAGGGTATCCGACCTTTTTTGGATACCCTTTCTCTATGTTAAAAATTGGATTTTAATAGTACGTATATCTTCTTACGCCCGCAATATGCCGCGATAAACGCATCACCTGATGTGAATATCCATACTCATTGTCATACCATACATAGAGTACGATATTTTTACCATCGGCTGAAACAATGGTTGCCGGTCCATCAACGACAGCTGCTGCGGTTGTGCCTATAATATCAGTGGATACAAGCTCATCATTGCTGGAGAATTTAATCTGTTCGACAAGATTGCCTTCCAATGCGCTCGTTTTTAAGAGTGTGTTTATTTGTTCCAAAGATCTCGCTGATGTTAATTCTAAATTTAATATGGCTAAAGACCCATTTGGTACGGGTACCCGGATTGCATTGGAGGTGAGTTTGCCTGTTAATGTTGGTAGGACTTTTGAAACAGCATTCCCAGCTCCAGTCTCCGTAATGACCATGTTCAAGGCCGCAGCACGACCTCTTCGGGCCTTTTTGTGCATATTATCAACCAGATTTTGATCATTCGTATAGGAGTGTATGGTTTCTATATGACCTTTCAGGATACCTATTTTATCTTCGAGGACAGCCAAAACTGGCGCAATAGCATTTGTGGTGCAGGAGGCTGCTGAAAAAATTGCATGTTTTTCCAGATCGATCGTGCCTTCGTTTACACCGTAAACGATATTGGGTACACCTTTACCGGGCGCCGTCAGCAATACCTGCGAGGCCCCTTTAGATGCTAAATGGCGGGCAAGTTCTTTTTCGTCACGAAAAGCACCTGTATTATCAATAACCAATGCGTTTTTGATGTCATATATTGTATAATCAATATCTTCAGGTTGTTTTGCTGAGATAAAGTTGACCGTGATACCATTAATGATTAGGGCATTCTTTTCGGGGTCGGTATAGACTTCGCCCTCAAATTCGCCGTGTATAGAATCGCTTTTTAGGAGAGCCGCTCTTTTTAACAATGACTTGGCATCATTAGGGTCCCTGGTGACTATTGCCCGTAGACGAAGTTGCTTGCCAGAGCCTGATTTATTAATGAGTTCGCGTGCCAGCAGACGGCCAATACGACCGAAACCATAGAGCACAACATCGCGGGGTGTTAATTCCTGCCAGGCGGCAATGCCCTCTAATTCATTGGAAATAAAAGAAGATAAATCCTCCGTATTGATCAGGTCGTTTGTGGCTTTTGTAGCAAGTTTACCGATATCAATTCGTGCGGGAGCCAGATTCGATTTTTCCAATACACGAGCAATATTCAATAGATCGAATATGGTCAGTATTTTGCCGGTAAGGATAGTACTTTCCCGAAGGTGCTTGAGAATCACACTTACTTTTTCATCAACAAGCTGTTCTCTGAACAGAACAAGTTCAATAGCTTGATTATACCAAAGATTACTAATGATTTGAATCAGCTCAACAGCTGCATTTTGCTGTTCTCTGTAACTTTTGATTTCTAAATCAAAAGAAGGACTATGTAACATAATATTTTATAATAGATTATGTTGCAAACATAGTATAAACAGAATTAAAAATGCGATTTGATTTTCATTTTCGTAATTTTTGAAATAAAAACACGTGAATTATTATTGTTTTGATAATTTTATGGGTTTTTTTATTGCCAATTTTCAATAATAAATAATTCGGACATGATATGGTCTGCCATTAATTTGCCAGCATCCGTTAATCTTAATGTATTGTCGTCTAATATTAATTGCTGCTGTTCGAGAAATGGTGCGGCATCTTCCATTATTTTACTTTTAACGGCGTAATCAAAATTCTTTTCTAACTGTTCCAGATCAAGCCCCCACATGGTGCGCAGTGAGGTCATAATACACTCATTAATCTGATCGCGAACAGATAGATGTTCGATCTCCAAGGGGAGTTGGTTGGTTTGTATTGAGCCTATGTATTTTGCATTATTGGCGATATTCCAGGATCTGGAATTGCCGTTGAAAGAATGGGCTGAAGGGCCGATACCAAGATAATGCTTGCCTTTCCAATAATTTGTATTGTGACGTGCATACAAACCATTTTTAGCAAAATTCGAAATCTCATATTGCTCATAGCCCGCACCTTTCAATGTGTCGATCAACAGGTTCATCTGATCAGCGGCCTGATCGGAATTAATAGCAGGACTCAAGCCCTTCTTGATGAAATGATCCAGGGCGGTTTTGGCTTCCACCGTCATTGAGTAAGAAGAAATATGAGGGATTGCATAATCGATCAGTTGTTGCATATTGTAGCGCCATTTTTCATCAGTCAACAAAGGATAACCATAAATAAGGTCACAGGTAATATTCTCAAATCCTGCATCCTGTACGCGCATGATCGCTGCGGACGCTTCCTGTCGGGTATGGGCCCGATTCATCCATTTAAGATCTTCCTCAAAAAAAGACTGTATCCCAATACTGAATCTATTGACTGAAGTTGATCTTAATGCATTCACTTTCGCCGAATTAAGATCATCGGGATTGGCTTCCAAAGTAATTTCAGCATGATTACTGATGTCAAATTGTTTGGCAACAGCATCAATGATCCTTGAGATTTCGTCCACATCCAATAGCGAGGGCGTCCCACCACCAAAATAGATGGATTCAATTTTTCTGTCTTCCAAATAAGGAGACCTAAGTTCGATTTCTCGCAAAAGGGCACTCACCATTTCGGCCTTGTATTGCAGTGAGGTGCTGAAATGGAAGTCACAATAATGACAGGCCTGTTTGCAGAATGGGATATGGATGTAAATCATGGGCACAAATATACCAACACTGGACCAACTTCGGAGTTTATTCACATTTTTTCTTCCACTTGGGGAGTCGTTTTCCCTATCCTTTTGGATATTTTTTATTGGCGAGCAAAACCAGTGTTATGTCGCGTCGATGTCGAACGGATTTATGTTCTGAAATAGTCATTTAAAAATAGGAGATAAAGAGTTTGATAACAAACGAGTTATTTTCTATCTTGATGGTCAGATTCATTTTACATAATCAAAAAACCAATCATATGAAAATATCTTCCCGTCGTGATTTTCTAAAAGATATAGTTGGTACCAGTGCTTTATTGGCGCTTTCAAAGCATAGTTTCTCTCTGACTGATGATGCAGAAGAAGCATTTATCGATAGATTGCTCCCTGCAATAAAAGGGTGCGGATTCGCCATGGCAGACTATTGGATATGGGATCCTTCAGTGATTAAGGGGGAGGATGGTAAATATCATATGTTTGCATCACGTTGGAGCAAAAAATATGGCTTTGGTAACTGGGTGACCAATTCCGAAGTCGTGCGTGCGATTGCTGATACACCGGAGGGACCATATGAATTTGTCGAAGTGGTATTGCCTGCCCGTGGGAAAAAGTATTTTGATGGTTGTACAACCCACAATCCTCGGATCGTTAAAAACGGGGACTATTATGTGCTTTATTATTTTGGAAACAATTATGACGAGCCCAATCCCAGCTATTCCGAGAATGTTTGGGAATCGGGGCTGGCACAAAAAGCCTGGATGCATAAACGCATCGGAATGGCCTATTCAAAGTCGATATCAGGTCCTTGGAAGCGTGTAGATCAGCCCATTTTGAATCCTAGGCAGGGTGAATGGGATACTTCCATAACATCCAATCCTTCTCCGGTAGTTTTGCCAGATGGCAAGGTATATCTGATCTATAAATCATCACCGGTGAATTATAATCCCCCTTTGCTATTGGGGGCAGCACAAGCTGATTCGTTCTTGGGACCATATCTTCGTTTGGCTGATAAACCTATTTTTTCTTTCCATAGCGATCAAAATCATGAAAATGATGTGGAAGACCCGTTCGTATGGCATAATGGTCAGCAATTTGAATTGATTATGAAAGACCGCTATGGCAAAATCTGTGGGGAAGAGGGGGGTGGTATCCATGCATATTCGAAAGATGGAATCGATTGGCATCTGTCAAAAGCCGTCAAAGCTTATTCCAAGACGATTCGCTGGAATGATGGTACTGTAAGTCATCAAGCTAATTTTGAAAGGCCATTTTTACTATTTGAAAATGGAAAACCGACACATCTTTTTGCGGCTACAGGAGATGGATCCGAGTCCTATCAGTTTGAACGGACCTGGAATATGGTCATTCCATTGAGGGGGTAGTATTTTGCCGGTTCACTGGACAACCTTCATTTCGTTCAAATAGAAAAAAGCCCCGATAAATTGCAATTTATCAGGGCTTATTAAGTTATCACAAAGTAGTTCTTTTACATCAATCTGCTGCAATGCCTATTTTCAGTATTAAATTAGCGTGTGAGGCTATTGTTCGCTGATTCGACATCCGCAAGTCGAAGAGATGGATCTATCGTGATTGTTTTTGGTGCCTTATTGACTGAAATTTTATATTCTGGGTTGGTCCAGAACCAGTCTGTCAGTACTGTACGTTTTATACCCCGATAGATCTCAAAATTTTCCTCCGGTTTTTCACCGCGCATTTCACGTAAAGGAATGTAAAATAGCTCTTTGCTTCCATCTTTATACTCTACAAGTATATCGAGTGGCATCGCAAAGTTTGATTTATTGAGCAGTTGAATTTCTGAATCGCTTACATGACCGATTGCATAGTCAATTTGACGTGTGGTATTGATAAATAAATTGAAATACCATTTCAGGTTTATTCCGGATACATCCTCTGCAACACGCTTGAAATCATTAGGTGTCGGGTGTTTGAATTTCCAGATGTCGTAGAATTTCAAAAAGGTTTTCTCTAGATTTTCCTGACCGATAATGTAGCCTAATTGCTCCGCCAGAACAGCACCCTTATTGTAAGCTTCATTACTATATCCGTAATTCGTATTGTAATAATCTGCAAGTAGACTCATCGGCTCTTCTTTGCCTGAAAGTGCTAATTTATAATAAGCGCGATAAGCATCGATAAGTGGATTGGATGCGATGGCTCCGCGTTTTTCGAAGAGATGCTGCATCGCCAATTCTTCGACATAGGAAGTGAATCCTTCGTCAAACCACTCATCTACGGTTTCATTGATTCCGAACAAATGTTGATACCAGGAGTGAGCAGATTCGTGGAAGATGACACCAACAAGGCTTTTGAGATTACGGCCTCCAGTAATCAGGGTTGCGGTTCCATATTCCATACCACCGTCACCGCCTTGGATAATGGTATACGTAGGCCAAGGATAGGTGCCGAACTTAGCGCTGCAAAAATCGAAAAATTCAGTAGATAGGCCCAAGGCCGTCTTCCAGTTTGAAATAACTTCTTTGTCTGTTGGAAGATAAACCGTATACACTTTTATTCCATTCTTGCTGGAAGCGGAGTCTACCACAAATTTCGGATCCGCCGCCCATACAAAATCATGGATATTTTGGGCTTTGTAATGCCATGTAGCCTTACCGTTGTTTGCTTTTACTTTGGCTTTTGCCTGATAGCCTTTTACCTCATCGGGATTTTGAAGAACACCCGAAGCACCGACCACATAGTTTTTATTGAGGTGTATGGTAACGTCAAAGTTGCCGAAAGGCGCTATAAACTCACGGCCGATATATTCATCGAGATGCCAGCCGAATTCATCGAACTGTGCCATCTTCGGATACCATTGCGCCATAGAAAGCGCTACACCTTCCGCCGAATTGCGGCCTGACCTCCGGATCTGTTCAGGTACCTGTGCAGTCCATTCTATATTAAAATTTGCTGTTTCGCCATCTGCAATCGCGGTGGGTAGGGTAACTTCTAAGATCGTACCATCAATCTTATAGCTTGTATTGACCCCATTCATGCTGAGGCTTTTGATTTTTTGGTAACCGATTTGATTGGGTTGCAGGGTTTCGATACGGCTCTGCAATATTGGTTTTTCTTTGGTGCCAATATTTGATACCATTCGCTTATCAGGGTCGCTGATATTTTTCAACCGATAATCCATCATTGATCCTGGTTGAAATGCGTTAAAATATAAATGAAAATAAACTTTTTTTAAGGATTGGCCTGAATTGTTGCTATACTTCAAAGCCATTTTTCCATCATATTGATAAGCCTTTTCATCCATGTTGACATCCATTGTATAGTCAACTTTCTGCTGCCAGAATCCTTTTCTCTGGGCCTTTAGCTCTTGTCCCCAAATATTTATTACACATAAAAGTGCAAAAAAGGATAATATTTTGATTTTCATGTTTCAAACTTACAAAATTGTCTCAAGAAATGCCGATTAATCACCCTAATCGAGGTAAATGTCATCAAATCTTGACGAAAAGTGATTTGATTATTAATAATTGGCTTGGTTTTGGTTAGAAAATTTATCTGTTGAGTTAACAAATATTACAAATAAATTTATGGAAAATCTGTATTATAGGCCTTCGGGGAAGGTGCCTGCTTTAGCATTAATCGGTTCACTTGTGTTAGGTATTGTCGGGGCAATTGTTCTGGCCATTATCTACATCGCTTTACAATGGTTTATTCCGATTGTCTATTTCAATGTATTTATCACACTTGGGTTTGGCGCAGGACTGTTCTATCTGCTCAATTTTTGTTTCAAACAGTGGAAGCTAAGAAATAAAGGCGTCGCGATTATCATCACGCTGATTGTTGCCCTAGTTGGTTTTTACGCACAGTGGGCGCTGTTCGTTTCACTGATGTATAATGCTGAGGGTACCATGGGTGGAGACACTTGGGTAAAATCTTCTTTTAGTCTGGAAGGTTTTAAAGCGTTTTTTATGCATCCATCTTTTATCTGGGAGGCGCTGCAGGGGCTAAATGAGGTTGGTACGTTTACCTTAAAGAAGTCACCAGTCTCCGGAGCAATGCTCTGGGCCGTCTGGGCTATTGAAATGGCAATCATCCTGATTACACCCATCATCATGGCTTTTCGTGGGATTACCATTTATCCTTTTTCAGAAAAAGACGAAATGTGGATGAAAAAGAGAATTTTGCCCGGAAGATTAAAATTTATTGAGGACAAAGACGCAATGGCGAACACATTGGCAAATCATGATTTTGCCTATGTCTACGATCACCTTTCCGATGAGGAAGAGCATTTTTCTTTTGCGACTGCAGAAGTGTATGAATCGGATACTGATGACCATCAATATCTGACCATCTATAATCATCAATTTGTCGAGAAGAAAGGGAAGGTGGAAGAGAAGAAGGATGAGATTATTGAATTCCTGCGAATTAATAGGAACAGTCTATAAAAGCTCCTTAATAACTACGATAACAGAAAGACAAAATAGCTCCAGTGATAAATTCTGGAGCTATTTTGTTTAGCAGTCTATTTAACCAGTATGCCACCTTTAGCTTTCCAGTCATTGATGGATGCGCTGTATATTTTAACGTCTTTAATCACATGTTTAGCCAAGATCGAAGCTGCAATCGTCGCCCGATCCCCAGATTGGCAATGCAAGTATAATTCTTTCTCTTGATCAATCTTGTCCAGGTGGTTTTCAATTGTTCCTACGAAGAGATGAGTGGCATTGGGCAAGTGTCCTTCGGTGAATTCTGCAGTGTTCCTGACATCTAAGATTTGAACGTTGGAATTTTTAAATGCCTTATTCATTTCCTGGAATCCAATGAGCTGCTGGCGTTCCAAAGGAATTCCGAGTTGGGCAATGGTTTCCACTGAAATATAACCCACAGCATGATCAAGCCCAATGCGCATTAACTTACGTGCGATTTCATCCTTCTCCTTTTCATCCATGATAAGGACAAAAGGTTGCGTGTAATCCAATATCCAGCCAGCCCAGGTATTGAATGTTCGATTATGTTGTATGTTGATGCTACCCGGGAGATAACCTTGAGCAAAATCAAACTTATTTCGTGTATCAATAACTGTCGTACCAGACTGATATAATCTATTGAACTCTTCCATCGAGAGCTTGGGATACTGAGGTACGCTCGTTTGTAGCGGACGCCTGATTTTGTTGAGTTTCTTCATCATGGCAAAATAGCGTGGTGGCTCAGGCTGTCCATCCAAAAGTTCAGTGACAAAACCACTTTCATTATTTTGATATTGAAGTGCCCAGTTGCGAATCCGTTCGTAGCCAACGGTTGAACTAGGTACGGCGCCCAATGCTTTACCACATGCCGAACCGGCGCCATGGGCAGGCCACACCTGGATATAATCCGGCAGGGTCAAAAAAAGCTGTAAAGACTTAAACATCTGCTGTGCACCAATTTCTTTGGTACCGATGAGTCCAGCTGCATTCTCCAAAAGATCTGGACGGCCGATGTCTCCAACAAATACAAAATCACCTGTAAATATCATCACCGGATCCATTGTTGCCGGAGTATCAATTAGAACAAAACTAAGGCTTTCAGGAGTATGCCCCGGTGTGTGAAGCACCTTAAAAATTAGATTTCCAAGGTGGATCTGGTCACCATCTTTTAATCCAATATGTGGAAACTCATATTGCCAGTCTTCGCCCCCTTCGTCTGAAAGGTAACATTGGGCGCCAGTTAGTTCGGCTAATTCCAATGTTCCGGAGAGATAATCAGCATGGATATGTGTTTCGGCAATATGTGTAATTTTTAAATTGTTTTTTGCTGCAATCGCCAAGTAAGTGTCGACATCTCTTTTGGGGTCAATTACTAGGGCAACACCTTTGGCCTGGCAGCCAATTAAATAACTTGAATGTGCTAAAGATGACTCGAAAATGTGTTGAAAAAACATAATATATGATTTTTAATGATTTACGAATTGAATGATTTCGACCATAAGTATTAAGATACCGATACTGATCAGGAAATAACCGAAAATCCCCTGTAATCGCACCACTTCCAGTTTGTCTTTCCATTTGGAACCCATCTGAAGGCCTATTAAAGTGATTAACGTAAAAGTAAGCAATATCGGCCAATTCATGTGGTTCAACAGCTGGTAGTTCGCAATCAGACCAAAGGAGGCGTTTAACCCAATGATGAATAGTGATGTCGCGATAGCCTTTTTTAATGGAATGCCCAACAATAGCACCAAAGAAGGCACAATAATAAAGCCACCTCCGGCACCGACAAGTCCTGTCATGATACCAACGAGTAAACCTGCAATAATTATTTTTAAAACTTGACCAATATGCATTGTGACGGCTGATATTTCGACCTGTTTCCTTCTGCGGATCATTGCCAGAGCGGAAATCAGGATAACAATCGAAAACAGCAGCATAATAACGTGATTTCTGGAGACCGCCATTTCCGCAAGATGAAATTGCGTTGGTATGGCAATCAACAGGTGGCGCTTGGTCAAGTAGACTGACACTAAGGAAGGGATCAGGAAAATAGCTGTAGTTTTTAGATCTACCTCACCTTTAGTCACTGGCTTGACCGAACCTATCAGGGCCAGTATTCCAATGGAAAACAGGGAATAATCAAGCGCATATTGTGGTTCAACATGAAATAGGTACACGAAGATCGGTAGTGTTAAAATACTGCCGCCACTCCCCATCAAACCCATGGATAGCCCAACTAAAATCGCTAATAAAAAGCCAATTATAAATAGTAATTCCATTTGCCCTAAATTAAATGCTTTCTTTAAAATGAACCTTTGAAGTGGATTATCAGCTTTTTCTCATTTAAGCACAGCGCGGTTAGCGGTAAATCAAAACTCAATGGGGCAATTTGTTTCTCAGTACACCATAGATCCATGTTCCCAAGATGGCAAAGAGCAATACAATGCCCAATGTCCAATAGCCAGAACCGATCAACGCAAACATGGGGCCCGGGCAGGCTCCAGTCAATGCCCAGCCCAGTCCGAAGATGGTCCCCCCCGCCAAATAGCGTGTGATACTTTTGTCTTTGTCCAGAAAGACGATCGGCATGCCATTGCTGTCTTTGACCTGTTTGCGCTTTATAATTTGTACAAGTATAATCGCTGTTGCAAGTGCAGTGCCGATCATACCATACATATGAAAGGAGCGGAACTGAAACATCTCATAAATACGATACCAGGAGGCCGCTTCTGATTTGTATAAAATGATCCCAAATAAGATCCCGATCAATATAAATTTTACTGCTTTCATTTATGCGAAGATTAAAGGAAATAAGAAGTGAACCATGATAATTCCACCTATAAAAAAGCCAATGACAGCAATTAATGAGGGAAGCTGGAAATTACTGAGTCCTGAGATAGCGTGTCCTGATGAACAGCCTCCGGCGTATCTTGTTCCGAATCCAATCAATAGTCCGCCAATGCTTAGTATTAGAAACTGAAACCAAGAGCCATTAAAAATAAAGATAGATTCGGGAAGATAGCCCTGTAGCTGATCAATTATTCCCAGTTCCTTTAAATCAGCGACACTTTTTGCATTGATTTGCGCAGCGGCCCCGTCACTTAAAAAGTAATGAGCTATGAATCCTCCAATGGCGGTCCCGAGTACCACAAGAAGGTTCCAGGATTGCGTCTTCCAGTCGAAGCGAAAAAAAGAGGATGATTTACCGGCACCTAATACCGTACACATTGTCCGCAGATTGTTCGACATACCGAAATCCTTCCCCTGTTTTAGCAACAAGTACATGACTAATGCAATTAAAGGCCCTGAAATATACCAAGGCCATGGTTGTTTGATGTATTCCAATAACATAGCTTGTTCTAAAGTTATATGACAAAGGTACATAGCGCTATTACAAAAAACGGTAACAAATGTTACCGTGGAATGTGCTTTATTACATATCGTAATATTCAATGTTGGCTTCCTTGAGGGCCTCGACTAATAAGGGTAAGTCATCTTCTTTTTGAAATAATTTGTTGCGCCAGGTGCGAAAAGCGGAACCTTTGTTTTGGTTTATGATAATCAAATTTCCACCCGAGCGTCTGAGATTTCGGATATGTGAAATGTTGCTCAATGGGAATTCAATAGTTTTCTTTGAATTGCTGATGGTGAGTATATCCGTGTCCAATCGCCATGTTGAATCCAGTGTAGAACACTTGATCGCCAGATAAAGCGCCAAGGGAACCATCAGAAGAGCTATAATGATCTTATAAATTTCCTGAATCGGAACTTTTGACATCCCTATCCCTATCAATAGAATCGAGGTCAATAGAATAAACATGTATCTTCCGCGATGCAATGTTGAAAGATAGAATGTCTGTGGATTACTCTGCATACTTTTTTATAAACTTTCCTTGAGCATTAATATAGTAAAAATTCTCCAGGTCTTCGCTGACCAAGGCTAATCCATTTTCAAAGGTTTGTGCATTTTGAAATTTAAAAGGAATGACCACTTTGCCACTGTAGTCTATATAGCCATATTTGTTGTCTTTAAAAACCAATAATAATTTCTCGCCAGCAAAAGATAAGAACTCCTGACTTGTAGGTAACAATTTTTTACCGGATTTGTCAACTAACTGATAGGCTTGGTTTTCAATAATCAGTGCTAGGTGGTCACTGTATTCAGCTATTGTCTCATATTTTGCGGGAATCAATATATTGCCTTTCAGATCGAGCACACCGGTATAGTCCCCTTCGGTGTACAGCGCGTGGCTTAAGCTGGGAATGGAGATGAAATCATATTTTGCAGCGAGCAGTAGTTTTCCTGTATAATCCAATAGGCCATACTTTTGGTCTTTCATAAAGACTAACGGTGCGCCTTCCGAATCTAAACTTAACGATTCATATTGACATGGGATAACTTCTCTACCTTGTAGGTCGATCAGGCCAAACATCTGGGCTGCATCGGTGACGATTGCGTAATCACCCACGTAGGCGTAGATGGACGCATATTTTGCAGGAGTGAGTTTATTGCCTAAGCTGTCCTGTACGCCAAAATATTCAGTAGTAGAGTCCTGATACCAAGATAAATGGTCATTTAATGCAGAGTCAGCAGCGGCTTCTTCGGCTTCCCCTTCTTCATAACCTTCTGGAATTTCGAATAAGGCCGTATCATAAGGGACTTCTTCAACTGTAGTCGCCTGAATTCCTAAACCTTCTGCACCGATATAAAGGGCTGCTCCGGGCACCTTTTCGAGATAGTCATAAGTGCCCCAGTATAATTTGGGCAATTGTTCTGCATACCAGACTGTGATCTCAGTTTTTTTATCTTTACTGCCGGCCAGGTTGAATATCGCCTTTTTGCAGGGCAAGCCCGCGATAACTTTCTTTTCATTCGGGACTAGACTGATTTCAAAATCACTGGAATAAGCATAATCAGCACCTTCTGATGTTTCAATAAGCTTGCCGGACGCCAAATCGGTCGGTGTGTAGGTTTTGCTGTTTTCATCTATCAGATAGGAAGTCTCTTCTTTTATATTGCTAATCTGTACTGATTTTCCAAAAAGTAGCGTTTCTACGCGCATTTGATCGTTGCAGATATAGGCATGCATCAAGGCCTCTCCGCTACCGGCCAATATTTTGATAAATTCGGAACTTGATGTGTCTGTACCTGTTTCGGGATCTGCAAACTGATAGGTGATTTTGAATAGTTTTTGTTGAGCCGAACCGGTTTTAACAAAAATTAATGTGAAAAATGCTATGCAAAGGAAAAAATGTTTCATTAGGAATACAAATTAAAATACGAATGTATTGAAATTTGACTGGTTTGTGAAATAATCTTTTGTCATTTGAGAAAAATCATGCAAAAATTTTGATATTATTGTGAGCGAATGCCATTTTGTAAAATAAGTGATTAAAAGCAGACCGAGGTAACTCTGCTGCTTATATCATCGTAAAAAGTATCATATAAAAGTCAAGAAAGAGTGAATTTCATGATAGACAACGGTTTATATAAGAGCTGTGCTGATATTTTTGTATTTTACAAACCTTAAATTTACTTTTTAAAACAATATCTGTGGAACTATTGCTTATAGAAGACGAACCGTCGGTCATATCATTAATAGAAAGAGGGCTAAAGGAAGAAGGCTATAACATTAGCATTGCAATGGATGGCTATACTGGGTTGAAAATGGCCGGCTTAAATCATTATGACCTCATTTTGCTGGATGTTATGCTGCCGGGGATGAATGGTCTGGATGTCTGCAAAAACATCCGTATGTCCAATAATGAGATTCCTATAATTATTCTAACAGCATTAAACCAAACAGAGGATATTGTTGCGGCTTTTGAGCGTGATGCTGACGACTATCTCACCAAACCGTTTCGTCTGGAAGAACTAAAGGCCAGGATCAATCGCTACAGCCGTAAATCCAAAACCGTTAGCGAACAAAAGAATGTGCTGACGTTCGACGATCTGCAACTGGATCGGGACAGTAAATCGGTACAACGAGGAAATACGCCCATCATACTCACAGCTACGGAGTTCCGTTTATTGGAATTCTTAATGCTCAATCGAAATAAAGTATTAACGCGGATAGATATCCTGGAGGAAGTATGGGGGATGGACGTCGATCTAAGTACGAATGTCGTGGATGTGTATGTCAATTATCTTCGGAAGAAGATTGACAAACAGTTTGCACGTAAATTAATCCATACGGTTATCGGTATGGGCTATGTCATCCGTCATGAAAATTAGGACCAAGATTGTACTCTTATTTTCGATCATCAGCACGCTTTTGCTTGTTGTCTTTGCCCTTTATGTTTCTTATTTTACCTACGATAGTTTGCAGACTAAGTTTTTTCACCGGTTAGAAGAAAATGCAGTTATCGTCGGCGATCATATTGTGCACCAAAAGGAAGAAAACAAAGAATTATATATTCAGGTAAAACGCAAATACCTCAAGCAGCTGTCTGAAGGGACAGATCATTTGCTGCGGGTGGTGAAAGGCAGCGACAGTATTCGGTTTAAACCTAACTTACCTATGCCCATGAGCTTCTATAAGGACGTCATTAAGAACGGCAAAGGTAGGTATATGCACAACGAAACTGCATTTGTTGCGGTATTCTTTAACGACAATCTCCATCATGACAATCTTATCGTCGTATCCGAAGGTATAGATGAGTATGGACATGACGAGCAGCGTCACCTAGACCGTACCCTGATAACAGGTGGGTTTTTAGCCATTTTACTGATTATCCTCATGTCATTTTATTTTGCGGACCGACTGCTCAAGCCAATAAAGGATATCAACCGTGATTTAGGGAAGGTGGATATTTCAAATCTGGACTATAGACTTTTCAGTAAATTCAGTAACGCCAAAGATGAACTTGGCGTACTGATCGCGAACCTGAATTCTATGCTCAATCGCCTGGATATTTCTGTGCAGTCCCAACAGAGTTTTATCGGTAATGCGTCCCATTCGCTAAAAACCCCTTTGACAATCATTGGCGGTGAGGCAGAGCTGGCGCGGAATCTTATCCCTAGAGAACATGAAGCGTATTACTCGTTGGAGACAATTGCAAAATATGCCGATAAAATGGAACTTATTATTAATAATTTGCTCCAATTATCCCGTATGGGCTTTAAAGGGGAGGTAGATAATAAAGTAATCATCCGTATTGATGAATTGCTCTATGAAATTTATAAAGCGGAACGAAGCATCTATAAGGATTTTCGGCTGTCTTTTGATCTTACCCAGATCCCCGAGGATAGTGATGAGCTAACTGTCTTTGCAAATCCTGATTTATTTTATATTGCTTTTAGCAATATCATCTCCAATGCATATAAATATGGTAATGGCGAGCAGATACAGATTGCCATCAGCTGTGATGACCAAAATATTACAGTTAAAATATTTGACAAAGGCATCGGAATTCCTCAGAAAGATCAACCCCATATTTTTACTTCTTTTTATCGTGCTTCCAATGTGGGGGATATCTATGGAAATGGCCTTGGCCTTGTTTTAGCCAAAAATATCTTTGATCTACATGGTGCGGAGCTAACCCTAATCTCAGCCGAAGGACAAGGTACCCAAGTGCTTGTCAAATTGCCAAAAATTGTGTTCTAATCTGATTTTAATCTCATCCTTATTCCATTTTTAATTCGCCATGATATACTTGTACACGAATTAGGTATATCATATGAAACCATCATGATTTATTCAAACATATAAACGAATAAATCTGATCGCTTCATCACGAATAAAAAGCGATTTAAACGGATGAAAAAAACACTTTCACTTATTACAACCTTGGGTTTGGGCGTTGTGACATTAAATGCACAGACTCAGACTCCAGTGGATTCTATTCCCGCAGAAAGAAATAGCTTATTATCCAGAAGTAGTTTATTATCAAAAGAACCCGCTAGAGCAAAATCATTTCAATTGGACGTTATGTTGCGCGCTGGTCTGCAATCTGATAATGGGGATGGCTCTGGCCAGGCGAAGGCTAATTTGGATGATGCCCGTATTTTGATGAGCGGTGACTACAACGAGCAGCTTTCTTATAAAGTACGTTTTCGACTGAATAGATCATTTGCACCGACCAGTCAGGACAATGGTTCAAGGGCATTGGATATGGCCTACATCAAATATAAGTTCGGTAAAGATCTCAAATGGTCGGTCACAGCAGGTAAGCAGAGTGCCATTGTGGGGAGCTACGAGTTTGAAAACAATCCAATTTACGAATATAAATTCACGGATTATGTTGATCGCATCCTGAATTTATTTGTAGTCGGCGGAACATTGTCCTACGAAGTTAATCCCAATCATTCCTTACATGCGCAAGTGTATAATACCACAAACGACAGCTTTATGGATGTGCACAGCAAAAATGGGTTTGCAGTAGGTGATCTGGAGCGTTCTGATGTGCCAATGGGTGCTTATTTTACTTGGGTAGGTGCTTTTCTGGAAAAAAAAATAAACACAAAATGGTCTTATAATATCTCTCAGTTTGCAAAGGGACATACCAATCATTCCATTTCCTTGGCAAACAAGCTTAAAACGCCAAAACAGATGCTCTATTTGGATTTGCAATATTCCTATCTGGGTGTTGACCATGCGCTGATTGCTTCATCTGCCATCAACGACTTTTACGGACGTACGGGTACGGGGCGCGTTTTGGCAAAGGATGTCAGTTATACCTCCGCAATCCTTCGGTATGATCAATTTTTGAGTAAAAAATGGGAGGTAGCGCTGAAAGGTGGTTATGAGACTGCTGGAGCAAAAGACGATGATGAAGTTGGTAAAAATTTCCGTCAAAACTGGACATATTTTGCAGCCTTGCAACATAAGCCTTTTCATAATCAGGATCTGCGATTTTACCTTGGTTATGTAGGTAATACCGTAGACTACAAAGGGCATATGAAAATCGACAAAAGCCAATATAACCGTGTTGCCTTTGGCGCATACTTTACAATTCCGGTCTTGTAATAATTCCTTTAACAAAATAACAAACAGATATTTTTTATGCGTTTAACACCGAGAGAAACAGAGAAGCTGCTATTGCATTTAGCAGGAGAATTGGCAGCAAAGCGACTAAAGCGTGGGGTGAAACTAAATTATCCCGAATGTATTGCCTATATCAGTGCGCAGATCATGGAGGAAGCAAGAGACGGACGCTCTGTTGCTGACTTAATGTCTTATGGTACGACCTTATTGAAAAGAAGCCAGGTCATGGAAGGTGTCCCTGAGATGATCCATGATGTGCAGATTGAGGTTACTTTTCCGGACGGCACCAAGTTGGTCACCGTTCATGATCCTATCCGTTAATAAAAATTAAAATAATATGATTCCAGGAGAATACATTTTAAAGAAAGAAGAGATCAAGGCAAATGTGGGCCGAAGGACCACTAGCGTTGTTGTAAAAAATGAGGGCGATAGACCGATTCAGGTGGGATCGCACTATCATTTTTTTGAGGTGAATAAATTGCTGTCCTTTGACCGGGAAAAGGCATTTGGCATGCGCCTGAATATTCCAGCAAGTACAGCAGTACGATTTGAACCAGGTGAACAGAAGTCCATTATTCTGGTTGAATTTGGCGGGAGTAAAGAAATCCACGGATTTAATGGATTGACAAATGGGAAGTATACTGATCAGCATGTCAAAACTAAAGCCGTTGAGAAAATGAAAAAATTAAAATTCAGACAATCTAAATAATATAGCATGGGAGGATGGAATAGACGCGAATGGATTAAGGTTGTAGGACTCACTGCATTGGGTTCTACCGTTGGTCTACATGCGCTTGGTTTAGATAAACTAGGTTTAGATAAATCATCTGTTAAATATATTGATGGGGAGCTTTATATCCCTAGAGAGAAATATGCTGCTCTTTTTGGCCCGACAACGGGTGATAAAGTGCGTTTAGCTGATACGGAGCTGTTTATAGAAATTGAAAAAGATTTCAACGTATATGGCGAAGAGAATAAATTCGGTGGGGGTAAAACGATCCGTGACGGTATGGGACAATCTGCCCGTGCATTACGCGATGAAGACGTATTGGATTTTTGTATTACCAATGTGATCATTATTGACCATTGGGGTATCGTGAAGGGGGATATTGGTATCAAAGACGGGAAAATCGTTGGTATCGGAAAAGCAGGTAATCCTGACGTACAGGATGGTGTCACCAAAGGAATGATTATCGGCGCATCTACCGAAGTTCATGGTGGTGCGGGTTATATTCTTACTGCTGGTGGTATTGATACGCACATTCACTTTATATCACCACAGCAGATCGAGACCGCATTGTATTCTGGGGTAACCACATTTATTGGTGGTGGTGCTGGCCCAGCAGATGGTACTCTTGCGACGACTGTTACATCAGGTAAATGGTATATCGAGCGTATGTTTGAAGCGTTTGAAAACTTACCGATCAACGTTGGTTTCTTTGGTAAAGGTAACGTTTCGACAACAAAGCCGATCGAAGAGCAAATTGAAGCTGGTGCATTGGGGGTGAAAATCCACGAAGACTGGGGTGCTACACCTGCAACAATAGATGCCGCGTTAAAAGTTGCTGATAAGTATGACGTACAGGTGGCTATACACACAGATACATTGAATGAAGCTGGTTTCTTGGAAGATACCGTTGCTGCCATCGACGGTCGTGTTATTCATACCTTCCACACCGAAGGAGCTGGTGGTGGTCACGCACCTGATATCATCAAAATAGCGATGTATCCAAATATCCTTCCTGCATCTACCAATCCGACAAAACCATTTACAGTGAATACTGCAGAGGAACACCTGGATATGTTGATGGTCTGTCATCACCTGGATAGAAATGTAAAAGAAGACGTTGCTTTCGCTGATTCACGTATCCGTCCACAGACGATTGCCGCTGAGGATATTCTTCAGGATATGGGGGTATTCTCCATTATGAGTTCGGATAGCCAGGCGATGGGGCGTGTGGGGGAGGTGATCTCTCGTACATTCCAAACCGCACATAAGATGAAAATTCAACGTGGGCCACTAGCGGAAGATAAAGCACATGGAAATGACAACTTCCGCGTAAAACGTTATATTTCCAAATTTACGATCAACCCTGCAAAAGCGCACGGAATTGATAAATATATTGGATCTATCGAAACAGGTAAATATGCTGATCTGATCTTATGGAAACCCGAGTTATTCGGTGTAAAGCCAGAAATGATAATCAAAGGCGGTATGATCCTAGGTGCGAAAATGGGGGATGCAAATGCGTCCATTCCTACACCACAGCCAATTATCTACCGGCCGATGTTCGGAAATTATGGTAAAGCGGTGTCAAGACTGTGTTTTAACTTCGTTTCAAAAATATCGCTGGAGAATGGAAATATCCAGAAATTGAATTTATCACGTAAATGTTTGCCAGTAGAAGGCTGTCGTACAGTGATGAAAAAGGATATGGTACATAACCATGCCACACCTAATATCGTGGTCAATCCAGAAACGTATGAAGTAACAGTAGATGGTGTGTTAGCGACTTGTGAGCCGTTGAGCGAACTTCCGATGGCACAACGTTACTTCCTGTTCTAATTTGAATATATGATTTTAGCAAGAGACGTTAAAGGCAATATTTGGGCAGCTGGCAAGGAGCATGATGCTAGAGAACTCGATTTTTTAGAGCTTGAATGGTTTGATACTGAGCGGCGTGTCATTCGGGGATTTACCGTTCAAGGCCGGGAGATCGGATTTAAAAACCTGGGTGAAGACTCTTTGTTTGATGGTGATGTCCTGTTTGAAGCAGAGGAGTTCCGTATCGTTGTCCGAATATTGCCCTGTCCTTGTTTGGTCGTACGACCAAAAAATGTATTGGATATGGCAAGAATATGTTTAGAAATAGGCAATAAGCATATCCCAGTTTTTATCAACGCAGCTCATGAAATCATAGCGGCTTACGAAAATCCGCTGTGGGAACAATTACAGCGGGCGGGATTTACACCAACGCAAGAGTCACGGGTAATCGAACGCACGCATACATTGCGCATCCATCAGTATGCCGTAGTGCAAAATAAAATCACACTAGCAAAGGGGGTATAATATGAATCCATTGTTGACATTGATGCAGATCAATGATTCCGTTTTTCCGATTGGAGGATTCACACATTCCTATGGATTGGAAACCTATATAACCAAAGGTCTCGTACATGACTCGAAAACTGCCAAAGAGTACGCGCAGACTTTATTGGAACATAGCTTCTATTACAATGATGCGGCCTTTTTTCATAAGACATGGCAGTTATGCGAGACAAAGGCAACAAAGAAAAAGGTAGCAGAATTAGATGCCTTGATCACAGCCTTTAAAGCGCCATATGAAATTCGGGATGCAAGTAAAAAACTAGGAATACGTTTCTTGAAACTGACTGAAAAACTGCAGCCGGTTAAACGTTGTTCAGCTTATTTAAAAGCAATAAACACCCAAGAACTGCATGGGCATTACGCCATGGCATTTGCCATGTTTGCACATGCACAGGGAATTAGTTATACAGATGCACTGAGCGCATTTTATTATAATTCACTCAATGGTATTATGACCAACTGCGCAAAACTGGTCCCTATTAGTCAGATGGATGCACAGCAGATTCTGTTTAAGTTGCAGCCATTGATCAACAAGTTGGTTGCAGCGCAACCAGCGTTAGAAGAGGATTTAATCGGTAATTGTTGTATCGCGCAGGATATCCGCTGTATGCAACATGAAAAGTTATATACACGTATCTATATATCGTAAAAGCAAGATTACTGTTTATACTTAAAATTTATTTTATCTGATTGAGTGATTTAAATTTTAAGCGGAGTAAACTTCATCTAATCGATGGAAAAAATAATAAGGAAAAAATTATACGGATGAAAAAGACGTCAAAAAGAAATTATGTGAAAATTGGTGTTGCCGGACCTGTTGGATCGGGCAAGACTGCTTTGATCGAACGATTGACACGTTCGATGTCTGCAGATTACAGCATATGTGTTGTTACAAATGATATTTATACACGTGAAGATGCGATGTATCTGCAGCAAAATTCGGCACTCCCGGCTGAACGCATTATTGGTGTAGAGACTGGCGGATGTCCACATACGGCGATCCGTGAGGATGCATCAATGAATATTGAAGCTGTGGAAGAATTGGCTGGTCGTTTTGAGGATGTGGAGCTTATTTTTGTTGAAAGTGGGGGGGATAACCTGACAGCAACGTTCAGCCCTGATCTAGCGGATTTAACCATCTTTGTTCTTGATGTTGCCGAAGGAGAAAAAATGCCGCGCAAAGGTGGGCCGGGTATCACACGCTCAGACTTATTATTGATCAATAAAATTGATTTGGCACCCTATGTACATGCAGATTTGGAGGTCATGCGCCGGGATACATTGCGCATGCGTGGAGAACGTCCTTTTATTTTCACGAATCTGATGACATTAGAAGGATTGGAAGACGTAAAGAAATGGATCAAAGAGTACGCTTTATTAGAACAAGTAGGCTAAAAACAATAGGATATGGATAGTAAGATAGTATTAAATGTAGCCAAAGAGGAAGGTAGAAGCAGGCTGAAAGAAAGCTATCACAATGCGCCTTATAAATTGACCCATTATGGAGCAGTGAATCTAACTGACCATCTGGAAATGATTATCATGAGTGCATCACCCGGTATTATGGATACAGATCATCTTCATATTGATGTCCATGTAAAGGAAAAGGCCCAATTAAAGCTGTTTACGCAGTCTTTCAATAAATTGCATCCGATGAAAACGGGTGCCAGTCAGCATACAGATGTACAGGTTGCATCGGGGGGGATATTGCATTACATCCCACATCCGGTCACGCCTTTTAAAGACTCTATATTCAAGGCGACCAATCATATTCATCTGGCCGAAGATGCGGTTTTGATGTGGGGTGATATCATCAGTGTCGGGCGGATTTATATGAAAGAAGCATTTGAGTTTGATCGTTTGCATACACAGACTAAGATTTTCAGATCTGGAAAACTGGTCTTTATTGATAATCAGCTGTTGCAACCAAAAATGCAGCCCATCAAAAAAATGCTGTTCTTTGAAGGCTACACCCATCAGGCGACCTTTTTATTCTCCGCTCTTTTCGCTCAGGAATTAAAGAATGAGCTTGATGAAATATTGACCGTAGAATATAATGATATCTCTTATGGATTTACACAGGCTTCATCGGATGTAGTTATCCTTCGGGCGCTGGGTTCTGACGGTGAGTTGCTCTATGATTTTCTGCAAATGTTGGGGCAACTGTGCTGGGACTTTACCATGCATAAACTGTCGGAGTCAAAAGAAGTTGAAGTTATCGAAAATGTAGGGGCTGAGCTTTCGCCAGTTGTGGCGGGAACAGTTGTGACAGAAATAGCTGTTGCTGAAAAGAAAAGCGCAGCCAGTCCGCGGAAAAGGAGGGCAAGCAAAAATAAAACAGAGGAAGGACTGAAATATGCGTAAATCGAAAGAGCCGACAGAAATCCTTATTGAGTCCATTCTCAATTTTGAGCATGTTAAATTCAATCGTGAATCGGATATTTTGGATCTTTCCTACTTTGAAGTGAATAAACGCGTTATCCATCGAAAAACGCGTAAGGGCAACACAGTCAAGATACAGCGGGATGACAGTGCGGCCCTACAGTCGGGACAATGTATCTATCATAGTGATGATTTGTTTATTCAGGTCAATATTTTGCCTTGTCTTTGTGTATTGCTTGACAGTCAGGATCTTTCCATGGTCGGCGAATTTTGTTTTGATGTAGGCAATCGTCATTTGCCTGTTTATCTGAAAGCAGATGGACGCTTTGCTGTCTCCTATGATGGGCGGTTGTATCAGGCATTAAAAGAAAAATATAACGGTTCCATTAGTTTGGAGAATGCCATTTTGGAACCGGACGAACAGATTACATCGATTCGCAATGCGAAAAAATAAGAGGTGAGTATTGGAATGCTTGTTTCAGGTTTTGATTTGTTAGCGGCAGCCGATCTTTGTTTGCGCGCTGCTTGAAAATGCTGAAAAATTGTGCATTTTTGTTGTTATGACATTTGGTGCGGAATTGCAGGCCTGGTATAAACAACATAAGCGTGATTTACCATGGCGGGAAACAAAAGATGCCTATAAGATATGGCTTTCGGAGATTATCCTGCAACAGACTCGGGTAGAACAAGGCATGCCCTACTATTTACGATTTGTGGAACGGTTTGAGACTGTCGTTGACTTTGCCAATGCGGAGGAAGACGATATTTTACACCTTTGGCAGGGACTAGGTTATTATTCAAGGGGACGAAATATGCATAAGGCTGCACGAATTGTCCGTGACGAATATAACGGCATTTTTCCCGTAGACTATAAAACGCTGCTAAAACTTCCCGGTGTAGGCGAATATACAGCTGCCGCAATATCATCTTTTGCCAATAATGAGGCTCAGGCTGTACTGGATGGGAATGTGTTTCGTGTGCTATCGAGATACTATGGAATAGATACAGCGATCAATTCTACTGAGGGAAAGAAAATTTTTACGACTATCGCTCAGGAGAATTTAGATCAAGACCATCCGGCGTTATACAATCAAGCTATCATGGACTTTGGGGCCACTCATTGTAAGCCAAAACAACCCTTGTGTATTACTTGTATGTTTAATACATCATGTTATGCCATTCGCCAAGGGGAAGTCGACCGACTGCCTGTTAAACTTAAGGGCAAGGCCAGCAGAGAACGGTATTTTAATTATTTTATCCTTAAAGACGAAGCGCAAATTTTGATGTCAAAGCGCGGAGAAGGCGATGTCTGGCAGAATTTATATGAGTTTCCCTTGGTCGAGTCCGATCGGACTTTAACGATACCGGAGATTCTTATAGATGAGCAATTTGTCCGGTATTTTGGGGAAAAGGCGGAGATCAAACTCCTGCAAAAACAAACTAAACATATTCTGAGCCATCAGAATATTTATGCGACATTCTTTGAAGTGCAGTTAAAGGGCGGTCTAAAACAAAAAAAATCCAATTGGGATTATGTATTTTTAAAAGATTTAGATAAATTAGCTAAACACAAGTTGATCTTTACCTTTTTGGAAAGATCCAATTTTTAACCATTTATGCTTTTAAATTATGTCAGGAGTTAACAAAGTTATTTTAGTGGGACATCTTGGAAAAGACCCCGAAATTCGATATTTAGAAGGCAATGTCTCCGTTGCCAGTTTCCCATTGGCAACTTCAGAAACGTATAACAAGGACGGAAAACGGGTAGAACAAACCGAGTGGCACAATATTGTCATGTGGCGCGGTTTGGCAGATGTGGCGGTAAAATACCTTACTAAGGGCAAATTGGTCTATATCGAAGGTCGATTACGTACGCGTACCTACGAAGATAAAGAGGGTATCAGACGTTATGCTACTGAGGTGGTTGCTGAGACATTTACTCTTTTGGGACGCAAATCGGATTTTGAACCAGCTGGAACTGCTAATACGGGAAATGTTGCAAGCACCCCGGCGCAGAAGGCCGAGGATAAAGAAATCGAAGTTGATTTTACCGAAAATGATCAGGAAGATAATCCGCTTCCATTTTAATCGAACTCGAAAGCAGCTTTGAATATTGAGCGGATATTATTTTACATTATATAGTTATGAGCAAAAGAGCGGATGAAAGTCTGCTCTTTTTGATTTTTAGTATACTCTTGCTTGCCTCTGACAGGGATGAAAAAATCATCTTACCAGTGTTTTTATGTCCAATGAGTTGATTACAAACAGGTTTATTCTGGTTGATCTTAATTGAAATTTTGCAGACAGGGATGTTTTCGAAGCCGTTTGAGAGATGGCTAAAATTTCTTTTTGGCAGAAATTTTGGCTATGTTTGTCGTAATTATGTTGCAAGATAAAATTACGCAGTATACTGAAGAAATTAAGGCGTTTGTGCCATCTTCTTCAGCCGATGTAGAAAATTTCAGATTGAAGTTTTTGGTTTCCAAAGGGATCGTAAAAAATCTTTTTGACGAATTCAAAACAGTTACTCCTGAAGAAAAACGTACTTTGGGGAAAGTACTGAATGAATTTAAGCAGTTGGCAGAAAATACATTCAAGGAAGCACAGGAGAAATTTGGTTCCGGTGAGAAGCAGAAATCCCAACAAATGGAGGGTGATTTAACATTGCCGGGTAATGGGTTTCAATTGGGATCCAGACACCCAATCTCATTGGTTCGCAAGGAAATTGTTGAGATCTTTAAAAAGCTTGGCTTCATCGTTTCTGAGGGACCAGAGATTGAAGATGACTGGCATAATTTCTCCGCGTTGAATTTCCCACCTGAACATCCGGCGCGTGATATGCAAGACACATTCTTTATCAAAAAACAAGAAGGTAACGATATTACACTCAGAACACATACATCTTCTGTTCAGGTTAGACTCATGGAAGCTGGAAAACCACCTTTCCGTGCGATTATGCCCGGACGCGTGTATCGGAACGAAGCGATTTCTGCACGAGCGCATTGTTTCTTTCATCAGGTAGAAGGATTATATGTGGATGAAAATGTTTCGTTTGCTGATTTGAAGCAGACTTTGTACCATTTTGTTCAAGAAATGTATGGTGAGGGCACTAAAGTGCGTTTCCGCCCTTCGTATTTCCCATTTACAGAACCTTCTGCGGAGATGGATATCTCATGTACGATCTGTAAAGGTGCTGGGTGTAATCTTTGTAAATATTCAGGTTGGGTAGAGATTTTAGGTTGCGGCATGGTAGATCCGAATGTACTTGATAATTGTGGAATCGACAGTAAAAAGTATTCGGGTTTTGCCTTCGGTATGGGCATCGAACGGATCACAAATCTTAAATATGTGATCAAAGATTTGCGACTTTTCTCTGAAAATGATACGCGTTTCTTAGCTCAGTTTGAGACTGAATTAATATAAATCAATGCTAATAAAGACTATTGAAACCATCACACTACTACCAATCCTCGCGTGTGTCTTCTTCGGCCCGGGTATTGGGCATAGTGTGATGTGTTCTAGTCTTATCTGAAGAATATGGAACCAGATCATATCATTGAATCCATAAAAAGAACAGCACGGGAACTCTTTCGTCAAAATGGTTATCATAAAACCAGTGTAAACACGTTGGCCAAAAAAGCTAAGATTGCTAAGGCGACGGTTTATAAATACTTTGATAGTAAGGAAATGATCTTGCATGCCATCTTGATGGATTATCTGCGGGCGAGTCTGCTGGATATCTTAAAGACCACAAAATATGAGGATGATATGGCCTCTTTTTTGGCTTCCACCATTCTTCGTGTCAGCCGGCTGACCTATACAGCATGCAATGAATTGATTGGCTGGGAATTTATCCGTGAGTCGGCCAATGCACAGGAATATCTAAAAACACTATCTGAGGATCTGGAATTCCTGCTTTTAAGTACATTTATCCAGAATGAAAAGATCAATGAAGCGATCAGTGAGGAAAAATTGGCATTTCTGATCAAATCAAGCAAGAGCATTGTATTCTCTTTTGCTTTTACTGCCGTTTCGGATGCCGATGTACGTAAAAATTTCATTTCTTTTCAAAAGGAGATTCTTCCGTACCTTGTTCAGGCAACGATTCTCTAATTGATTATGGGGTCTGTTGTTTATTGCTGCCCATTATCTTCCTGTTAAATAATCTTCCTTTTTTGCTAATTCTTTTTTTTTCAAGGAAGTATGTCTGAATTTAGACCTTTCTATAGGCTTAAGCAGTGCTGCATATCCGCGAATAATAAAGGAAATTTGTCTGATCAAAATGGATTATTGCGCTATATAAAAGATCTTTTTTCTAAGACCATGTAGGTCAGTGAAAAATCATTATAAAAAATTGTATTTTTGCGAACTATGAGTAGAAGAATTCCGCAAGAAAAGAAGTTCTTGAAAGATATCGCAATCATTGATATTGCCGAAGAAGGTAGAGGTGTGGGGAAAACCGAAGATCTGGTTCTGTTTGTCGAAAAAGCTGTCCCCGGTGATGTTGTCGATGTGGAGTTAATGCGCAAGAAGAAGAATTTTGCTGAGGCTCGGGTGACGAGCCTGAAGGAAGCTTCTACTTATCGCGTAGACCCTTTTTGTGAGCATTTTGGTGTCTGTGGGGGCTGTAAATGGCAGCATATGAGCTATGAAGCTCAATTAAAATTTAAACAACAGTCTGTTGACAATGCTTTATCCCGTATCGGGAAAGTAGATACTTCCGCCATGGAAGATATTTTGGGATCGGCTCAAACGGAGTATTATAGAAATAAATTAGAATATACATTTTCCAATAAGAAATGGTTGACCTCTGTTGATGAGGATGCTTCGCAATTGGAAATGAATGCTTTGGGCTTTCATGTGCCGGGGCGATTTGATAAGATTCTGGATATTGATCATTGTTTTCTCCAGGAAGACCCTTCCAATGAGGTTCGGAATACCATACGGGACTTTGCGCTAAGCAAAGGAATGACTTTTTATGATCTCCGCGAGCATACTGGGGTATTACGCAATCTGATCATCCGTATTTCGTCTACTGGTGAGATGATGGTGATTGTGGTTTTTGCTTATCCAGAGGAAGGTCAGGTGGAATTATTGATGAATTTCATCAATGAAAAGTTTTCTCAGATTGCCTCGCTTTTATATATCGTGAATCAAAAGCGTAATGATACCATCTTTGATCAGGATATTCATGTATATGCAGGTCGTGATTTTATTTATGAGGAAATGGAAGGTCTTCGCTATAAGGTTGGACCGAAATCCTTCTATCAGACCAATTCAGCACAGGCATACGAACTCTATAAGATCACACGCGATTTTGCGGATTTAAAAGGAGATGAACTGGTGTATGATTTATATACGGGAGCTGGTACGATAGCAAACTTTGTCGCTAAGAAAGCAAAAGAAGTCATCGGAGTTGAGTATGTCCCTACTGCAATTGAAGACGCGAAGGTAAATTCGGCGATCAATAATATCAACAATACGAAGTTTTATGCTGGGGATATGAAAGATGTGTTGATTCCTTCTTTTATTGCTGAGCATGGTAAACCAGATGTCGTAATTACCGATCCACCACGAGCAGGTATGCATGCGGATGTTGTGGCCCGTTTATTGGAGATGGAATCCCCGAGAATTGTTTACGTCAGTTGTAATGCTGCGACGCAGGCGAGAGATTTAGTTTTATTGGCTGAAAAGTACAATGTGAAGCGTATTAAGCCGGTGGATATGTTTCCGCATACACAGCACGTAGAAAATGTCGTTCTATTAGAGCTAAAAAAATCATAATATATATGGAAGTAGAGGATTTATTTTCAGGCGGAGCAAGGGAGGAAGCCGCGCAATCTACTGGGCAGAGTCCATTGAAAAGTTTGCAGGTTGATCTTGATTTTTATAGTGAGTCAATCCGTGAGGTTGCGATGGAAATCATTGAGGAAGGCTATTCTTCCTACCCGATTTTTGTGGCACATCAACATGAGGTTTCGGTAGGAGAGGTAATCTTGGACCGTACGGAGCTAGAAACGAATTGGACAATCAATGCCTCTACTTTGGAAGAATTTGTCGAAATGGATATTATTCAAGAAGACCGTAAAGCCACTTTTATCCAGAATTATAAATCTGCTAGGGATTTTATGTGCCTGTTTGTGGTTGTTGCCGAAGGAGCCAATTTTGTCTTTTACCCCTATAAATAAATAAGGAATATTTAAACTTTTTTAACAATACAATTGTCAAACTATTACTATTTTTAACAAAATAGACTGGGAGCATGGTGGGTAAACAAGCCCCAAGCGCTAAGTGCAACATGAGGTTTTAAAGCTTGGCGTGATAATAACAATATATTCCAATGAGAAGAATACACATACATATAGGAGGGTTTTTAGGCATATTGATGTTGCTTTTGACGGCATTCGGAGCAAAGGCGCAACATATACAACAAGTATCGGGTATGGTGATGCGGAAGGGAACTGCCAATAGAATTGGTGATGTGGTGGTGCTAAATTTGCGGACGAACAGATCGGCGCTGACAAATTCTTTTGGTGTCTTTACAATTGATGCTTCTGTGGGCGATTCGCTTTCTTTCACGAAGGTCGGATTTTCACCGGTAAAGACTGTGCTGACAAACCTGAATGAATTTTATATTGAGATGCAGGAAGGGATAAAGCTTGAGACAGTAATCGTAGAACGGAAGTCGAAAGAAGCTGAACTAAATGAGGCGATGGGAAACTACTCCAAAAAGGGAGTTTATAATGGGGGGAAAAATAAATTTGGAACCTATCTAGGAAGTCCTGCTACCGCACTTTATAATCTTTTTGGACGGGAAGCAAAAAATGCAAAACGTTTTGGACGTTTTATGGACCGGGAAAAAGAAGAATTGCAGGTCGACCGTATTTTTTCACGCGCGGCTGTCCAGAAATTAACAAAATTGGACAGTGCCGATTTAGATGCTTTTATGGTACGTTATCGTCCTTCATTTGATCTCGCCGAGCATTGGGGACAATATGATTTGATGAACTATGTGCAGCAGTCTTTGCAGGATTTCGAAGCAAAGGGCCGTCCAAAAGGGTCATTGTTGCCCGATATCGAAGTTAAGACGCAGGAAAAGTAAAACAATTTCCTTTCCCTACTGTTAGTTCTTGTGAACATTGGCCATCGGGATTATTTGTAGCGGATTGTCTTCATTTACACGTGTTGTAATGCTTTTTTGAGCGTATCGTAACAAAAAAGTTGAAAAAGGTTGCTTTTGGCACTTTGTTTGATTTTAACATGGACAGTATTTAGTTTGAATATTAAAAGTCTTAGATAGATATGAAAATGAATAGAAAATTAGCTGTATTTGGTTTGACTGTTGCAACCTCGGCTATGTTATTTGGAAGTTGTTCTACAATCCAAAATACAAATAATACGACTAAAGGTGGTGTAATCGGTGGTGTAGCTGGTGGTGCATTAGGCGCATTAATTGGCGGTAAGGCTGGTAATACGGCTATTGGTACATTAGCAGGTGCGGCCATTGGTGGTGCAGCCGGTGTATTGATTGGTAAGAAAATGGATAAACAAGCTGCTGAGATTTCTAAAACCGTCGAAGGTGCTGAAGTGACTCAATCCGCAGAGGGTATTGTTGTGAAGTTTGATTCAGGTATTTTATTCGATTTCAATAAATCTGATTTGAAAACCACTGCAAAAGATAATATCGCTAACTTGGTTACCACTTTAAATAAGGAACAAGGGACAGAAATCTTGGTTATCGGACATACAGATAATGTAGGTACGTTAGCGGCAAATGATAAAGTTTCTTTGGACCGTGCAAATGCGGTACGTGCGTTTGCTGTATCCAAAGGGCTGGCTTCTTCACGTATTAAAACTGAAGGAAGAAACTTCTCTGAGCCAATTGCAAGTAATGATACAGAAGCAGGACGTGCACAAAATCGTCGTGTGGAGATCGTTATCGTTGCTGGTGATCAAATGAAGAAAGAAGCAAAACAACAAGCTGGTCAATAAGGAACTGAACAGCTGCTTCCTGTGGAATCCTTTGCTGTTTAACGCTTCGAAAAAAAGTTTGTTGAGTTTCAAAATATATAGGCACGGAAATTTATCCGTGCCTTTTTTTATCATCTATACGCATCGGGAAATATAATACGGTCGGACCGTGCAGGAGTATTTAGCGCTAAAATTTGACAAAGTATAAACCATATTTCTGGCTGACAAACTGTCATTATATGGATTTTAATTTCTAACTTTGTAGTCTTTGAAAATTGAGCTATGCTAGATTTAACACATACAACTAAGGAACACGACGAATCTCGTCAGGGTGAGGCATTGTTATTGGAACAGGATCCAAAGATCAGTAATGGACGTAAACTGTACATTGAAAGTTACGGTTGTCAAATGAACTTCTCGGATAGTGAGATCGTTGCTTCTATTTTGTTGGATAAAGGTTTTGAGACGACAAAAAATTATCAGGAAGCAGATGTTGTCTTTATTAATACCTGTTCAATCCGCGAGAATGCAGAGCAGCGTGTTCGTAATCGACTGAAAGAATTTGAGGCAGCTAAGACCAGAAATCCGGGAATGATCGTCGGTGTGCTGGGCTGTATGGCTGAGCGTTTAAAATCGAAGTTTCTTGAAGAAGAAAAATTAGTTGATGTTGTGGTAGGTCCTGACGCGTATCGTGATCTTCCTAATTTAATTGATAAGGTCGATGACGGTGCAAAGGCAGTGAATGTACTGTTGTCACGTGAGGAGACTTATGCCGATATTAATCCGGTTCGATTAAATTCAAATGGTGTGACAGCCTTTATTTCGATCATGCGTGGTTGTGACAATATGTGTTCGTTCTGTGTGGTTCCATTTACCCGTGGACGTGAGCGCAGCCGTGATCCTCATTCTATTGTGAAAGAGGCGCAGGATCTATTCAATGCCGGATATAAAGAAGTAACATTGCTCGGGCAAAACGTGGATTCCTATAAGCATACAGCAACGGTTGCAGAAGGTGAAGCTCCTGCTGAGACGGTAACTTTTGCTAAATTGTTGGCTATGGTGGCGGAAGTCAGCCCGCTTTTACGGGTTCGTTTCTCCACATCACACCCAAAAGATATTACGGATGAGGTCTTACATACGATCGCGTCATATGAAAATATTTGCAATTATATCCATCTCCCAGTACAATCTGGTAACTCTAGGGTATTAGAGCTCATGAATCGTACTTACGATCGGAAGTGGTATATGGAACGTGTAGATGCTATCCGTAAAATTATTCCGGATTGTGCGATTTCTACCGATGTTATCACAGGATTCTGTACAGAAACCGAAGCAGAACATCAGGAAACATTATCGATGATGGATTATGTGAAGTATGACTTTGCATATATGTTTGCTTATTCGGAAAGACCAGGTACATTAGCTGCTAAGCGTTATGAAGATGATATTCCAGAGGATGTCAAAAAACGTCGTTTGACGGAAGTAATCAACAAACAGCGTGACCATAGCTTATATCGTTACCAACACTTTATTGGAAAGGTGTGTAAAGTCCTTATAGAGGGTTTTTCAAAGCGATCTGAGTTTGATTTCTGTGGTCGTAATGATCAAAATGCCTTGGTAGTATTTCCTATAGATCCTCGTTACAAACAGGGTGATTATGTCAACGTGCTTGTTGAATCATGTACGTCGGCAACCTTGCTCGGTAAAATTGTTGATTAAGAAAACTTAATATAAATTTATTTCCAACTGGAAATTTATGGATAATCAAGATATAAAAAATAGGTTTGGAATCATCGGTAACTCACCGTTGTTAAATCGGGCGATAGACATTGCCCGGCAGGTGGCTCCAACTGATATTTCTGTATTAATACAAGGTGAAAGCGGTAGTGGTAAAGAAGTTTTTTCGCATATTATCCATCAATTGAGTTCCCGTAAGCATGGCCCGTTTATAGCGGTCAATTGTGGGGCAATACCGGAGGGAACGATAGATTCCGAATTATTCGGCCATGAGAAGGGTTCCTTTACCGGTGCTCACGAAGCACGTAAGGGTTATTTTGAAGTAGTTGACGGCGGAACAATTTTCTTGGATGAGGTCGGGGAGCTACCTTTGGGAACGCAAGCCCGATTACTACGTGTTTTGGAATCTGGAGAGTACATTCGTGTAGGATCATCGAAAGTTCAGAAAACGAATGTACGTGTGGTTGCGGCGACAAACGTCAATATGTTTGAAGCTGTCCAAAAAGGTAAATTTCGGGAAGATTTGTATTACCGTCTCAACACCGTGCCGCTGCGTGTCCCTTCACTTAGGGAACGCCCTGAAGATATTAATTTATTGTTTCGTAAGTTTATTGTCGATTTTTCGGAAAAATACCGCTCTCCCGGAGTGCAATTGACTGAAGATGCTCAAAATATGCTACGCAACTATAATTGGCCGGGAAATGTGCGTCAATTAAAAAATGTGGCCGAACAGATTGCTGTTTTAGAGAAAGAACGTGTTGTTGATGCGCATACCCTGCAAAACTATTTGCCAAATGAATCGCGGACAAGTTTACCGGCCATAGTTTCATCAAATAATAGCGCAAAAGAAGATTTCTCAGAAAGAGATTTACTTTATAAGGTGCTTTTCGATATGAAGAAAGATATGGTCGATCTCAAAAAACTCGTTGTCGAGCTGATCCAGAAGGGCGTGGATTCTTCTACGTTCGATCAAAATTCGCCTTATATTAATCAGCTCTATCAGGAAATTGAACCACAGATAAAATCTGATGCCGAAGGATATGGTATTGCGCCAACACTGACGATACATTCGCCTAATAACAATACGGCAAATGTCTTGAAGAATCCTGCCGCGCAGGATGAATATCTGCAAGATGCACAGGAAGTGGAAGAGTCTTTGTCCTTGGTGGATAAGGAATCTGATCTTATCAAGAAGGCCTTGAAAAAACACCGCGGCAAACGTAAAGCAGCGGCACAAGAATTGGGAATTTCCGAAAGGACTTTGTATAGGAAAATTAAAGACTTAAATTTAGACTAAGGTTTTGCAGATGTTGTCAAGAAGAATTTTATATACCTTGCTCACGACCACTTTTCTATTCATCATGAACAGTTGTGGTGTAAAATATGGATTTACGGGAGGATCTATTCCAGAAGGGATGAAGACCGTCAATATTCAATATTTCGAAAATATTGCGCCTTTGGTTTATCCGACTTTAAGCCAGAATTTTACGGAGGCATTAAAGGAGCGTATTCGAAATCAATCCCGATTAAGTCAGGTCAACCAAGATGGTGATGCTACTTTTGAAGGATTCATTACAGATTATACGATCAGTCCAGCAGCTGTTGAAGCAGGGACGGATCGGGCTGCAATGAATAGATTGACCATTACCATTAAAGTGTCTTACCACAATAAGATTAACCCTAAAGACGACTTTGAGCAGCCTTTTACACGCTTCAAAGAGTTTGCTGGAAATCTTCAGAGTGCACAGGAAGAGAGCTTGGGTAAGGAGGTTATCCAGATGTTGACAGAGGATATTTATAATAAGGCGTTTGCCAACTGGTAATCCTTTCCCAAGATGAATATGACTATGCCACTATCGAATAATGAGCTTTTTTTTCGAGCGATCAATCAGCCGGAATCTGTTGATGAGGAAGTGATTTTAGGCTTGATTGAAAAATATCCGTATGCGCAAAGTTTACGATTTATTTATGAGCGTAAAGTTTTTGGTGAAAGCAAACCTGTGCAGAATTTATCGTCTACATTGCTTTATGCTTCGTCTCCAAACTGGTTGTATGAATTTATGCATAGCAGGCCAACGGTGGCGAGGGAAGAAGTCCAATTGGAGGACATCATAATTCTTGAGGACGACCTTGATGAAGATGTTGAGGCAACAGTAGTGGCTGAGACCGAAGATGAGGTGGTGGAAACTGAAGTTGAAAACGTGGTGGAGAAGCCCGATGAATTGGACCGTTTGATTCAAGCAGGTGTCGCGCAGGACTATTTTCGTTCGCGTGAAGCAAAGCAACAGGTCGCCCCGGTTGAGGAGCCAGAAATCGCTGAGCCGGTATCTTCTGAAACAGCTATCCAGCCAGTCAAGGATACACAGGAACGTGTCTCGGTCTATGATGATGATACTATGCCCTATAGTTTCTTGTGGTGGTTGCATAAAACGCGACTTGAATATGCTGAAACCTATCAGCCTTATGTAAAGTCACCTTTGGGTCCTATGGCACCGTCAAATGATGATATTGCCAAGATTCATGAAAAATTGGATAGCCAGCTATTGGATCAACAGATTCGGGAGAATATTTTCCATCTGCAATCGCCGGAGGCAAAACTCAGTGATGAGGTGAAAACAACAATTGCTTTCCAGATTCCGCGCAAAACGGATGAGGTGATCGAGAAATTTATCCGCGAGGAGCCTATGATCCAACCACTACAGGCCGAGAAGTTGGATTTGGAGAATAAAGCCAGAAAGAGCTCGGAAGATCAGCATTCACTGGTGACGGAGACCCTTGCAAAAATATATACCGAACAGGGTTTATATCCTAAAGCAATAGAGGTTTACGAAAAATTAGTTTTGAAATATCCAGAAAAAAATGCTTACTTTGCGGCACGCATAACAGAATTAGAAAAGAAATTAAATTAATTACATAAAGAGATGCAAGGATTATTAATTGGTCTTATCATATTAGCTAGTATTATTTTAGCATTTTTGGTTTTAATCCAAAATCCAAAAGGTGGCGGTTTATCATCTGGTTTTTCAGGCGGAACAAACCTAATGGGTGTAAAACGTACAGGAGACTTCTTGGAAAAAGGTACATGGATCATGGTTATCGCCATTATGATTTTTAGTTTGGGGGTTAACATTATGGGAACAGCGCCAAGTACATCCAAAGGTGGCTTGGGTGGTCAAATTGAAGCCCCTGCACAACAACAGGGACCTTTGAACTTAGGTACGCCGGCACAGAAACCTGCAGGTGCGCCAGCAGGACAAGAGCAAGCTGCTCCAGCGCAATCAGAGCAAAAAACTCCGGCGGCAACGCCAGCGGCTAAGCCAACTGAAGAAGCTAAGAAATAGTTGCGAACAAAGAAATTCAAAAGGCCTCGTCTACAATTTAGACGAGGCCTTTTTTGCTATACGCGGGTTTGTCAGTTTGCCTATCAAAGTCTGGTCGGGATGGCGAATACAGTTATGTAAGGATGTCATACAAACAGTGACAGTGTGACAGCAAAATCCGCTTTTATTTATTGACATGTTAAGTTTTCGGTGAAAAATTGTCTTATACATCACCTTATTTACAATTGGCATAAAAGATGATGTGTCTATAACGATTATAACATAAAAATAAATTCAATAACAGATAAAAAGTAAATTAATTATGGCATTAAGTATCAAACCTATCGGAGATAGAGTAGTAGTAGAAGCTGCTCCAGCAGAAGAAAAAACAGCTTCAGGGTTATATATTCCCGATACAGCAAAAGAAAAACCATCTCAAGGTACAGTAGTTGCTGTAGGTACTGGCAAAGTTGACGAGCCGTTAACTGTAAAAGTAGGTGACAAAGTATTATATGGTAAATATGCAGGTACTGAAATTACTTACGAAGGAAGAGAGTATTTAATTATGCGTGAGTCTGATATTTACGCTGTTATCTAAGAGGTCAAAAGTCAAAATTACAAAGTTAAATTTAAAAAATTGAGGCGGTTCGTAGCTGCAGACTTGTCATATTAGAGTCTCACTACCAATAGCTCAATACTCAATACTAAAGAAATGGCAAAACAAGTAAAATATAACGTTGAGGCTCGTGAGGCCCTTAAAAAAGGTGTAGACACTTTAGCTAATGCTGTTAAAGTAACATTAGGTCCAAAAGGACGTAACGTAATTATTGAGAAAAAATTCGGTGCACCGGTAATCACTAAAGATGGTGTTTCAGTTGCGAAGGAAATCGAATTGAAAGATGCTTTAGAAAATATGGGTGCTCAAATGGTAAAAGAAGTTGCTTCCAAAACTGCTGATCAAGCTGGTGATGGTACAACTACGGCTACTGTATTGGCACAAGCAATCGTTGCTCCGGGTATTAAATCTGTAGCAGCAGGTGCTAACCCAATGGATTTAAAACGTGGTATTGACAAAGCTGTGGCAGCTGTTGTTGCCAACTTGAAATCTCAATCTCAAGAAGTTGGTCAAGATAACAACAAAATCAAACAAGTAGCGGCTATCTCTGCGAATAACGACGAGGTAATCGGTTCTTTGATCGCGCAAGCGATGGAAAAAGTTGGTAACGATGGTGTTATCACTGTTGAAGAAGCAAAAGGTACTGAAACAGAAGTAAAAACTGTAGAAGGTATGCAATTTGACCGTGGATATTTATCTCCATACTTTGTTACGAACTCTGACAAAATGGAAGCGGAATTAGATAACCCTTACATTTTGATCTACGACAAGAAAATCAGCAACATGAAAGAATTGTTGCCTATCTTGGAAAAACAGGTTCAAACTGGTAAACCATTGTTGATCATTGCTGAAGACTTAGATGGTGAAGCTCTTGCGACATTAGTTGTCAATAAAATCCGTGGTTCACTGAAAGTGGCAGCTGTAAAAGCTCCTGGTTTTGGTGACCGTCGTAAAGCAATGTTAGAAGATATTGCTATTTTAACTGGTGGTACAGTAATCTCTGAAGAAAGAGGTTTCAAATTGGAGAATGCGGAATTATCTTATTTGGGTCAAGCTGAAAAAGTTCAAGTTGACAAAGATAATACGACAATTATCAACGGTGGCGGTAACGTAGATGACATCAAAGCTCGCGTTGCTCAAATCCGTTCACAAATCGAAACAACAACTTCTGACTACGATCGCGAGAAATTACAAGAGCGTTTGGCAAAATTGTCAGGTGGTGTTGCCGTATTGTACGTAGGTGCTACTACCGAGGTAGAAATGAAAGAGAAGAAAGACCGTGTTGATGATGCTTTACATGCAACTCGCGCTGCCGTTGAAGAAGGTATCGTTGCTGGTGGTGGTGTTGCATTTATCCGTGCTACTGAAGCTTTGGTAAGCCTTAAAGGTGAAAACGAAGATGAGCAAATCGGTATCGACATTATCAAACGTGCTATCGAAGAGCCTTTACGTCAAATCTGTAATAACGCAGGTATCGAAGGTGCGGTGATCGTTCAAAAAGTAAAAGAAGGTACAGCTGACTTTGGTTATAATGCACGTACTGACCGTTACGAGAACTTAATCGCAGCAGGTGTAATCGACCCTACTAAAGTATCTCGTATTGCTTTGGAAAATGCAGCTTCAGTTGCTTCAATGTTGTTGACAACAGAGTGTGTATTGGCTGACGAGGCTGAAGAAAACCCTGTAGGTGCTGGTGCTCCTCCGATGGGTGGTGGTATGGGTGGAATGATGTAAGATCATCCAAACTATTTGATATAGCAAAGGCTCATCTGGAATTCCAGATGAGCCTTTGTTTTGATGTTTAATATCCTTTTGCAGTATCATCGCCACGAGGATCGGCACCTGCCTGCAATTTGCCGTTTGGAAGGATAAGAATGTTTTCTACACGTCCTATTGTTCCCCGGGGATTTATCACATAACCATCCTTTGTCAATTTGTCTCGAAGTGTTGTATCAATCGCATCTTTCTCCACATCAATGCGGTCAGGTAACCACTGATGATGAAAGCGGGGTGAACTCACGGCGGCCTGTGCATTTTGACCAAAGTCGATCACATTTAATATGGTCTGGAAAACGGAGGTAATAATCGTTGATCCGCCGGGTGTCCCTACCACCATAAATAGTTTACCATCTTTTTCTAAAATGGTCGGTGTCATGGAACTCAGCATTCTCTTCCCGGGCTGAATTTCATTTGCTTTTTCTCCGGTCAAGCCATACATATTGGGTACGCCGGTCTTTACCGAGAAATCATCCATTTCGTTGTTCAATAAAAATCCTGCACCATCCACGATGACCCCGGATCCATAGGAATCATTGAGTGTGGTGGTGATGGCAACAGCATTTCCTTGCTCATCAACAATATTGAAATGAGTTGTCTGCTCACTCTCATAACCCGGAATGACATCTGCATTGACGTTTTTGCTTAAAGTCGCCTGATGAAAATTAAACGGATTCAGTTTAGCTGCATTTTTCGTGGAATCTATTAGTTGCTGTACAGGGACATTGATAAAATCGGGGTCTCCTAAATATTTTGCCCTATTTGCATACACATGACGTTCCGCTTCAACGATGACACGTATTGCGGAGTCCGTCTGAAAGCCCCAGCGCCGAAGCGGGAATTGTTCAACTGACTTTAATAAAGCCAATAGGGAGGTCCCGCCGCTTGATGGTGGAGGCATGGAAGTAACCTTGTGCCCTCTATAGCTTGATGCGATCGGGGCACGCCAGCGTGCCTGATAGCTCGTTAGATCCTCATGGGTAATGATGCCTTTGCCTCTATTCATTTCGGCGACGAGCATATCAGCCGTTTTTCCTTTATAGAAGCCATCGCGTCCTTCATTGGCGATTCGTTCGATGGTATTGGCAAGATCTTCCTGTACAAATAGGTCACCAGTTTGCCATGTTGTATTTTTGATAATTGCGGCACCAGTGGGATTCAGCTTTATAAATCGCTCTTTATGATCTTCAAACTCACGTGCTTGCCTTTCGCTGATCTTGAAACCTTTCCGCGCAAGTTCTATCGCGGGCAAGAGTAATTCTTTCCAGTCTAGCTTTCCATATTTCTGATGTGCTTCCCACATTCCGGCAACAGAACCGGGCACACCGGATGCCAGCTGACTGTATAAGCTCAAATCGGGAATAACATTTTTTTGTGCATCCAGATACATATCCCGGTGCGCGTTTTTGGGAGCAGTTTCCCGGAAGTCCAGGGCATCGTATTGACCTTGACTATTGCGGTATAGCATAAATCCACCACCACCGATATTACCTGCATTGGGATAGACAACAGCAAGAGCAAACTGTACGGCGACAGCAGCATCAACTGCATTTCCGCCCTTTTTCAGAATCATTACTCCGACTTCAGAGGCCAGGGGGTGGGCAGTGACCACAGCAGCTTTGTTGAATGTGGCAGGGCTGGTCCTATGTGAACCAAACTGCCTGCGGGTACTGGAACACGAAGCGAATAGTAAACTTCCTACTAGCGAATAAATAAATAGTTTATTCATAATATCTGCTCTAAAATTGTGCGTAAGATTAATATTAAACCTTGGACACCGATGGAACACAAAGGTGTTATTTTAATTTTTCATTGTTTTTATGACGGTCTGCATCCCGAATGGATTTCTTTTGAAGGTTCTTTTCCAGTGCATCGGTCAGGTCTATACCCGTTTGATTTGCAAGACACATTAAGACAAACAATACATCTGCCATCTCATCAGCCAGATTAACCTCTTTATCTGATTTTTTGAAAGACTGTTCGCCGTACTGTCTGGCCATGATCCGCGCGACTTCGCCAACTTCTTCCATGAGCATGGCTGTATTTGTCAGCTCATTGAAATAACGTATTCCTGTTGTATTGATCCATTTATCAATTACTTCCTGTGCTTCTTTGATTGTCATTTTTTCGGATTAAGTAGTTTAAAAATTGTCCTTATCTTTTGTATCCATAATGATAGTAACGGGACCATCGTTCAATAGATTGATTTTCATGTCAGCCCCAAATAAGCCGAGCTGAACAGGCTGATCGATCAGTTGGGAAAGTAATTTGGCCATTTCTTCATAAAGCGGTTTGGCGGTATTAGGTTTGGCTGCCCGAATAAACGAAGGCCGATTTCCCTTTTTTGTCTGAGCGAATAAGGTGAACTGGGAAATCAGTAAGATATTACCGCCGATATCCTGAATGGATTTATTCATTAGTCCCTGCTCGTCTTCAAAAATCCGTAGGTTAACGAACTTTTGTCCCAGCCATTTTAAGTCTTCAATTGTATCGGCTTCTTCTATTCCCAATAGGATCACCAAACCTTTTTGAATCTGCCCGGTGATCTGGTCGCCCACTGTACAGGAAGCATGTTTTACCCGTTGTATTACTGCACGCATAATAAAAAGTATAAAACCAAAGGTAAAAATTCCCATCGTCAAACACGATCCAATCTAACATTTATTGCTGCCAAAATAAAGAGCCGTCTTATCTATTTAAGACAAGACGGCCCTTAATATATAGGATTCTAACATTAGAATTTGATATTCAGGCCTAACATAAAATTTGCAGGTGCCTGTGGAAAGTAGAAATTATAATATTTTCTGGTATCTCCGTCCATTCCACCAAAGGTGTAGCCATTGGTTTCATACTTTTCGTTGAGGACATTGTTGACCTGTAAAGTCGCACTAATGTTTTTGATGCCTAAAGCCGTAAAATTATAATTTGCCAGCAAATTGTTGACAAAATAAGAGGAAATGCTTCTTTCTTCTGTGGATGAGTTGTCGAGGTATTGTCGTCCTACGTATTTTGACAGCAATGAAAATGTGAGCGACTCAATAGGGCTATAGGAAAAATTGCTGGATATAATCGTATTTGGAGACAGGGCAATATCTGTCTTTGGATAGAAAATTTTGGTATCGGGGCTGACACCGTTTATATCTTTCACAATTTCTTCAAAATTCTTAATTCTGTTTTGACTAAAGCTGGCTGTCGCCTTCCAGCTCAATTGCTTGCTAATGTTCCAGGCTCCGTCAAATTCCAGCCCGATGCGATAACTGTCTTTCACATTTTGTCGGATGGGAGCACCGGTATCACTGATCTCGCCTGTTGGAATCAACTGGTCTTTATAAAACATACCATAGCCATTTAATCCAATATTGAATTTGGTGTTGGTAAATCTATACCCAATTTCAATGTCCTGCATTTTTTCTGGCGTTGGATCCGGAAGTTTGCTGTTTTTCTCTATGAAATCTTTTCGGACGGGTTCCTTTTGCGCGAAAGCATAGGAAGCATAGACATTTGCATGGTCATTTAACAGATAAGTTGCTCCTGCTTTGGGATTTAGAAAATTGAATTTTGGGTGGTAATTATAGTTTTTAACCTTATCATCGTCCCCATACATGTGATAGTCTACATTTCTGTACTGGACGTCGGCCATTAAGATCCATTTATCCAATTTGTAATCTACCTTTAGGAAGTTGCTGAAATCATTTTTCTGCGATTTTCCGAAGTAATATTTGTCGTCTATAAATCCGTTAGAAGCGTACTGTGCCCAGATGACTTCACCGTAATGTTTTCCCCGATATTGATTGTATGCTCCACCCCAGGTAATTTCAAGTTGGTCATTCGGTTTGTAATTCAATGCGTAGGTCATACCATAGAAATAATTATCTAACCATCTTCTGCGGACTAGATCTGTTTTTTTTATGGTATCACTACCGATAATGACATCAGGCAAACCATATTTACTTAATTTATCACCGGGTCTCATCTCCTCATAATAGCCATAGCCTCTTGTATAATGTAAGGCTGTATTAAGTGTTAATTTGTCGCTTAGCATGTTGGTGTAATGAAGTTGATGATGTTTTTGCGTATAATTATCCGTCTGATTTCGATAAGTATACAGATTATAGTTTCGGCCGGCGTTCATAAAGCGATCTTTTTCTGTGCCTGATACGTATAATCCATTGTCAGCGTAATCGTCCATGCGAGATCTATCACCCGTGATCAAAGGTTCCGGGACGCCGTTCCAGGCTTGGTATGTCTTTTCCTTTCCCCAGAATACGATTCCTTTTAAGGTGTGTTTTTTGCCATAATAACCTCCATCGATATAGAAGGACTGTAGGTCTGAGGCACCTCTTTCGATATAACCATTACTGCTGATCCTGGATAAGCGGGCATTGAAAGCAAACTTGTCATCGATCAAACCGGTTCCGAGTTTTACTGTATTTTTCCAGGTATTATAAGACCCGAATGAATTATTAAGCTCGGCATAAGGTTTCTCTGCTAATGTATTTGATTGAATATTCAGGGAAGCTCCGAAGGATCCGGCCCCGTTGGTAGATGTTCCGATTCCCCGCTGTACCTGGATGCTTTCTGTGGAAGAGGCGAAGTCAGGGAGGTTGACAAAGAATGAACCCATGCTTTCGGCATCATTTAATGGAATACCATTAAGGGTTACATTGATCCGCTGGTTGTCAGATCCACGGATCGTCATGTTTGTATATCCTATGCCGGCTCCTGCATCGGAGTTTACCTGAACAGAAGGTGTTTGATTCAAGAGATAGGGGATGTCCTGTCCCAGATTATTCTTAGAAATCTCTTCTTTTGAGATGTTCCTGAATGTGGTCGGTGCATTCTTTTTAGCTCTGGTGGATACCACAAGGACCTCTTCGGTACGAATTGTTTTTGGATCGAGCTGAACGGTCAATTCCATATCCCGTTGGAGGTTTAGGTTTTGGGTCCAGGTTTGATATCCGACAAACGAGACCTGAATGGCATGTTTTCCATCTGCGATATTATATAATTTGATCAGGCCATCTCTGTCCGATTTGGTTGTAAATGAGGTCTGTCCGTCTATGGATACCGATGCATTCTGTAGCGGCCTTTGTGTATCCTTATCTACGGTTTTAATCGTCAAATTGTGCTGGGCAACAGCAATTTGGCTTAAAGAAGTAGCTAAAACGCTACAAATCAAAAATTTGATCATGTTGATGTATTTTGTTTAAGTTAAACAAATCATGGCAAGGGGTCACCATGACCGTTTTATTTAACTAACCTCTCCCTCCGCCAGCATTACCTGGATCAGGTGCACAGAACTTAATCTGTTGGGTATGATCTCAGCCTTTATTTGTGTTTCTGACAAAACAAGGCACCCCTAATCGACGCTGCGAATATATAAATTAAAATCGGAATGGTATATAAAGATGGTGTTTTTTACAAAAAGTAGACTTTTTGGAAAATGTGTAATAATTTCCTTTTGGTTTAAAATTTTACGTTTAGGCTTGTTTTTGGTGTTTGTTGTTCTTTTTAGGTACCTTGGTATAGAATTTTCTACTGTTAGTATGTATTCATATTCGGTCAAAAATTTTTAGTTATTAATTTGAGAGTGAGGAGATAAAATGTTTAAGTATTTAAGCGCAAATTATATTCTACCGATTACCTCAATGCCTATAAAAGATGGTATTGTAGCGGTAGACGAGGAGGGGGTAATTCAAGGCATCTATGACCCTACTTCATTCAAACAGACTGATAAAGTCAAAATCGAGCGGTATGAGGGAGTAATTATTCCGGGTTTTATCAATGCCCATTGCCATCTTGAATTGTCACATATGAAAGGCGTGGTCGCTAAAGGTACTGGTCTTCCCAATTTCCTTAGCCAAGTCATGACTTCACGTAGCGCATCTATGAAGAAAATGGATGATGCGATGGCGAAAGCGGATAAAGAGATGTATGAAAATGGGATCGTAGTGGTGGGAGACCATGCAAATACGGACAATTCTTCTAAACTGAAGGAAGACTCAAAAATACTTTATCATACCTTTGTGGAGGTCATTGGGGTTGAACCTGAAGAAGCTGATTTTAAATTAAAAGAAGCCAAGTCTTTAACACAAGAATTTAGAAATGGCCATGTGTCTATTACGCCACATGCACCTTATTCCTGTTCGAAAGTTCTTTTTAAGAAATTTAAAAAATCGGTGCCTGAGACTAATATCATTAGTATTCATAATCAGGAGAGTGACGAAGAGAATAAATTGTTTAGATACAAAACAGGTGAATTTCTGGATTTCTATAAGAGTATCGGAAAGAATGCGGATTCTATTAAAGCGCAAGCACGAAACTCCATCCAGTCTTACTTACCTTACTTACCTTATCCGAATAAGTTGTTGTTGGTCCATAATACCTATACTTCATTAAAAGATCTGGATTTTGTAGAACGAATGGACCGGGATGTTGTATGGTGCCTGTGCCCAAAAGCAAATTTATATATTGAAGGGAACCTTCCTAAGGTTCAAAACTTTATAAATGCGGGACAACGGTTAGTGATTGGTACGGATAGCCTAGCGTCGAATGATACACTTTCGGTATTGGAAGAACTGAAGGTATTGCATGAACATTTCGAAGATCTGGATTTCTTGCAAACAATCCAATGGGCAACAATCAACGGAGCTGTTGCATTGAATATTGAGGATGAATATGGATCTTTGGAAATCGGCAAAAAACCGGGGATTGTCCTGCTTGAGGGTATGGAAAACTTGCGTTTAATAGATAAAGTTAAAGTCAAACGTTTAGCGTAGTATTTAATTCCACAAAAACTTCTGTACTTTTGCTCTTATGAAACATTTGAATATTTCAATAAGAGGTAAAGTACAAGGAGTCTTTTTTCGATTGACGGCCAAAGCTGTTGCTGATCAGGTCGGTGTGAAAGGCTTTGTGCTCAATCAAAAGGATGGGTCTGTCTACATGGAGGCCGAGGGAGACGATTTTGCCCTTGATTCATTGTTGGACTTCTGCCAGGAAGGTCCAGAGGATGCAAATGTTGAAGCTGTTGAAGTTACGGAAGGAGAACTGAAAGGCTTTTCTAATTTTGAAGTGATTAAAAGAGTTCAATCCTAAAGCCCAGTGTCGACAATTAAGAAATTTCTCAGCGATACCGTTATTTATGGTGTGACTACTATCGTTTCAAGAATGATAGGATTCCTGATGACCCCGCTCTATCTCCGTAAATTTAAGGATGCAGCGGTCTATGGAATTTATTCTAATTTTTATGCATGGATGTCCATGCTGAATGCTATTCTAGCATTTGGAATGGAAACAACTTATTTCCGGTATTTACAGAAAGTTGAACCACAGAATAAGAATAAAGTTTACAATAATAGTTTCTTTATTACTTTATTTACCTCAGGAGTATTATTGTTGTCTGTATTTGTTTTCACAAGACCTATCGCTTCATGGTTTGCGGATGGGGGTGACGTGGATCTATATGAACAGTACATTAAGTATTTTGCTTTTATCCTTGTTGCGGATGCGCTGGCCGTTGTCCCTTTTACAAAGCTACGGGCAGAAGGCAGACCTTATAAATACAGTGCATTGAAATTTGTTAATATCGGTATTACCGTGATTTCAAATCTATTTTTTATTTTGTTCTTGCCGGATTGGGTACATAAGTATACATTTTGGGCGGATTTTGCTGGCACATGGTTCAAAGAGGGTTGGATCGGTTATGTCTTTATCTCCAATCTTTTCGCAAGTATCGTCACACTAATCCTATTGCTCCCTGAATTGTTAACTTTCCGATTTAGTCTAGATAGAAAATTAATGAATGAAATGTTAAAGTATAGCTTCCCAATTCTAGTCGCCAATATTTCATTTATTATTAACGAGAATCTAGACAAAATGTTCTTTCTGAAATTGATACCTGGAAAGGCGGGGAAAGATGAGTTGGGTATATATGGCGCGGTTGCTAAATTGTCTGTATTCCTAAGCTTATTTGTGACAGCTTTTAGGTTAGGGGCCGAACCGTTCTTCTTTTCATATTCAAAAAACCAGAACGCATCGAAAACCTATGCCCTAATCATGGAGTATTTTGTTATCCTTATGGTTATCGCAATGGTCGGATTGACAGTGAATTTGGATTGGCTGAAGTATTTTATTGAAGGTAATGAAAAAGAGGTCGCAACATACTGGACTGGACTTAAAATTGTCCCGATTCTTTTATTTAATTATGTGCTACTTGGAATATATATGAATCTATCGATTTGGTATAAATTGACTGATCATACACGTTATGCTATTTACATTTCGGGAATAGGGGCGCTAATTACAATTATGCTCAATGTGTGGCTAATTCCAACTTATTCCTATGTTGGGGCTGTTTTATCAACAACAGTAGTATATCTAGTCATGATCGCTTTTTCACTTTACTGGGGCCAGAAGTATTACCCCATACCCTATAAGATGATCAAGATCGCTGTCTATCTCGGAGCAGGGCTGTTGATTTCGTGGTTGAGCTTTCAAGTTTTCCATAGTAATATTTGGATAGGAAACGCTATGTTATTGCTGCTGCTCGGTGTTACTTTTTTCCTTGAAAAGAATGCGCTGATGAAATTAATACGAAGAAGATAATTTCATATTAAAACAAAGGCGGTAACTGTTAGGTTATCGCCTTTGTTATTTTTTAGATGAATTCAGGCATGAACGAATGTTCAATCTCATCAAGAACTTCAAGTATATCTGCTTGATTTTGAAGACTAACAAGTTTCATCCTATATTCTTTGAAATTCGGAATTCCTTTAAAATAATTTGCGTAATGTCTCCGCATTTCAAAGATCCCTAATTTATCACCTTTCCATTCAATGGATTTGTTTAAGTGTGTTCTGCAAACCTCAACGCGTTCGGCAATTGTAGGGCCCTCCAAGCGCTCGCCTGTATGGAAGAAATGCTTGATCTCTCTAAAGATCCAAGGGTAACCAATAGCCGCACGGCCGATCATAATGCCATCCACTTCGTATTCCTGTCTCCAGGCCGCTGCTTTTTCGACTGAATCCACATCACCGTTACCAAAAATTGGAATCTGAATGCGCGGATTGCGTTTGATGTCACGGATCATAGACCAATCAGCCTGACCTTTGTACAATTGCGCACGGGTACGGCCATGTATCGCTAATGCTTTGATACCGACGTCTTGCAACCGTTCAGCTACTTCGTATACATTTTTGGTATTATCATCCCAGCCAAGCCGTGTTTTTACTGTCACGGGGAGATGAGTTGCTTCAACAACAGCTTTGGTCATTGCAACCATTTTATCAATGTCTTGCAATAGGGAAGAACCGGCTCCCTTACAGACCACTTTTTTAACTGGACAACCGTAATTGATATCGATGAGATTTGGATTTGCTTTTGTGCAGATTTCAGCTGATTGACGCATACTTTCAATATCTCCACCGAATATCTGGATACCGATAGGCCGTTCATATTCAAAAATATCGAGCTTTTGAACAGATTTAGCTGCATCACGGATTAGTCCCTCTGAAGAAATAAATTCAGTATACATTAAATCAACACCATTCTGTTTGCATACATAGCGAAACGGCGGGTCGCTTACATCCTCCATTGGAGCTAGTAACAAAGGGAATTCACCCAAATCAATATTTTCACCAATCTTGACCGACATCTTCAATAATTTTTTACAAAGGTACAAAATTTGGTATTAGTATAAAGTTAGCTAACTGTCATGAGTTTAGAGTCGACTTTTTATGTCTTCAGAACCCGTAGCGCGCTGTGCTGTGGCGTTCTGAGAACCACCGAAACGGTAGCTGAAAGACAGGATGGCAGTTCTACTGTCTGGATTAGATCTACCGATGAGCCTTATGGTTGGCGAGATCGTTTCATATCGTCGATTGTTAGTTCTGAAAATATCGTTAACGACTAATTTCAGCGTCGCTTTTTTATTGAGGAGATTTTTTTGAATGCCGGAATATACCTGTCCATAGCTTTTGATATGACTGATCCCTGCCGTTAAGCCTGATACATAGTTGCCTCCCAGTTCAATAGACCAGTCCTTGGGCAATTTGAATGAATTTTGGCTGTTTAGACTTAACGTATTGCCTTTGCGAATGATCAGTTCATCTTCTTGTGGTAATTCATATTCATTCCGATAATAGTTTGCAAAATGTGTTGCCGACCACCAACTGGTCAATTGGGTCGGGGCAATAAAAGAGATACCATAATTTTTAAAAGAGCCTATATTTTCGGGTCTTTCAAAAGTAATATATGGGTTAAGCGGATCTCTTCCCAATATTTCGTTGACAACATTTGACCGCTGTGCATAATTCAGCGTTAAGACATATTTGCTTGCGTAAGTATAACCTAATTCAAAGGAGTGTTCATAGGCCGGGTTTAAGTTCGAATTTCCCTCAGCATAGGAAAAAGGATCTGTGTATACCCTGAATGGATTTAAATCCCAAAACGAAGGCCTTTGCACGCGATAGCTGTAACTGGTCTGTACTTTATGATTGTCATTGGCTGTATAAGTTAAAAACGCTGCCGGGAATAATTTGAAATAGGATCTTTCAAATTGTTCGTTCAATGTGATCTGATGACTACGTGTACGGGTGTATTCTCCCCGAATGCCTAATTGCGTTGAAAACTTATGCCAGCTTTTTGAAAGATTGACATAGCCCGCATGGATAGTCTCTTTGTAGATAAAGTGATTACTTGTGCCCAGATCCGGAACATATTGATCATTTTGTAATGTATCATAATGTAGATCGTTTTCAGTGCGCACATCACTGCTCTTCCAGCCAGCTTCGAGTTTGTACTCCTTTGGAAGCGGAAGTGTATAATCCAGTTTGGCAACATAAACCTGATTGTCTGAGGGGATATCACCGATTCTTGAGGAATTTGCAAGCGATGTTGAAGATCCCACATTGTGATATGCCGTATTCAGCTGCTGATCCATTTTTGAATAATGGTCAACGAAATCAAGATCTAGTTTTAGTTCATGACCTTTATCATTAAGCTTTAAATTATAATTGACGTTGTACAGCATATCTCGCCAGCGCTCCTTGCCTTCGGTGACGGTAGTGGATGCCGATATTAAATTATCGGTATTAAAATTCCTGAGACTATTCGTGGTGGGTTCGTACTTCGGATATTTTCCAAATCCTCCGTTAATTAAGAAGCCTATCGTCTGTTTGGAATTTATGCTGTAGTCCATGCCGACTCTAAAATTATTAGATCGGAGTTTGGGCTGAATGGTGTTTTCCTGCTGCGAATAAGAATCAGGATCGGATTCGCGGTCGGTATAAAAATAACGTGTAAGCGAGTTATAGTATTCCAGATTCTGGAAATACTGATTATAAATTCCAAATACATTAATTTTTTCTGTACGGTAATTGAGGTTTAAACTTCCGCCAAGATGTGCTCCTCTACCGGCACCGGCATTAGCTGATACGGAACCATTAAACCCCTGTTTGAGTCCTTTCTTTAATACAATGTTGATGATACCTGCGGATCCAGCGGCGTCCTGTTTTGCATTTGGATTTGACATAACCTCGATTTTATTGATATCCATTGAGGAGGTGCTTCGCAGGAGATTGGCCAATTGATCGGCAGACAGGTATGTAATTTTTCCATTGATCATGACCGTCGCTCCAGATTTACCTTTAATACTTAGCGAGCCACTTTCGTCGACTGCGACGCCCGGAATCTTGCTGAGTAATTCCAGCCCGTTGTTGCCGTCCGCGAGCGTTGAGTTTTCAATATTGAAAACCAGCTTGTCCTGTTGCTGTTCGATAAATTGTTTTTTTCTTTCGACTACGACCTCTGCGAGATAAGCATTGTTTTGTAATAAGAGGATCTTGCCAAGATCATATTCGTCAAAATGTTCGTCCAGCCTGAAGTGAGGACTGAAAGTATCCTGGTGTGTAAGACTTTTGACTTTAATAAAATAGGTGCCGGCTTTTAAGTTAGTGAACTTGAAATTTCCGGTACTATCTGAGGCTGCCGTACTAGCTAGGGTACCATCTTTGACGTGATAAAGCAAAATACTTACATAAGGAATGGCCTGTTTATCTTCGCCCACCGTCTGTCCTTTGATATGATTTGTTTTTTGGGCCTGGCTCGTAAATAAAGTACAGACCCAAAGGAGACTTAAGAGATAACGGAGGATATAAGGCATGGTGATGTGATTAAGTTGTTGCTAATTGTGTACGTCTTGCTTTTTTTGTTGGCTTTTTTTTCTTTCCCCACCAGATGTAGAATCCCGTTATGGGTAATGTGGCACAGATAAGTGAGGCAATAAAGTAAATGATTTTGGTGGTCATCCCACCTATAAAACCGGTATGCAGGGCATAATTGGAGCGCATGAGCCATTCCGCGGTATTGGCTTCATCAATTGGCCCCTGCTTGCGTCCGCTTAATTCCAAGGTATAACGGTCAAAAGTAAGATCTCTCCAGCTTCCGTTGGCCATATCCGTGCAGGCATATACCGTTTTGTCTTCCTTTTCAGGATAGTGTACGATGACAGCTTCCTTATTGAATTTTGCATACTCATGACGTACTTTATACCAGATTTGATCCGCCACTACCAGCGCATCATTTAGCGGTTGGTCCGGAAGCTCAGGTTTATTATTCTTTTCCGTCTTCGGTTTGTTGGGGTAGCCTCCCGTCACCCAGACGACAGAACTTCGGATCCAGGGAAAACTCATAATTAGTCCTGTAAAGCACATGACCAATGCGATTGTTAGTGTATAAAAGCCCAATACGTTATGGAGGTCGTAATTGACACGTTTGAATTTTGCTTTCCACTTGACGGTGAAACTTTGTTCTCTGGATCTACGGTTCCATTTCTTCGGCCACCATAATATCAAGCCTGTGATCAGCAGTATAAAAAAAATGAAGGTGCTCCAGCCAACGACCTGTCGGCCTATTTTTACAGGCATCCAAAGATGACGGTGCCCCTCATCCATGAAATGGAAAAAATCCTCATGATTGACAATGGCCAGGACTTCGGCTGTATAAGGGTTTACATAGACCAGACTATCGGAATGGTCTAAGCTTACTTTGACCGATTTGTCCAGTCCGTAATACCAGGAGCTCCCAATTTCATAATTGGGAAGTGCAGCCTTAACAGATTTATAGATCGCAGAGGGTGGAAGCTGTTCTGCTGGTTTTTGCGGTGCTACCTGAATATAGTTTGTAGTCAATTCTTTGATATCATGTTCAAAGACAAGTACGCAGCCTGTAATTCCTAAGATGATAACGGGTATACCCGCTGCCAAGCCTAGCCAGAGGTGCAACCAGGCATTAATTTTACTGAGCATAATAGTATTAAATATTGGAGAGATTTAAAATATATTCAATAGGGCAATAAGCGTTGCCCTATTGAAAAGGCGATTAATCTAAATTATAGATTATTGGTGTATCAGCATCACCGCCAAGTACTTTCGCCCCTTTTGTTAATTTGTCCGTCGTGGGATTATATTCCCAGATGTAGATGGCATCCGCTTTGGGATCATTCACCGCAATATATGCCTTACCATTTACGACAACGGCTGAACGGGAATTACTTACCAATGGAAAATCTAGCTTTTTGATTACTTTTTGAGAATTTACATCGACAATTAGGTATTCCCACATTGCAGCATACCACCAATCATTCCATTCTTTAACATTGTTTTTTGTGTCATGGGCACTGATGAGCAAAGCTTTTCCATTACCTAGATATGCAACGCCCAGTTGGTTGTCACCAGCTTGGTATTGACTGATGTTAAAGAAGTAGTTGGGATCTAATTTGTCGTCACCATCTTTGATACGATAGAATCCAGTAGGCATATTTTTACCGCCACCTAGTGCTGGCATCGTGTATGTCTGGAGATATGTATAACCGTTTTCTTTGAATTTATGGAAATAGCCATTTCTTACAGGGCCTACTGGTGCTGAACGATTGTCCTCACCTGTTTTTTTGAAATTCTTAAAAGAAGGGTAATCAACAGCGCCTGTGTACGTGACGTCATAACTCACTTTAGTGACATTATTGTACAAGCAATAGCCTAATACGACCTTATTTCCTTGGGGAAGAAATGCGTAAATACGCATACTGTGATCTTTTGGGATATCGTTTTCAGAAGTTATTGATCCATTTGCCTCTACAGTCATTGTTTTGGTGTTGATAATAGCATATTCATTGCTATTACGTGGGCCTACAGCTAGACGGTCATCATCTAACCAGCTATGCCAACCGATATACAAAGTGGTTAATTTGGTAAAAGGGATAACTTGAATAGTCTTTAGTACACCGTTTTCAAATGCATATTTACCAAATTTAGAAGCGTTTGGATCGATTGAATAAAAATATTTCCCTTTTTGAATCACATTTTCTTCCCATGGAAACATGCTTGTAACATCTGTACCTGCCCCTACTGGAGATATTGTGCCGGACATTAAGTCTTTTACCGGAAGCATAAAAGATCCATTGTCTGTACTAAACTTAATTGCAAAGTTTCCACCTACCTCTTCAGTGGGATCTGTTGGTTCGGCAGGATCTGGATTTGATTTGCTACAGCTCATAAGTGTCATGCCAGCCAGAGCGACCAGACCTACACTTTTTGTGATTGATTTTAACATAATATGAAATTTTAATTTATTTTTTAATGTGTGGATTGGATCAGATAACGCAGTTTTAGATACACCGAACGCCCGGGGCGCTGTTGCTTGAAAATATCATACGCAATTTGATCGGTCAGGTTTTTCCCTTCGATAGTGATGTTGTACTGATTATTATTGAAAGAATAGGTTGCGGCGATGTTGTGCAACCATTGTGCTGGGATGTAATCTTTTGTCGATTTTTCAGCTAATTTGGACCAGCTTAGTGAATAGTTGTTGATAAACTGCAAATAATAGTTTAACTGTATTCGATTATCTTTTTTATCAAATAAATTGTTTCGGCCGTAACTGATATCCAGATTCCCGAATAGCCAAGGTTCATTCGGTGTACGGTTTTTGTAGGTAATTTTTTCTCTGTTGTTATTATCAAAGCGCTCGCGATCGACAGCATTATAATAACTCATATTGAATACCGCCATAAAATCTGATTTGTAACCATATTTAATCTCAAAATCGACTCCATTCACCTTCACTCCACCTTCATTCTCGGCTAACTGTTTTTGTCCTTGCGGTGTATCATACATTTTACTGATGATATAGTCTTTTACATTTCTATAGTAGGTGGAAGCATCAAAGTTTAGACGATGATTTCCAAAGGCTGTAACGTAGTAGAGGTTTAAATTGTAATTGTCGCTGTTGGCCGGCCTTAATTTCTCATTCGGCATTATATTGAGTCCATCTCCGAAGAGTTGTGTAAAGGATGGTAATTGATAAGCATGCTCATACGATAATTTTATTCCGTAACTACTTCCAAATCTGATATTTGTTACTGCCCCATAACCTAAGTAATTTTTCGACGTTTTTTCTGAAGTATTGGTTTTGCCTGATAGTCCATATTCTTTTATGAAAAACGAGTTGTTGATTTTTTCCTTCCATAAAAATTGCTGATAATTTAATCCAGCATTAGTGCGGATGATTTGATTGGTAATATTATAAAAATCATTGTAGGGGTCTATTTCATTATAATTTTCGCGTTTATTGGTGTTTAAATTATAATTGAAATTGATGAGATGTTGCGCTGCCAGTTTATAGTTCAGGTTAAGCTGAGAAAAACTATTGTTGATCTTTTGGTGAATAATTGATTTATAGCTATTAAGTTCACCAGCCGTGGGACTATATTCCGTAGGAAGGCCATTCCAGAAATAATAAGTCCGTGAACTCGTATCGGTGATCACATTCTCACCCCTTGAATAGTTGGCGTATACAGTGGCTGATAGATTCTCAAAGAAGAGTTTGTCTTTTCTATACCTTAAACTGGGTGTTAATGTATGATTTTTACTAAATACTTGTCCTAAGACCCGTTCCTGTGTTGCCGCAGTCTGCTGTTGATCGTAGACATCGTTATAGGTTAATCCTAAAACAGCGATATCGGCCCATTTTTTGTTGCTCACACCAACCTCGACCTGGGTCATGAATGAGCGATAATCGTCATGAAAGCGTCTTGCGGATTGTAATGTGTCAAATCTCGAGGCATCTACGGGAGCAAGTATGTAGACTCCTGCCTTAGGATTGGTTTTCATTAAATAGTTATTGTTTGAAAAGTTGTAATAACTATTAAGGTTGACCATTAGTCCATTTTTTGGATGTTTATATCCAGCACTCAGCGCTGCTCGGTGCGTGTTGAATGAGCCGATGCTGTAACTCACATCCAAAGATTTTTTGTAATCACGGTTGGTCACGATATTGATTGCTCCTCCAAGAGCGTCTGAGCCTAGATGGGCAGGCACAACACCTTTGTAAACCTCGATTCGTTCCGCAATATTGACCGGCATATTGTTTAGGCTCATACCGCTTCCGAAAGATTCAATTGGCACGCCGTCAATAAAAAATTTGATGTTATTTCCTGATAATCCGTTCAGCGAAAAGGAATATTTTGATCCTAGTCCTCCTTGTTCTCTAATTTTTACCCCTGTGCTTCTGTTTAGAATTTGGTTGACATCGGAATTGGTATTTGCATATTGCTTTGTTTCAATGACGTTGACATTAAAACCGGAATCTTTTATTTTTTTACCTGCTGTTTTTCCGTTAATTTTTACTTCTTCTAACCCATTATTTTTTGCGGTCAGCTGTATTTCTCTGAGGATTTCATGTTCTTGATTAATTCTAAACTTTCTTTGTAAAGTTTTATAACCAACAGCAGAGATATTGATCTGGTATATTCCAAATGGAATGCCCTTTATTGTAAAGTTTCCATCTTGATCAGCTTTTGCGCCCTGCTTGATTTCTCTAAATGTAATGGAAGCTCCTTCAATTGGTTCATTGGAAGCTGTCACAATCTTACCTTTGAGTTCAGCTACCTGTTGGGCAAAAGAAGATTGAGATATGATTAAGAATACGATTAACCATATTATTTTAAATTTTGACATTATTTTATTTAGATTAATTACACATAGAAAAGTAGCGTAACTCTAAATTTACCGAAGGTCAAAAAAGTAAATAAATGATATTATTTTTTAATAAGCTGAATATCAGTCGAAAATTTAGTTTAATCGGTCTATTCGTACAATAAAATCGGTCGCTTGATCTAGGGTAAGACCCACCTGAATATTTTTTGATGTGATATCATAGACCCAAACTTGATGCTGATCCTTTGCATCGTCTATGGTGATATAGGCTTTCCCATTTTCAACGAGAACAGATTCTTTGCGTGTCCCCTTGTCGAAAGGTAAGTTTAATTTTGTTGTGGTTTGGCTGATAAGATCGACCACATAGTACTCAAATTGATAGGTGGAATGATGATCGCTAAAGTCGGTGTAGCGGTCTCTACGTTCACTACGGACGATAGCCTGATTGTTGCCCAAATACCACATGCCATAAGCATGATTGTGCGTTTTGGCTGTTAGATTGAGAAAATAAGTAGGGTTGATGTGGGTGGAATTGCTGTCAATTCTGAAAATTGCGGTAGGTTTCGACGGACTGTTGCCCAGCGCTATGCCCGGACAGGACATAAAATAGAAGTTCCCATTTTCGTCATGAAAGCTGTAAGACTGTACCGTATTAACTCCACCGGGGTAAGTGGATCGTATATCCTTTTGTATATTTTTCAATCGTAAAGTCGCCTTATCCAATGTTGCGACGTATAGGGTGTCTATTGTGGTGAAGTCAGTTTCGTTGATTACTTTATTAAACGTATAACCGACCAGCAATTGCTGTTGATGTACCGTGCCAAAGCCCACAGATAGGATATTGAAATCCGCTGCGGCCGAAGGTAGTTTTATCTCTTGCTGTTGATTGATTTTGAAATCATGGACGGCAATTTTATAGATCCATAGCCGACGATTTGTTTTGTTGTCCGAAGTAAATAGGAGCAATGTGTCTCGATCAAGCCAGTTTATATTTTCAATATGCTGATCTTGCATCGCCAACTGTGCAATTCCCTTTAATCCGTTTGATTCAAGTGTATATTTTCTGAATTTTCCCGCTCTTAAAAAATAAAAATGCTTGTCCTTAACGATGATGCTTCGATCAAAAAGTTTTGTAGAAACGTCGATTCCATTTTTCGAAATTGTCAGATTCCCGCTATCCACCGTATTTGTCGTCAGGATGGTATTGCTGAGATCCTTATTCATCGTATAAAGACTGTACTTTCCGGCTGCATTTTGTTCTCCGTCATCTGTTCCACAGCTTATTACCAAATGGAGTAATAACAAGGATAAGAATAGCGTGAAGCGGTTGGAGAGCATGAGTGTATGGACTAATTGAGGTTCTTCTTATTTAGATGATATTAAATTGTATTTTCAGTTCGTGTTGGATGGTCGGGGCTAAAAAGGTAAGTTCCGATTTGGAGATTATTACTTGCTTGCCATTTTTTTGTGGTTTTAATACAAAATATATTTCCCCATGTTTGAACTCCTTCTTTTTATCTGTTCCAGAAAAGCTAAAGGCAAAGTTTTTTTTGGGGATGAACATCATATTACCCGAAGTTTTGAATTCTCCGGTATCTGTATTGATTTCAGCACTTGCATGTTTACCCAGAATGATATTATAGTTATTCTGATTGATGTACTTCAATCCGGTGCTAGTGCGGTTTTCGAAAATGGCAGCTGCTTTGCCGGAGTCTTTACCGAACCAATAAAAACCAAAGCATAGTAAAAAAACAATGGTGGCGGCTACTCCGATATATTTAAAACTGTATTTTTTCTGGGGAATTGTTGCCGGAACGTCTGACTGATCAATATGGGCGCTCAGCTGGTCCCAGATATCTGTTTCTAATTTTGTTTTTTTAGCGATGGAAATAGACAGGGGCTCTGAATCGAGGGTATCATCCAATAACCATTCTTCCACAAGAATTTTTTCTGTTGGAGAGCATTGGCCTAAATGATATTTCTCTATGAGTTTATGGTCTATCTTCATATAATATACTTCCTGACAAAAGTACAGGATTTCTTTTGTATAGCTAAATTTAGGATATATATTCCGTTAGTTCTGTTTTTAATGTTTTTAATGCTCTTGAAATGTGATATTCTACCGCTCTTTCTGAAATATAGAGCTTATGTGCAATTTCCTTGTTGGTGAGCCCCTGTTCTCTGCTCATGCGGAAAACATTTTTACATTGTTTGGGCAGACTATCTATCAGCATTGATATTTTCTTCGCCAGTTCGTCGGCGATCAACGAATTATCCACATAATGCTCTTCGCGCGTATTTGAAATGTTGTCCAGGTGTTGCTGCCGCGATACTTTATTGCGAATGTATTCAAATGTTTTGAGTTTTACTGATCTGATCAGATACCGTTCAACCTCGATGAGACGAAGTTCATCACGCCGTTCCCAGAGTGATTTGAAAACATCCTGTACAATTTCCTTGGAATGTTCTTCATCTTTGATGCTGCTCAGGCAAAAGGCAAACATACCTTCCCAGTGTTGAAGATATATTTGCTCAAAACCTGCTTTATCTATAATAAAAAACTCTTTTTCCAAAATACCAGTTCGCTGTTCTGACGCAAAGATAGGCTTATTTAGATTCGTTTTAAATAATTTCTAAATTTCTTTTACGAAATCCTTGATCGCTTTCCCCGGATCTGTGGTTTTCATAAAATTTTCACCGATTAAAAAGCTTTGGAAACCAGCCTTTTTTAATGCTTTAATCGTCTTGGGATCGGAGATGCCACTTTCAGACACTTTGATGTATTCGGATGGAATCTTATCCAAAAGGTCATACGAATGTTGTAGATCGACGGTGAAATCTTTAAGGTTTCTGTTATTGACACCGATGGCATCAATGTCGTCAAAAAGATTATCCAACAGTTCCTGTTCGTTGTGTACTTCAAGCAAAACATTAAGGCCCAATTGATGAGCATAAGCAGCAAATTCCTGCACTTCTTCTTTTTTTAGACATGCTGCTATTAAAAGGATAACATCAGCACCATAAGCCTTGGCCTCAGTAATCTGATATTTGTCCACAATGAATTCTTTGCGCAAAATAGGGATGTTAATTGCTTCCCTTGCTTTGGAAAGATCTTCCAGATTGCCCTTGAAAAACTCCCCATCGGTCAGCACAGATACCGCCGAGGCACCGGCTTCTTCATAAGCCTTGACAACATCTTCGACTTTTGCTGTACTGTTGATATCTCCTTTTGAGGGAGACGCTCGTTTATATTCAGCTATAATTCCTGTTTTTTCAGGATCTAATATAGATTCCCGTAACGAAAGACAGGCTACGTTGAAATAGGGATAGTTCAACAGCTCTTCGAATGGAACTAAGGCTTTCGCTTTTTCTACTTCTATTCTTTTTCGTTCAATGATTTTATCCAGTATAGTCATTTGTAGTATTTAGATATTAGTGTTGAAACAACCAGTTTTCAATTAATTTTTTCCCATTTGTTGTTAGTACTGATTCCGGATGGAACTGCATGCCACGCACATCATACTCCGTATGTGTCAGTGCCATGATGATGCCGTTCTCGTCCACAGCCGTAACTTTAAGTGTACTCGGCAATGTATCCTTGTTTACTGCCCATGAATGGTAGCGCCCTATTTTAGAATCTTTCGGAAAATCCTGAAATAGCTTTTCGGATTCATCGGTTACTATAATGTCCGTTGCGACACCATGCAATGGTTTTTCCATGTTAAATAAGGTACCGCCAAATACTTCGGCGATTGCCTGCTGGCCTAGGCAGATGCCTAATATACTTTTGTGTGGCGCATAGGTGCGGATCACATCAAGCAGTAAGCCCGCCTCTTCAGGAATCCCCGGACCTGGGGAAAGGAGGATTTTATCGAATGCTTCCAGTTCTTCCAGTTTGAATTTATCATTTCTCAACACCACATAGTCCTGTCCCAGTTCCTGGAGCAAATGAACCAAATTATAGGTGAATGAATCGTAATTGTCAATGACAACGATTTTATTGTTGCTCATAACCTCTTGTTGTATAGTCCTGATTAAAGTAATTATCTATTTCCTGAAATATCGCCTGGACAAATTCTATTGGCAGATCGAATCTCTTTGCCAGTGTCACCTGATTGCTGCTGATATTTTTAATAATATGCTGCTCGTTATCTGTATCATCCTGCAATACTTTTGCCTTATGGAGATATGCTTTCCGTAGGGCTAGCAATTCAACGATGCGGTTGTCGATGGTGTCGATTGAAACATTGATATGTTGGGTATTGACACAGTATTCTAATGGTCTGATCATAACGTTTCTGCTAATTGTAATGCTTTTCGCAAAGCAGCTATTTTATTGTTGACTTCCTGAAGTTCCATTTCCGGATCCGAATCCAGCACAATTCCGCCTCCGGCCTGATAATGTAAGGTATTTTGTTTGCTCAGGAATGAGCGGATCATGATGGCATGATTGAAATCTCCATTGAAACCCATGAAGCCAATTGCTCCGGAGTAGAACGAGCGTTGCAATCCCTCATAGCGGTCAATGAGTGTCAGGGCCATATGTTTTGGTGCCCCGGACAATGTTCCGGCAGGGTAAGTATCTCCTACAATGTCAAAGGGATTGATATTTTCCTTAAGCAGGCCAGTTACCTTCGATACCAAGTGGATAATATGCGAGTAATATTGTGGTTCCATATACGATTCCACTTTAACTTGGGTACAGTGTCTGCTCAGATCATTACGGGCGAGGTCTACCAACATCACATGTTCGGATGTCTCTTTCGGGTCTTGTTTTAGTCGAGAGGCAATTTTTTGGTCTTCCTCCATGTTTCCGGTTCTTTTGAAGGTTCCGGCAATAGGGAAGATGGTCGCCTGTTTGCCGTGGATGCGCAACTGAGCCTCGGGCGATGATCCGAATAGTTTAAAATCACCATAATCAAAATAGAATAGGTAAGGCGAAGGGTTAATGGAGCGCAATGCACGGTAGACATTGAACTCATCTCCCGAGAATGGTGTTCGGAAACCCCGGGATGGAACAATCTGAAAGACGTCACCGCGTTGGATATGTTCTTTCATCTTCTTGACTAGTTGACGGTGCTCCTCATCGCTACGGTTGGAACTTTCCTCTCCGGCCAATTTAAATGTGTACTCTGGGAAGTTTTTGTTCTGGATCAGGAACTGCATACGTTCCAGTTCAGACTCCTCATCTCCCAAAAGATGTTCGAAAATATACAGCTGATTACGGAAATGGTCAATGGCGATCACATATTTGTAGACGTGGTACTGCATAAACGGTATCTTGCGTGCCGGATCGACAGGTGTGGTCAGCTTGATATCCTCAAAATGCTCAATGCAGTCAAATGTAAAGTAACCGAATAACCCATTGGAGATTAAATTCAGTTCGGCAATTGTCGAATCTTCGAAAGAATTCCGGAAATCGGAAACTTCCTGGCGTAATTCGATTTCTTGTGCATTTTTGACAATTCGTTCTTTCCCGGGATAGGTTAAGGTCAGTTCCTGCTCGTCCAGCTGGATCCCTGCAATGGGTTGGCAGCAGATATAACTGATATTGTTATCACGACTATGGTAATCTGAACTTTCCAATAGCAGTGAATTTGGAAAGATATCCCGTAATCGAAGATAAATACTCACCGGTGTAGTTGTGTCGGCGAGCAACTTTCTGCTCTGTGTTTTGAATTTATACTTCATTTTATTCTTTTATTCGCTTTGATAAATTTTATACATAAAAAAACCCGATACTGGTTAGCATCGGGGTTGGAATTTCCATAAATGGTTTTGGTTGATTATGAAATATTATAACAATACCAATTGATTCCCGATGCTTATTGCTCCAGGCCACCACCAATTTGTATTTGTATATCTTCGTGTCATTATTACACAAATTTATAAAAAAAAATAAATAAGCAAACTTTTTGTGACAAAAAAACAAAAATTCCGCTTATTTCTTAATCATTTAATAAATCAGGGCGTCTTTCTTGTGTCCTTTTCAACTGTTGTTCATCTTTCCATGCGGCAATTTTTGCTTCGTGACCGCTGAGTAGAATATCAGGTACTTTATGGCCTTTCCACTCTGCAGGGCGTGTATAGATCGGTGCGTCGAGCAATCCATCCTGAAATGAATCGGAAAGAGCGGAAGTTTCGTCTGATAATACTCCAGGAATTAATCTGATAATAGCGTCTGTAACAATTGCGGCTGGAAGTTCTCCTCCAGATAGCACGTAATCGCCGACCGAAATTTCTTTTGTTACGTAGATATCACGAATACGTTGGTCAATTCCCTTATAATGTCCACAGAGGATCATCATATTTCCTTTTGTAGATAGTCCGTTCGCAATATCCTGATTGAATGTTTCACCGTCTGGAGTCATATAGATGATCTCATCGTATACACGTTCGGATTGCAGTTGCTCAATACACTTTGCAAAAGGCTCGATTTGAAGAACCATACCGGATCCGCCGCCGTAGGGATAATCATCTACACTTTTGTGTTTATTGGTTGAATAGTCTCTTAAGTTGTGAACATGTATTTCAGCCAGACCTTTATTCTTCGCTCGTTGCAAAATTGAGTGTGCAAATGGACTTTCAAGTAGGTCTGGTAAGACCGTAATAATATCAAAACGCATGGCGCAAAGATACACAAAAATGCACCATTGTCTATTTATAAGATTGATTCGCTTATCTTTGTGGCAAATTTAAGTGTACATAAAGTGATTGACGTAAATAATATTTCCGTTTCCTTTGGGGGAACGACTCTTTTTTCAGATGTATCTTTCTCGATTAATGAGAATGACAAGATCGCATTGATGGGCAAAAATGGTGCTGGTAAATCTACCTTGTTGAAAATTATAGCGGGGGCAGGAAAGCCAACTACAGGTAATGTTTCGGGGCCAAAGGATGCGATTATAGCCTATTTACCACAGCATTTGCTGACACAGGATAATGTGACTGTCTTTGAAGAGACATCTAAGGCTTTCGAAGAAGTCTACGGAATGCGTGATGAGCTGGAAGGCTTGAATGAGCAGTTGAATATTCGTACGGATTATGAATCTGATGATTATATGCAATTGATCGAACGGGTATCTGAATTAAGTGAGAAGTTCTATTCGATTGAGGAAGTCAATTATGATGCTGAGGTTGAAAAGGTCTTGAAGGGTCTTGGTTTTGAGCGCACGGATTTTACTAGACAGACCTCTGAATTTTCTGGTGGCTGGCGTATGCGCATCGAGTTGGCTAAGATATTACTAAAAAAGCCAGATTTGATTTTATTGGATGAGCCTACCAATCACATGGATATTGAGAGTATTCAATGGCTTGAGGACTTCTTGGTCAATTCGGCGAAAGCAGTTATTGTTATTTCTCACGACCGGGCTTTTGTCGACAATATTACGAATCGGACCATCGAGGTGACGATGGGACGGATTTATGACTATCGCGCCAAGTACAGTCATTATCTGGAATTACGTCAGGAGCGCCGTCAGCATCAATTGAAAGCTTATGAGGAACAGCAGCGTTTTATTGCTGACAATCAGGAATTCATCGACCGTTTCAGAGGTACTTACTCGAAAACTTTGCAGGTGCAGTCGCGTGTCAAGATGTTGGAGAAATTGGAAATCATAGAAATTGACGAAGTAGATACTTCGGCCTTGCGCCTAAAATTTCCACCTTCACCTCGGTCGGGTCAATATCCGGTCATTGTCGAAGATCTTACAAAAGCTTATGATGATCATGTGGTATTTCAAAAAGCAAACATGGTCATTGAACGTGGAGAAAAGGTGGCTTTTGTAGGGAAAAACGGTGAGGGTAAATCGACGATGATCAAAGCAATTATGGGTGAAATCGATTTCGAAGGGACGTTAAAGGTTGGGCACAACGCGAAAATTGGTTACTTTGCACAAAATCAGGCGGCATTGCTGGATGGTGAACTGACCGTTTTTGATACCATTGATCAAATCGCAGTAGGTGAAGTACGTGTTAAGATGAAAGATCTTTTGGGCGCTTTTATGTTTAGTGGCGATGATACGACCAAAAAGGTGAAAGTGTTATCTGGAGGAGAAAGAACGCGTTTAGCCATGATAAAACTTCTTTTGGAACCAGTGAATGTATTGATTCTCGATGAGCCTACCAACCATTTGGACATGAAGACCAAGGATATTATCAAAGATGCATTGAAGGATTTTGATGGCACATTGATCCTTGTTTCACACGACCGTGACTTTTTGGACGGTTTAGCGGAAAAAGTCTTCGAGTTTGGAAACAAACGTGTCCGTGAGCATTTTGAGGATATCAAAGGATTCTTGGAATATAAGAAAATGAGCAGTTTAAAGGATATTGAGCGATAGCATCTAAATCAACGGAGTGTAAACGTATTCTGTTAGTCTATCTCACATAATCATACGTTACAAGTTTTTGTTCAAATCCGATATTTGCAGTACAGAAATCAGAAACTTTATCTGTAAACGGAGCCTCCTGAGCTTAGCTGGTGGAGCAACGGACTGTAATCCGTGGGTCATTGGTTCATCTCGATAGGAGGCTCAATTATAAAAAGCGGCTTTATATAAAAAAGCCGCTTTTTTGCGTCTTGAACGAAGATTAAATCGAATCTTCAAGCTTTTTTTTCTTAATCCCAAAGTGTATGAAAGATACCTTCCTGATCAATAGGACGATGTGCATTAGGGGAAATAATTTTTTCCAGACCGGGTAAAACAACAGATAATCCGTATATTGAGTTCTCCTAAACATCAATTTTATTTATGATCATTGGATTAGACATTGGTACATCATCTGCGAAAGCTGTTGCATTTGACTGCGAAGGTAACATCTTGTCGCAGCATAGTATATCTTATCCCATATTAAACCCGTCGGAAGGCTGGTATGAGCAAGATCCGGAGATTGTTTATGCTGCATGTATTGAGTCTNNATTTCGGTGAGCAGTGCTATGCACGGACTGATCGCTGTTGACTCGGCTGGCAAACCACTTAGCAATTGCATGATATGGGCAGATCGCAGAAGCGAGGATATTGCGGTTGCTTTGGAGGCAAGTGAGGCGGGCAGGCAGCTTTATCAGCAGACCGGTACACCCATACATCCCATGTCTTTGCTTTGCAAATTAATGTGGATAAAGTCTAACGATCAAAAATTATTTGCTCAGTCGCACAAGTTTATCGGTATCAAAGAATTTCTTTTTTACCGGCTCTTTGGCGTCTATGTGGTCGATCATTCCATTGCATCTGCAACAGGGCTTTTCGACATACATCGCCTAACATGGTCTGATCAGGCGTTAAGATTGGCGGGCATATCGGAGGGGCAACTAGCATCGCCAGTTCCGGTCGATTATATTTTAAATATGCCTAGCCGAGAAATTGCGGCTTTGATGCACATCTCTGAAGATACCCCTTTTGTTATAGGTGGTAGCGATGGTTGTTTGGCTAATCTCGGGGTAGGGGCTATAAGTCCTGGAGTGGCTTCGGTAACTATCGGTACCAGTGGAGCTATTCGCGTAGCAAGTTCGCAGGCAAATCAAGAAAAAAAACAAAGGCTATTTACCTACCTACTGAGGCCAAATGAATATATAATTGGTGGCGCTGTTAACAATGGCGGTGTATTGCGCAACTGGTTTCGAGATAACTTTTTGGATGAATTTGCCCAAATGGAAACGGATGGAGATTCTTCTGCCTCGTTAAATGCTTTGATCGAGTCCGTCGTTCCTGGGGCAGAGGGCTTGATATTCTTGCCCTATTTAACCGGTGAGCGGGCACCACATTGGAACTCCAATGCAAAAGGCGTTTATTTTGGAATACAGCTGCATCATGGCAGAGCGCATTTTGCGCGGGCCATGATGGAAGGGATGTTGTTTGCAATTTACAGTGTAGGAATCGCATTAGAGGAGAACACCGGCCCCATTCATACGATCTTTGCAAGCGGCGGCTTAGCACGTTCATCGATGTTGGTGCAAATGCTTGCAGACATTTTCAATAAACCTGTATTCACCAAAAATACGGTAGAAAGCTCTGCATGGGGAGCCGCATTGATAGGCTTGGAAGCATTGGGTATACAGAGGGAGGAGCCTACCGTAAAAAACAAGCAAGCGGGGGGAGCACAAGATACCGAGCACTATTACAAACCGAGTGCGGAGAATCACGCCGTATATATTAAAAACTTCCAGAAATTTGAACACCTGTACCATATATTGGAAGGTGAGTTTTAACTAGATGTAAATTATTATGCCTCTAATCATCGTTATTTTGGGAGTAGCTTTACTACTTCTTTTAGTCACTGTCGTCAGGTTAAACACGATCTTCTCGTTACTGATAACCTCTGTTGCGGTCGGTTTTGCCATGAATATGAATGCCGTCGATATCCTTAAATCTGTTGAAACCGGAGTGAGCAGTACGATGGGCCAATTGGCACTTTTGTTGGCTTTCGGGTCTTTACTGGGTAAATTGATGGCGGAAGGGGGAGCTGCAGAAAAGATTACAACGAAACTAACGGCTGTATTTGGCCGAAAGAACTTACCTTGGGCAATGGTTCTCACGGGCTTTTTAGTAGGAATTCCCTTATTTTACAATGTCGGTTTTATCGTCTTAGTACCGTTCGTTTTCATGGTATGTGCTTCCAATAAAATGCCCTTGCTTTACGTAGCCATTCCACTGCTGGCAGCGCTGTCCGTGACGCACGGTTATTTGCCACCACATCCGGGCGCTACAGCCATAGCGGTTACTTACAATGCGGATATAGGCTTGACAATGGCCTATGGCATTGTTGTAGCAATTCCTGCCATAATTATCGGTGGACCACTTTTTGGCAGAATGCTTAAGCGTATTCCGACCAACCCACCGGCCGAGCTTTTTCCTGAACACGATCAGGCAGATAGGAAAGAGCTTCCCGGATTTGCAATTAGTATATTTACGGGGCTGTTTCCAATAATTTTAATTGCTTTTGGTTCATTTGCACATCTAATATTCCCAGAAGGCTCCTCTTGGCTGACGGCACTACGTTTCTTGGGTGACCCGGTGGTGGCTTTAATGATTGCATCGCTAGTGGCGATGTACACGATGGGTATCCGCCAAGGTAAAAGTTTGCGGGAGCAGTCAGAAAGTGTGGAAGAAGCAATTCGTGGGATAATGATGATCCTTTTTATCATTGCAGCATCAGGCGCCTTCAAGCAAATTTTGGTAGATAGTGGTGTAGCCAACTACATCGCTGAGCTAACCGCAGACCTGAGCTTGTCGCCTCTTGTGCTTGCATGGTTAATAGCCGGCATCATTCGCCTAGTTATCGGTTCGGCAAGTGTTGCTGGACTCACTGCAGCGGGTATTATGCTTCCCATTGTGCAAGCAGGAAATGTTACTCCTGAATTAATGGTGCTAGCGACGGGAGCGGGCAGTCTCATGTTCTCACACGTCAATGATCCGGGGTTTTGGATGTTTAAATCTTATTTTGGAGTGAGCATGAAGGATACGTTTCGCTCATGGACGGTGATGGAAACGCTCGTTTCTGTTGTTGGATTGATCGGTGTCTTGATTTTACATTGGCTTGGCCATTGACAACGAATGGGAAAGTTTCATATCATTTTTAAAGTTGCCGCAAGACACGCTCCATGAACCGTTGCTGTAAAATAAATCTAGTTCATTAGCTCAACAAAACGATTATATGAAGTAATCGCAAGGATATACATAAATAGCTCAAACGAATATTGAATTATACAGGCCCATAATCAACCAATTATGGGCTTTTCTTTGATGGAAACGTTTGTTTGATTTTTTTTTCTTAATATCGTGACAATGAACCGAATTTTATTGTTCTAGTTGTCTAAAATATGCATAGATCACATCCACTCTATATCTTTATTTTACTTTGGCTAAGCTGCTGTTTGAATGCTGTTCCGGTGTTGGCCCAGTATACCGTTGATAATATTCCCAGTCCGAAGCAGAGGGGGCAGGACTATTTTGTATCCAATCCTGATGGGATTTTGTCATCGGGTACTGTAGCTGAACTGGATGGTTTATCCACACAGATTGAGGCAGCTACTAAAAGTGAGTTTGCCATTGTATTGGTCAATGACTATGTCGGTGACAGCGATTTTGAATTTGCACTCAAATTATTTAATACCTGGGGTATCGGTAAGAAGGAAAGTAACAATGGTTTATTATTGTTTATAGCCAAAGACCGGCGGGAATATCGTTTTATTACGGGTTATGGGATGGAAAGTACCTTGCCGGATGCCTATTTAAAGCGGATCGGTGAGAAGTATCTCGTACCAAATTTTCGAAATGGAAATTATGATCAGGGCGTTCTTGATGCTTCACAGTTTATCAAAACGATCCTGATGTCGCCTGATAGCAAGGCTGAATTGGAGCGCCTGATGCCTGAGGCAACTCCGATCTGGAGCTTCAGCAGTCCTATCCTGCGAAATTCACTTTTGGTACTGGCTTTATTTGCCATTTGTTATATCTGGCTGGGAGAGGTGACCCGCGCGATAAAAGGGCAACTGACCAAGAAAAGTAAGTATTTCCCACCACTGGTCAGCGGCTGTGGTTGTATGGGGATGTTGATGTTTGCCAGTGTGTTTATTTGTGCTTTTGCGTTGAACAACTTTGAAGTCGTTTATCAATGGAAAAACCTTCCTTACTTTATTTTTATATTTGGCAGTATCACATTGGCGATGAAATATAATGCGAGTCGTACCCAGATTGTTAATTCTTATCGCGATGAGGAGAATATCCAGCAAGCTCTGCGTAAATTTCGCATTTGGGGACTTGTTCCTTTACTATTAAGTCCTTTGGCGCTGTTTGATCTCTTTGGAATAAATAAACGGATCCGAAGGAATGAACTTAGACTGACTCCTCCGGATGATTCGGGAAGTTGGTTACGGATGAATAAGGATGATGTATCTACCCGAGAAAGCGCTTACTTGGATAAGGGACAGCTCATGGAGGAGAAAATTGGCAGTCGATCTTATGAGATCTGGGTAAATCAGACAAGCAATGAAATCAAGCTGGTTCCCTGGGATGAAAACGCAGGCTATATGGATTGTCCGCAATGCCATTACCATACGTTTGAAACGGGGCTTTCACATACGATCCGATCTGCAACTTACAGTTCGCAGGGCCTGGAGGAGCGTTTTGATAAATGCAAGAACTGTGGTCATCGCGTATCCCATGGTGAGCATACTATACCTGTTAAAGTAAGGTCTTCATCAAGCAGATCTGGTGGCGGAGGCTCCAGCAGTAGTGGCGGAGGCAGCTTTGGCGGTGGATCTTCAGGTGGTGGTGGTGCTGGCGGAAGATGGTAATTCCTGATTTAGGGCAAAAAAAAAGGTTTTCAAACGGGGAGAATGAAAACCTTAAATAACCAATTATAAACCTAAATTATGATGACACAAATATAGTGTATTTATTACACTATGCAAAATTTTTTTTAAAAAAATCAAAAAAATAAGTTACATAGTGCATATATGATTTCTGTTTATAAATTAAAACCAAAGTTTCAGCAGTTATTGATGCCGATTCTGACCTTCTTACATCGGAAAAAGGTAACGGCCAATCAGATTACGATTGGCTCAATCGTTTTGTCTTTGGTTATTGCGGTACTGTTCTGGTATGCCGATCGGATGCCAATGTTGTTTTTGGCATTGCCAATCGGTTTATTATTTCGCATGGCCTTCAATGCACTGGATGGTATGATGGCCCGTCTTTTTGATCAGACGAGTAAGAAAGGTGAAGTTCTGAACGAGGTGGGCGATATTGTCTCCGATGTCCTGATCTTTTTCCCCTTGCTGAAATTTCATCCCGAGAGTTTATACCTGGTTGTATGCTTTATTATACTGAGCGTGATCAATGAATTCTGTGGTCTAATTGGAAAAGTGGTCGCCAACGACCGTCGTTATGATGGGCCCATGGGGAAAAGTGACCGCGCACTGATGTTGGGGTTATATGGTATTTTGAACTTGTTGCAGATCTCAATAACGACTATTTCGGTCTATATTTTTGCTGTGCTGTGTTTGTTATTGGTCTTGAGTTCGATAACGCGATTGAGAAAGGCATTGGTAGTCCATGAGTGAGTTATCCAATCCGAAGGACAAGTTTGCTGATGTACCTGTCCGCGTAAGAAGCTGGGGCTATATCGTGCTTGTATTGGCGATAGCTTTCGTTTCCCAAACAACATCTTTGCTGTTTGTTTCCTGGCTGACATTTCAGGGCATGCGCGAATTTATGAAGATGTTTGTGCCACATTTTAATCTTGTATTGGTCTTTGCGGTTGTAACAGGCCTATTGCAGCTGATCCTGTTATTGTACTGTTCATACAGTGGCTACCTATTGTGGGCGACACTATTGTGCATCGGGATCGGGCTGTTTTTCCGGTTGGGACAGAAAACAGCGATGGGTGCTGCTATCGGAATGACAATTGGAGCGGCTGCTTGCTTACTTGCATTCAGCCACCTGGCTTTTATTCGGGCAGTAGAAATTCATCAGAATGAATGGATGGGATTGCGGCTGGTGGCCTTTATCATCGTTTTAACGGAACTGAATGATGTATTCCAATACCTCATGGGCAAATTCTTTGGTAAACGAAAGATCGTTCCGCGCATCAGCCCAAATAAAACGGTTGCCGGATGTCTCGGTGGTATCGGACTGACGATAATTTTGAGTAATATCTTGGGCTATTTGTTGTTACCATTTGGAGATTTTATTGGCTTTTCTTTGTTGGGTTTACTCTTCGGTGTTTTAGGTTTTTGCGGTGATGTGCTTTTCTCCTTTTTGAAACGTAGGACTGGAGTCAAAGATACGGGGGCATTAATCCCCGGACATGGTGGACTGTTGGATCGGATAGATAGCCTGCTTTTTAATGCGCCTGTTTTCTATGGTTTAATTTGTTTGATAGAAATGACGAATTTGTAATGGTGACTAAAAAATTGGAATTAGGTCTTGACTTTGTAAAAGGATACACATACATCTAATATATCGCAAAATGAATTATCAACGGGCAGTTTTATTTTCAGGTGGTGGTACTCGTTTTGGCTTGTACCTGGGAATGTATGCGGCGTTGGACGAACTAGGATTAAAGCCGGACTTACTGATAGCTACCTGCGGTGGATCATTGGCTGCTGCGATTATTCAGGCTTTTGCAAGGGATGCAGAACGGAAATCCTATCTCCAGTCCGAAGAGTTTTACCGCTTCTTCTGTGGACATCGGCTTACAGAGCAGCGCCATCTGGGCAAACTTGGTTTATATGTGTTAAAAAAGCAATGGGATAAACGATCTGCTCCTTATTTGGAAGATGTCTTTGATCGTTATCTGGTCAAGATGGAACATGATCTTTCCCCTTTATTACCGACTTTGAACCGCCCGTTTTCACAGGAAATACCCTCAATTATTATTGGTTCGAGAATGCTTTTTGACCGTTCGGAAGTTGGGGAGAGACGTGGCGAACGTAAGCTCTATCAGAAAGTCCTGATGGGGAATGCAACTGCCCTGTCGAACGTAAATCTGGATAATATCCAAATTCAAGGTGAAAATTATGGACAAAGTGCTGTTGCCCCTGCGGTAGCAATAAATTCAACGGTAACCTTGTTGGAAGCTGTTCGTATTTCCATGTCCGATATGTTTTATATTGAGCCAATACAGCGGAATGGAGAATATTATGCTGGTGGAGCCATTGATCTGGTACCTGTAGAACTGGCGCAGTCTTTGGCAGCAGAAGTAATCTGTGAGCGCAAGCAGAGGTATAAATTGCAGGAGGAGGGATTGGTCAGAGCGGTATTGGGCTTCAGCGGAAACCAACGCCTGCGGGATATTGATCAGCAATTTCAGGGCCTCCGATGGATCGATACAAGGGATGCTGCGGAAAAGTTAGCAGGAAACTATTGCAGAAAAGACATAGATTGGCGTAGATTTGAAATAACATTGTCCCTTCCGGCAAGTCTGGATGAATTTGCGGTTGCGATGGAAGCACAGTGGAATTATGGATATCGCAGGGCGATGGAACTGCGGATGGCGTAGTACACGATGTATCTGGGTAATGGTTCTTGGAAGTATTTATCGTGTAATACGGGATCTATTGGAGAGTTTAGGTGGCATACATCGAAAGTTTATTTGTTTGACAGGATAGCCCGATCAAGCGGGTAATATAATCGCTATTTTTTTTTTTATAAAATGAAGGTATTTATCGCAGGCGGAACAAGCGGAATAGGTTTGGCACTAGCACAATGCTACCTCCAACAAGGGGCTGAAGTTGCTGTATGTGGTCGAGACCTTTCAAAGTTGACCAATCAAGCGACATACGATGCGCTCATCAAGTTTGAAGTGGATGTATGTAATCGGGACGTATTGGCTGATGCCGTTGATTCTTTCTGTGATCATGGGACATTGGATCTTTTTATCAATTGTACCGGAAGTTATGCCGATGATGTGGCACTGCGCATCAGTTATGAAGAGGCAAGTGCGATGCTCCGCGTCAATATGCTGGGTACCCTGAACTGTTTTGAAGTCGCCCGCGAAGCCATGCGTGGACAATCAAATGGGCAGATCGCAACAATAGCATCCGTCTCGGGGACGCTGGATTTTCCAAACTCAAGTTTGTACAGCAAAACAAAGCGGGCTGCAATTCAAGTGGCTGATGCCTACAGAAGGGCATTGCTTCCGTATGGGATTGCGGTGACAGTCATCGCACCGGGGTATGTGGATACAACCAAACTGCGCGAACTTAATCAGCAGGATCTCTCCAAAAAGCCCTTTTTGATTAGCGTGGACGATGCCGCGCAACGCATCTTAAAGGCGATACAGCAAAAGAAAGAAATCGTGATTTTTCCGATGCGCATGAAATGGCTGATGGGATTTTTAGGTCTGCTTCCCCATGTATTATTAAGTAAAATCATGTTTAGGAAAGCCAAATGGATGAAAAACGATTAAAGAAGGTAAGTGGGCAGCTCCTTGTTGCCATTTATTGCCTGTTGCTTTTTCAACTTACCTATCCTTATACAGCAGGCTACGCCTCCAGTTTAGTTGCGGTGCCTTCCTTTGTATTCGATTTTGAACAGTATATTTCGTTCGTTCCATGGATGATCCTACCCTATATGAGTAGTGGCCTGTTTTTTTGCTTCGTGCCGTTTTACTGTCGACAAAAAGGGGAGCTCCTGTGCTATGCAAAGCGATTTACGTTTGTTACCCTGATTGCGGCATTGTGCTTTCTCCTTTTTCCGTTGCGGTTTTCTTTTGACAGACCGTCGGTTGAATATCCTTTGTTTACTATTTTCTTTTCCTTCTTAAAGGAATATGATTCGCCTTTTAATCAGGCACCCTCCCTGCATGTCGCTTATGCCTGTATTTTTTGGTCGGTGCTGCGTTGGAAGTTCAACGGTTGGAAGAAAATAATCTTGGGCATCTGGCTTCTGTTGATGGGTTTAGGAACATTGGCCGTATATCAGCACCATGTGATCGATCTATTGACAGCTTGCATACTCGTTCAGTTCAGTTTTATACTCTTTCCGAATGCCATTGAACAATCGGTACAAGGGGTGGCTATAGGTCAAAGCAGGGGGCGGAACGAAGAGAAAGCTGAGAAATCGGGCATTGATACCCAAAATCTTGATAGTTGTCGTCCGGTAGTCAGAAACCAACAACTAGCGAATAGTTATTACCTTATTGGGTGGATATTCATGCTACTGGCGCTGCTTTGCGAGGGATATTTATTGCCGCTGATTGTTTTTGCTTGGGTAGCCTTCGTCTGCTTTGCGGTTGGTTACAATTACCTGCGCGGTAATACGAGGTTTTTAAAGGATCATCGGGGTCGAATATCGCTGATAAAGAAAGTATTTTACGCTCCTTACCAATTTGCGTACCGATTGATGTGGCGTTTTTTTAGAAAGAAAAATAATCCGCCGCTGATGGAGTTATTGCCCCGCTGTTATGTGGGGCCAAGGTTGAACGCTTCGGAACTTATAGGCTTGGGATTGGATCGCAATCTGGTTGTTTTTGACCTTGCAGCTGAGCTGGAGGAGGTAAAACTCTTAGGTGCCATGGAAAAGTATTATTCTTTCCCTTTGCTGGATATTGCGGAGATCGATTTGCATCATGCCCATGTGATCATAGACGCTATGGTATCCGCTTACCGCAAAATGAACGAACATGAAAATATGGTCATTCATTGTACAATGGGTTATAGTAGGAGCATGATTTTTGCTGTTCTGATGACGCAGGAATTATTATCTTTAGATTTAAATAAAGCTATTGGTCGGGTGAAGTCGATCAATAGGCATATGGTGTTACATGATCATGCGATCCAGCTGATGAAAATTATCGTCGCGGGCAGATCGTGATCAAAAAGGGTGGCTTGGTCTTTGTTTTTAAAAGGCATATCGAAAGAGAAACTAAAATTACATACACCATTGTATTAATGGAATAAATTATAAAAAGATGAAATCAGGTTATTTTAAGAGTTTCGATCAAGGGGAACTGCTATATCGTGTTTGGAATTATCAACAGGGACAAAAGGCTTTAATTGTATTGCACCGTGGGCATGAACATTCAGAACGCTTGCAGGAGATGGCTACCGATCCGCAGTTTGCCGATTATTCCATCTTTGCATTCGACCTGCGTGGACATGGCCATACCAAAGTGCCCGTATCACCGGTTTTCATGGATAATGTGCGTGATCTGGACTGTTTTGTGTCCTATATTCATACCGAATATGCGGTTGATACGAAGGATGTCTTTGTCATCGCCAATAGTATTGCTGGGGTCATTGTAAGTGCTTGGGTACATGATTTTGCCCCTCCGATTGCAGGTATGGCTTTATTGGCGCCCGCATTTGAAATCAAACTGTATGTGCCCTTGGCCAATCAGATGATTGCACTGGGAACTAAACTGAAAAAGGATCTTGTTATCCAAAGCTATGTTAAAGCGAAGGTATTGACGCATGATATCGAACAACAACAGGCTTATGATGCTGATCCCCTAATCTCAAAATCCATTAACGGCGCTTTATTGGTCGATCTATTGAAAGCTGGTGTGCGTATCGTAGACGATGCAGCCGCAATCGATATTCCCGTGATTGTGCTATCTGCTGAAAAGGACTATGTGGTTAAAAACTCGGTGCAAAAGCAATTCTTCGTTTCCATCGCTTCCAAGCTAAAGACATTTATTACCCTGCGTAATTTTTATCATGGTATCCTGTTTGAATCCAACAGACAGAAAGTCTATACCTATTTAAAAGATTTTATTACGAAAGCCTATGCAAGGCAAATGCCCGAACAGGGACTGGAGGCTGACGAGTTTTCGGTAAAAGAATATGAGAAATTGTACCATAAGGTGATGCCAGCGGCTGAGAAGCTAAACTATGCATTCCAAAAATGGACTTTAGGCAAGATCGGATCATTGAGTCATGGGATGAACTTAGGTCTTCAATTTGGCTTTGATTCAGGAATTTCATTGGATTACGTTTATCACAACGAGCCAAAGGGTAGGTTGGGACTAGGTAAAATCATCGATAAAGGGTACTTGGAGGCGATTGGATGGAAAGGAATCCGTATACGCAAACAGCATCTATTACGTCTATTAGAAGAGAATATTGAGCAGGTCAAGTCTACCGGCCGACCTGTAAAAATTCTGGATATTGCTGGCGGTACCGGAAATTATTTGTTTGACATCAAAGAAAAATACCCAGAAGTGGAGATTGTGATCAATGAGTTTATGTTGTCAAATATTGCAGTCGGTGAGAAAATCATTAAGAGGAAAGGGCTCCGCGGAATACGTTTCAGCAATTACGACTGTTTTGATCCGGCTACATACAGCAAACTGGATTTTGCCCCTAATATTGTGGTGATCTCCGGTATTTTCGAATTGTTTGGCGACAATGAAATGGCGAGCAGTGCTGTACATGGCGCGACTTCCATTTGTGAGGAAAATAGCCATCTGGTCTATACCGGACAGCCATGGCATCCACAGTTGAAAATGATCGCTTATGTGCTGAATAGTCATCAGAAGAAAGACTGGGTCATGCGCCGACGGTCGCAGAAAGAATTGGATCGGATTATGGCTTACAATGGAGTGCACAAGGAGCGGATGCTTATTGACGATTACGGGATATTTACCGTTTCTTCGGGGACTGTGAAAGCCGGATAATCGTATTTCCGAACGATCTGTATATAGAATCGTAACCAAGTAAGCTGTTAAATTATTTTCATGTTCTTGGTTAATAGGATTGTACGTATGAAATGAACAGAATAGGGGGTGAACTTGTGCTAAATAGATAGTGTTTAAGCTATTGATTTGGCGCAAGTTGACCCCTTGTCTACGCAAAATACCCCATTTTCTGCTTCCATTGCTCAGAAATGCAGATCCAATCCGTTTGACAAAAAGACTTTATTCCACTTTTCAGCTCGAAAGATCTACGAAAAGTAGTTGTAATAGCTATATACTCCAAATATGTTAAACGAGCTGGAGAAGACAATAGAATATCTTGAAGAGAGCTTTAGCGGAGAAGAGAACAAAAAATTAGCTCAAAAGATTGAAAAGCTTATAGCCTAGTAGTAATTACTAATAGGCTTGTATAAGTACATCTGTAGGGATATTGAGTTTTTCGCGAAGTTTTCTAATGATCTCAAGAGAGAGTTTCCGCTTTCGATTTAATATTTCACTTGCACGGCTTTTTTGACCAAGAACATCAGCAAGATCATTCTGTGTAAAATTTAGCTGCTCCATTCTGAATTTGATGGCCTCAACAAGATCAGGGAGATTAATAGGAAAATGTTCGGTCTCATATTTATCGATGAGAAGCCCCAAAACTTCCAATTCATCTCCTTCTTTTGAACCTATTTTAGCATCAAATATTACTTCAAGGCGGTCTAAAGCCTGTGCATAATCTTCTTCAGTTTTAATAAGTTTTGCTTCCATCCAGTATTTTCGCTGAGTTTATTATCTACAGATAATGGCCTTTAAGAGACTGTATTTCGAGTATTGTTTCTCCATTTTCTTCGTATACTTCATAGATAAGTCTGTGCTCCTGATCTATTCTTCGTGACCACGAGCCGGATAATTCATATTTCAACGCTTCTGGTCTGCCTATACCCTCAAATGGTGTTTCTAATATAGAAAGAATAAGAGTTTGAATCTTCTTCTAGATTATTTTGTTACCTGATTTTTTCCAGAATTTTAAATCTTCTACCGCTTGCGGAGTATAAATTATTTCCATAGATCATCAATGCCGATTTTAGTCCCTTTGCCGTTCTTAACATCCGCTCGGCCATTTTGTATCTTTTTTACAAAATCTGGATTATAGGTACTGCCTTCTACAGTGGTAGTCTCAAATTTCATTTTCAATGCTTTGGCAATTGCCTTGATTGCTTCAAGTTGCTCTTTGTTTTGCGGATGTAAAAGTATTGCTTCCATGATTAAGTCCTTTAAGTTCGTTCTTCTGCTAAATATTTATCCAAAGATCCTTTGCATAAATCTGCTATTCAACTAGCGTGATCTACCTGTTAAAAAATTACAGCTAGTTAAACTCTTACAAAGATACTAGTTTTAAACATGCTAACAATTTACAGGTCAATTACCTTATGATATTCTGCTGTTCAAATTCTCTCATTGACTCTATTCAAGTCAATGGAGAGTGATCGGGTATGTGGTTTTAGTTCTTATGCTCCCGAATTGCCTGAATAATACCTTCCAAATTTTCATTGAAGTCCAGTAACTGGCCGAATACTTTATCATCTTTAGCCAGTCCACCGTGTTTATTGTTCTTGCGGAAGATTTCTTGTATAACATATTTTATTTAAAAATTTTATAATTGTATAGATTATCTTTATTTTTGTTTTGAAATATAAAATAATCGTGAGCATCTTGCTTCATGGTACAAGCCTGCTTAGTGATATTTCGAAGGAGAGAAAATTATAAACCAATATAAATTTTTAAAATTATGGATGACATACATGGAAGTGTAGGGACTATTTATCACGGGTCTGTTAATAAAAGCCAAAATCAGAGAATCACCACAAATCATATCTATCTCCATCCCGGAGAGCGAAGTGGTGAATTTGAACGTTGGATGCGTGAGATAGGCGGATTGCTCCAACTTGATCGCGAGTATTCAACGTTAAAACCATTATTGGATTTAATAGTTGCTGTATTGGAGCCAAATCGGATTTTCTTGATACCACACCCTGCTATTGAAAAATACCAAGTTAAGCCCTATGTAGAGATTATTTTGATACTTGATGGCTGGGAATATGATTTAGATCGGAACGAACCGATCGTAAAAGGTATTCTTGAGCTTGTGTGTATGAAACAGCGTACTGTTGTGTTTAATATTCATTCGGGAGATGAATGGGAAGCAGAAATGAAAGATGGATACTTTTACAATGTTGCGCACTGTCGATCTAAATTTCTGGTGTTTTCGGGAAGCCCATATCGTTTGGAGGAACCGGAAGCTGATTCTCTAAAAAATTTTCAAGATAATTTTTCGTCTAAATTCAATAATCAGGTTGAGATAACAGAACATTTTTTAAAGAAATGTAAGGCCCTGCTTTGTGAAGGAGATGTTGTTTCAGATTTGGTTTTTACTCTTTTTTTGTCATGCTTAAAACAAATCTACCGTATGGTCATCTGGGCTCTATCATTCGATATTCCGAGTTTGAATAGATCAAGCAAAGAACTCGAAGAAATGGCTGCAAGAGTGCTGCCGCAACTAAGGGGGCAGCTAAGTAAAAATACAGATGTTTATCTAAGTTTTGGAAGTGATTATTTGGAAGCTCATGATGGAGAAATAGTCGGAATGGAACACTACGTTTCTTACCTCACAGAACTTGAACGTTTATTTGAAATCGCTAAGATCGCGTTCGAGCAGAAGATGGTCGTATTATTTGATCCTGAGGAAAAGATATAATAGAAATTAAAACAGTTATGGAAACAAAGTATCATACTAAATATCCTGAGGCGAGTGATTAATTTTAAAGTTTCATTTGTAATAGTCTGCGGTGGTTTCATTATGATGATAGTATCATTTGATACTATCAAAGATCATCATTAATCAGTCCTAAATTAGCTAAAACTTAAAAAAAAGTTGATAATAATCGTATCAAAACACTGCTATCCCAGGTGAACGGACTAGAAAAGTGAGCTGGGATAGCAGTAGAAAATCTTAATTCTTATACTCCCGAATTGCCTGAATAATACCTTCCAGATTTTCATTGAAGTCCAGTAGCTGACCGAAGACTTTATCATCTTTGGCTAGTCCTCCATGTTTATTGTTTTTGCGGAAGATCTCTTTGATGGCTTCCCAACGTTCCTGCTCGACAGGGTTCAGTAGTCCGGCAAGCTCTTTTAGTTTTAAAAGGTTACTTTCAGTGTCCGCAGTTAGTGTCTGCGATTCGCTCTCATAGTGTGCGAGAAGAACCTGATCAATTTCTTGCTCATTCATCATGGGGACCACCTGTGCAACCAGTTTGCTCATATTCCGATACGATCCCTGCATTTTAAATGGCGGTTCGGTACGGTAATTATCCTGCATCGCTGCACTCTGAATATAATTCTGATTCACTTTGATCACAACATTTCTGATTTTTAGCACATGCCGTAGCACAGCGATAAAGTCATCAATATCCTGTTTCAGATAGTTTCCCTCTAAATTGGGCAATTGATCCATAACAGACTGTGCATAGTTGACCAGGGCATAGAAGTCATTAAACGACTTGCTTGCAATCTTCTCGAGGTAACTGTTTTCAATCGCCGCATTTTCAATCAAACTGAGGTTGAATAATGCTTCGGTATCACCGATCACATCGCCGAGATTGTACACATCTGCCCGATTGGCAAGCATGTCGGGAATCTGAAACTTAGAGCCGCTCTCGGTATACGGGTTTCCTGCCATCACAATACAGAAGCGCTTGCCACGGAGGTCATAGGTCTTGCTCTCACCCTCAAAAATACCATCAATCTTACGTTGACCATCGGCCAGAGAGATAAATTTCTGTAAAAACTCCGGATTTAAGTGCTGGATATCGTCCAAATACAGCATGACATTGTCAGCCATCTCAAATGCAAGATTGATCTTTTTGAGCTCTTCCCGTTCTCCGGATGTTTTCGCTTCAATCGGGTCAATGGATGTAATCGAATGACCAATGGTTGGGCCATTGATTTTGACAAAATGTAAACCCATAGTTTTGGCAAGATATTCCATTAAGGTAGTCTTACCGTAACCCGGAGGCGAGATCAACAGAAGCATGCCCATACGGGCCGTACGCTTGTTGTCACCTGCAGCTCCCAGCTGTTTCGCGAGGTTATTTCCGATCAATGGAAAGTAAACTTCGTTGATCAGCTTATTACGTACAAAGGAAGTCAGTACTTTGGGCTCAAACTCACCGATCTTTAGTTCTTTGGCATAGGACTTCGCAAGCTGCTCTTTCAATGTGGAGAAAGCCACAAAACGAGGTACATTATACGCACTGAATTGCGCGAGACGTGCTAAAAAATCATGATATTGAATATGTTCTTCTCCATTGTTCAGGATCGCATGATTGCCTTTTAATCCGCTGATATGCGCCTGGTCTTTTGCAATGATCAGGTGATACTCATGGGTCGGATAAAGCAACATGATCGCTGCTTCCTCAATATATTTACGTAACGTAAGATATTCCGGATGCTCATCAACGAAGGAGTTGAGCCAGTTTAAAGTCAGGTAAAAGCGATCTACCACGCTAAATTGTTCGTTCTGAATATCCGCTTCAAAAAGCTTGTAACTTTTCTTGGATTCCAGCAGTCGAATAAACGCCTTTTTCAGATCATCGGACTGTTCACTGACGACAAAGGTATTGTAGCTCGTAAACGTTTGAAAAAGGTAAGTTGCCAAGTCACGGTCATGAATGGTGGCGCGATCCAAATGTGTCTCCCAGGCATTGAACAACTTGCTGAGTTCATCAATGACGGATTGGTAACGATTTGAATTTGGAAACGTTTTCAATATCGTGTAAGTCGAGTGTATCAGCGCCAGCTGTTTTGCACGCTGATCATCAGAAAGCGATTGCCAAAATAGCTGAGCCATCGTGCGCAAAGAAGGATCATAGCGTAGCAGATCCAGTTTGCTATCGAGCTGTTTTATCGTATCATAGATCAATAGCGCATCCACATTGTGAACCCCTTTGACATAGCCTTCCGAATAACTTTGTTCCACGGTCTGCGTGATGAACAGTGCAGCATCAAAATCTTGTTGTCCTTTCGAAGCCAGGAATGCTTTGTATGCAAGATATTCTGCACGATAGACTTCCTTGTTTTCAGAGACAAGTTCCTGATCCCAGATATCCTGAAACCTGTTGATCTCCTCGGCCTGCACCTTTTGATAGAAACTTGTCCCAGTCAGGTGGAAATACAGTTCGTCATTTCTGCGTAGTAAGGTAAGGCTAAGGGATTGGTTGTTGACCGCAAACTTATGCTTGCCCAGCGCGATGATATTTTCGCCGTCCACAAAGAGGTCATTCTTATCCCGTAAAACCCGTAAAGCGTCTTCCTGTGATTTCTTTAATAGGTTTTCAAGATTTTCCGCTTTTGAGACATCCTGCAGTGTTTTTAGCTCCTGTACCAACTGTCTGATCTTGTCGATCATCAGATCCGAGGCAAAAAAGCTGAGGATCTCTTCCCGCGTTGCAAATGTCTTGGATTTGTTCTCAATATTCTTTAATACACGAAGACCGATCTGTTCGATCGAGGACGTACGCTTGTTGATCTGTTCAACGATTTGTTCTCTGCGGGAATTAAAAGCCTTGATAACCTCATCACGTTTGTCCGCGATCTTGAGGGCAAAATCTTCAAATTCGGAAAACTTACTTTCAAGTTCCTCCAGCTGAACGATAACTTTTGTGTAATATTCGTCTACCTTTTCGGTTGTCGTCGACAGTTCAAGGTAGTTGGTCACGGATTGCTCCAACAGGGTCAGCTGTGCAGAGAATTCGGCTATTGCTTCTGTACTCTTTAATGAATTGAGTTTTCGCGTTAGCTGTGCGCGGACTTCATTTAAGGAGGAGAAAATAACCGAAATTTTCTCAATGATTTTGGTTGTCTGCGTGGAGTCGTCAATTTTTAAACTATTGAGGATATCAATCAATAGTTCCAATTCACCTGAAATGGCCAAATTGGCTTCCTCGATTGCCTTGGCATCGTATACCTTCACTATGGCATCCACATTCTTCTTTTGCTGTTCTACTTTCTGTTCATAAGGAAGCAGAGCTTCATCACGTAGGAGAAAAGCAATGGTTTTTTCAGCCAGCCCAGAAGTGATAACCTGCAGTTTTTCCAACAGACTATCTATGCTGACCGTATCGATATATTTTACATTTTTAAGGTCAATGATTTCACCCTGAAGACGACGGGAGTCGGCCAATTGATGGACGAGCTGATCGAGTTTGTCTACAACGGTACTATTGATGGAGAAGGTGAGTTCTTCCATCTTCTTTTCCGCTGCGATATTTAATTCTGCGGCATGTTTGCGTTGTGCCTGTACTTTGACAAATTCATCAATGGCGGTATTGGCGACTTCCTTGATCTGTGTTAATGGCTGGCCAAGATTTGATAAGGCCTCATCTTTGATCCAGAAATAGGAATCCAATAAAACCGTGGACTTTTTGAGGATATCTTCGTATAAACCTTCGTAGCTGTCCTCTTTGTTGATCAGCTGTATAACCTCCTGAGCCTCGGCCATCGCCTGCACGATCTGTTTATTGCCTACCTTATAGAGGGGATCATCTTTCTTTTGCTCATTTTCTTTGAGCATGGCCATATAGGGTGTTTCCCAGATCTGAACCTGATGATGTCTGGTGGCTTCTGCCTCGGTGCGGAAATAAATTAAGCTACCATCTTTGAACAGGGTAAATCCGTTGCAGATAATCGGAGTCTCGACATGCTGCTGAATGATGTTATATGACAGTAGGATATAGGTATTGGTTTCCTCCTGACAGAATATATATAGAAAATCCTCACCATTGGGGGAGGCTATTCTACGAAGGAACGATACCTGCTCAAACTGGGCGTCAAAAACTTTGTTTGTGCCATTTTGTAAATAGTAGCCATTGGAGAAAATAATCCCTTGGTTGTCTGGTAACAATATTGCGGATTCATTCAGTGATTTGAGGTTGATTACTTCCTTCGTCCGTTGGTTATAGACAAAGGCCCTAAAATCTTCCTGGTATGGCTTGATGCGTACCGCAATAAGATTGCCGAGATCTGCATAGTAATAATCGGCATCGTCCAATTGTTGGTCTGCATTGACCACTTTTTCGGAATAGATCCCTTTACCACTGTCTGTATTGTTTTCGATCTTGAAGGTGATGTCGCCATTGATCGCCTCAATAAAGATCTTATCCATAATGGATATATGGGGATACTTACCGAGCCGACGGTCTTCAAGCGTGGTTTTCGTCCAGTCAAATTCAAATTGATTGGGCAATTTGACTTCGTGGATGCTGCGGTCATCCTGATACTGGAGCTTACCATCTTTGATTAACCATTTGAATGCTTTGAGGTCAGCAGGATTTTTGCTGGTCTGAAAGATCATGTACAAATAGTTCTCCGTCCTACGAAATTTGGAGAATATGGAGTCCCTGTAGTATTTATATAGATTTTGGTAATCTGAAATAAAATTTTGATCGTTGATCAGGTCGAGGGACTGCGGAATAAATTGATTATTCTCAAATGCATAAACACTGAAAACATCTTCCAGCTTGATCTCGGTACGCAGTCCAAAATGCACGTTATACCCAAAAATACATTGATTATCCAAGGCCAGAATACCGCGGGCAACACAGTTGTTTTCTGTGGTGATCCGTTGATTGGCTTTGAGGACAAAACTCGTCGAATTAAAGACTTCTTTACGGGCTTCATTCAACTGTTGGAGCTTGGTCGCGAGTTCTTCTTTTTGTGTAAGAAGCCGCTTTCGGATAATCTCATATGCACCTTGGTCAAGGCTGTCGTTCTGATTTATTACGTTTTCTTCTGGCATAAAATGAGCTTTCTCTACTGGATTGTTGTGACAAAATCAATTTTAACTACCCGCAGGAGCCATTTTGAAATGGTCTTGCGGATAATTAGTAAGCTTAAGATGTCTTAAGACAGCTTCTTGTTGGAAATGCCTAAGTTTTTTGCCAACCCAAATAAGGAATTGATAAAACCTGCATCTTCACCGTTTTCGGCATCTGTGGCTGCCTGTTGCAGTTTGATCAACGCCGCAGAAACTGTTAAGTTCTTGATATCATTGGATGAGATACCATATTTATCTGCCAGTCCACGTACTTTTTCGGCGAGATCACCTTTCCCGTCTGGGCCCAATAGTGAATTTTTGATATCAGTGGCATGTTTCGAATTGTCGATCAGATGGTCAAAACCTTTGGCATTGGACACCTGACGTACAATGTTTTCGAAGAACATGGTTTCACCACCGACGATGTCTATCTTCGCTGTTTTAAGCGCTTCGGACAATACCCCCGCCTGTGCTTGTGCAATATCTTTTTGGATATTGATCTGTGCAAGTTCGATGTCACGTTCTTTCTGTAACTGTAATTTGAACTCTTCGTGGTCTTTACCCACACCATCCAGTTTTTTCATAGCTTCGGCTTTCTCTTCGATACCTTTTGCCTCCGCAAGTGCCTTTTCACGGACAACTTCCGCCTGTGCTAAACCTTCTTTGCGCATGGCTTCGGCTTTCTTCTCAATAACATTTGCCTGTACAGTACCTTGCTTCTCTTCGGCTTCGGCTTTTGCGACCATTACTTCGGCTTCTGATAAACCAATTGCAGCTTCTTCTTTCGCCTGAGCTTCAGCTATGATCTTACGGCTTTCGGCCTCTTTGAGTGACGCCTCTTTTTTCGCTTCGGCGTCTATCAATAATTCCTGAGCACGTTTTTCTGCAATCTTACGCGCCGCTTCGGCGTCAATCACTTTTTTCTCAGCCTCTTGTTCTGCCGCAATTTTTGCTGCTTCAGCCGCTTTCACCGTAGAAATTAATTTCTCTTCTGCTTCTTGTGATGCTGCAATAACACCAGCTTGTTTCTTCCGTTCTACTTCACGGAATACTTCAATATCTTTGACACCTTGTTGCTCTTCGATAACGCCTTTTTCTAATTGGACGCGTTCTTTGATTACTCCTTGAATACTTTTCTTCTCGGTCTCAATCGAACGCTCTTTGTCAATCTGAGCCAAGGTGACAATACGCTCACGTTCGGTTTGTTCCAATGCGCGGTCTTTCTCTACGCGTTCGGCTTCCACAGCATCTGTACGTTGCTTGTTTTTCTCGGCAATGATAATTTGGCGTAGTTTATTTTCTTCCTGTACTGCCAGCTGCTCTTCGGTGGAAATGCGGACGCTTTCATATTTCAGGCGCTCTTCTTCACGTACCTTAGCAATCTCTGCTTCCTCGCGGGCCTTGATATTATCAATTTCACGTTTTTGTTTTTCTTCTTTTTCGGCAAGTTGACGATCCAGTTCTAAAATTGCCTCCCGTGCTTCTACGTTTTGTTTTTTGATTAATTTCTCTTCGTCACGACGGATAAAGTTGGCATTGATATTTTGTTTTGCTGTCAGCTCGGTGATTTTCTTAATACCTTCACTATCCAGGATGTTGCTGGGATTTAAATGTTCGATATCTGTTTGTTCCAGGTAGTCGATCGCACAGTCATCAAGGATATAACCGTTCAGGTCTGTACCAATGATATTGAGGATTTCATCACGGAACTCACGACGTGCTTCATAGAGTTCGATAAAGTCGAATTTTTTACCTACGGTTTTTAAAGCTTCAGAAAATTTAGATTCAAAGATGCTCTTTAAAGTTTCGGGTTCGCTGGCACGGTCGCATCCCAAATTCTGGGCAACGTTGATCACATCATCAACATTTTTGTTGACACGAACAAAGAATGCCACCTTGATATCTGCGCGGATATTGTCTTTACAGATCAGTCCTTCGCTCTGCATACGGGCGATTTCAATTTTTTTGATGGAGATGTCCATGATCTCCATCTTGTGGAAAACCGGGACGACATACATACCCTTGTTGAAGGCAACTTTCGTTCCGCCAACACCTGTTCGGACAATTGCCTTTCCCTGCGGGATCTTTTTGTAGAATGCACTCAGTACAACAAAGAATGCAAAGATTAGAAAAACAGCTAAACCGACAATCAGCAATATAATTCCGTTTAAGCCGCTTAAAAATAAAAGAGGTTGATATAGCATATTGATTAGTATTTATTTAGATTTTAGTATTTAGATATGAGTATTTGGATTTTAGTTGCGCAAGCCTACGGCTTACCGATTAAGTCTTTAATCCTTGCTCCTTGTTTTTTTTTATTTTCGATTAAATATTGTCAATGGTGATTTCCTTGGTGACATAATAATATTTTTTGTCTTTGGATTCGTCCACAATAATGACATCATCGCCATAGCCGATTTTCTCGCCATTATGACTTACGACATTGAGACGAATTGGATCTTGTTGGATAATAAATTCAGCAGAACCTATTTTTTTACCCTCAATACTTGCACGCATTTTACCCATGCGGCCGAGGAAATCATGGCTCTCTTCGCCATTATAGCCAATATTTTTGAACATTCTTGCTAAAGGTTTGGTCAGAAAATGCATTAAAAAGAATGTAACGATAAAAACCGGAACCAGGATCAATACCGATTTTATTCCCCAGGATGCAACGTCAATATACAATGAAGATACAATGGTGATCACCCAGCCAACGAATTTAAACATGGTCACAATAAGCATAATGGGCACTTTTCCGACATTGATATAATCCATTGCCTTGGCAAAGAAACCCGGTTCGGTATGCGTATCGGAGTCTGTATGATGATGTGGATGATCTGGTCCATCGGTATCAATATCATGTGAGCCATCGACGTCACTGACATCAGGTGTAGGATGTAGGTCCACATCGGCATCCGCGTCAAATAGATGCACACCATCGCCCATGAGAAACATAAATAACCAATACACTACAGACAGGCCTGTCAGGACAGTCATGATGCCATTTGACAATGGGTTGAATAAGATATTGATTAATTCTGTCATCGTATTTTCTTTTAAATTTTTTCTCTTTTGAAGGTATAATGAAATGACCAGGAATTACCATTCATTTCAAGGTCCTGCATCGCGACCAGCTCCCAGCCCTGATCACCGAGGTCGTTCAGAATCTTGTCGATTTTGTCCGAGTCCAATTTGGTTCCCCAGAAGCCTTGGGGTTCAATTTTGATTGTTTTATACTCAAATTTCCGCATCGCCATTCAATTTTCGTTTTAATTCTTCCAGTTCACTGTTTACAGCGTCCGAACCACCTATGGATTCATTGATCTCATCCACCTTGCTTCTATTACCTGTTGCGATTTCACCATAGGCTTTCGCTAATGCTTCGTCCTCTTCGACTTTTTCTTTCATGCGTTCCAACATGGAAATCGTGCTGTTGGAATCAATGTTGGCCAGTTGCCGGTTGACCATTTTAGCTGCGTTGGAAACCTTGACCCGTGCTTTCAAAGTTGATAATTCGCTTTCCCATTTAGCGATATTGAATTTAAGTATATCCACATTTTTATGCAATTCCTCTGCGGAACTCTGATGAATTGCTGCCTGTTTATCCAGTTCGGTAGCTTCAATCAACAATTGCTTTTTCAGTAATAGGGCCTCTTTGGCCAGGCTTTCTGCTTTTTCGGCAGAAAGTTCTCCTTTTTGTGCTTTCTGCAACAATAAAATGGCCTTGCTTTCAAATTCATTGGCTTCTTCCTTTTTCTTTTCACAGTTATTCTGCGTGCGTATCGCTAGCGCTTTTACTTTTGCATAAGCCTCTAACGATTGTTCCAGGTCTTCTTTCATCTCACGGATACCTTGCTCCGTCATTTTGATGGGGTCCTCCATTTTGTCCACTACAGCGTGGATCTCTGCCTGACCGATTCTGAAAATTCTCTTAAAAATATTCATTATTCTATAATTTTGAAAAACTTATTAACTGATTATAATATTCACTGATCAAAAGACTAAGTGAATTGATGGCTGCATCAAATTCATTTTGATCCAGATTATGTATCTGCAAAGTATATCGGAATATGACCTTTCTGCCATCCTCCGTCAAGGCAAATCCGCCATGGATGATATCTCTATTTTTTATGAGTAACGATCTGAACATGTCCATGTTCTCGTTGTTGATGGTAAATAGATACTGCTCGAAAATTACGATGGGATGTGCTATACCCACAATGAGGTTGCGAATACCATCATCTTCGTTTTCGATGACAAAGACGCCTTCTTTTTCATCCTTATGGGTAATGTTATAACCGATGTTGGCGATATAATTTTCAATTTTTGAGAAGTACATAATCAAGTTTTTTATATATTGCACATATTCTTTGCATAAAGATAGTGAATTGCAAAAATATTTTGCAAGAAAAAATTAATTTTTTTTTAAAATGAGTAACGTCGGGAATAATATAAAAAAGCTGAGAAAGGTGAAAGGATTGAGTCAGCAGGCTTTTGGAGATGTTTTTAATCTTACTAGGGGGAATATTTCATCTTACGAAGAGATGCGTGCCGAACCAAAAATAGAGATTGTCTTAAAAATTGCAAATTATTTTGGCATTCCTGTGCAACATCTGATTGAAAAAAATCTTTCTGTTAATGAGATTCTCAATTTTAACGATTATTTTCAGCCTGATACGCCTGCAGTAGGAGGGAAGCGATTGGCACAGGTCCCGTTATTGGAACGTGAAGCGCTGTTAGATGCTTGTACTTATGTGTCAAAATTAAATGAACTGCCGGTCATCGAGTTTCCGTTGCAGAGCCGCAATCGTTTTATTGCGATGGAGTATATGGATGCTATACCGGTACCCGGTGACTTCGCTGTATCAGCACAATCAATTCTATTTTTTGAAGAAATTGACATTGAAAGCTTGCATACGCTAAACAATGCCTTCGGCCTATGTTTTTCAGCCGAGGAATTCTTTATTGGAAAATATACCTTAGCAGAGCAGGAAATAAGCTTGGTTTTAAACGCATGGAAGAAAGTCGACTTTGTATTGGCCGAGAAGGGAAATTTTTGGAAACTGTATGGTAAATTTGAAAGGATATAAGTCGAGATTGGAGGCAAAAAGCAAACACGAGCTCATTTGTACCGATGAGATTGAACAATATACCGCCGAAGACAGGATGAACCGAGCGATTGAGCTCACGGATACCTTAAAGTACAAATTTAATGAGTCAACGAGCTCATGAATACCATTGAAAATAGAGACTTTATGAATAATGCCTTAAAGGGAGACTGCAAGAATATTCAGATCATGGATATCGTTTCCGGGGAGTATCTTGCTTTGGAGACTAGGTGAGGTCAGTACGGTGATTAATGCCATGGTTTTGTTACAATCGACAACTGTTTTTTCATCAGATATTTTTAATGTAAACGCATGATAAAGAGAAAAACGGAGGTTTTTTTAACACTTATTTGTTTTTGAAAAAAAATAAATTTGGATTATAAAATAAAATAATCCAAATTTAAGTTGGTAAATAATTTTAATTTATTATAAACTTATTCGTTTCATGGAACCATCATGCTTTATTCAACCTCTCTGAGCGATGAATAAATTTGATCGCTTCATCACAATTTAAAAACAAATTTATACAAATGAAAAAAATGGTATTATCTGCAGCAATTGCTGCACTTTTCCTTGTTTCTTGTAATAATGCAGATAGCAAAAAAGTAGAAACAAAGGATACGGTCACAACGACTGATACACAAGGTGGTGTTGCCCAGACAACAACGACAGAGACAACAACGACTACTGAAGTGCCAAAGTTTAGTTCTCCGGAAGCACAACAGTTGGCAGACGATTACACAAAATATGTGAACGAATATGTTGCTGCTGCTAAAAGCGGAGATGCAACTAAAATTCAGGAGTTAGCCGGAAAACAACAGGAGTGGGCTACAAAAACTGCTACCGCTCTTACTAAATTAACTCCGGAAGATGCGAAGCTATGGTCGGAGTATGCTCAAAAGCTAGCAGCAGAGTTAACTGCTAGTGCAGCGAAATAGTTTTTTGATAAAAAATAAAAAGTAGGGCTTTGTATAAAAGTCCTACTTTTTTTCTGTCTTAAATCAGAATGGAAGATCTTCTTCATCCTCCTCTTGTGGTACCGGAATATCCTCGTTTGCGCAGTTTTGATCGGATAGAATCAAAAAGCTGTCAACTTTGATTTCAGTAATATATCTTTTCGTTCCATCAGCATTTTCGTAGTTACGATAGGTTAGTTTCCCTTCAACCATCAGTTTGGTCCCGCGGCTACATTTCCTTTCAATGGTATTGTTTTGCTTGCCCCATACGACAAGTGTATGCCATTGTACCTCCTCTACCCATTCTCCAGCTTTGTTTTTGAAAAGATCATTTGTGGCAAGTCGTAAAATAGCGTAATTTACCCCGGTTGAAGTGGTTTTGATTACAGGATCATTTCCTAAATGACCAATTAATTGTACTTTGTTACGTAATGTGCTCATTTTGTCTAATTTTTAAATGTTTCTAATAATTCTTATTTTAGTTACTGGCCATAACAATTGATGTGGAATGACCTTGAGCAAAGATGAAAAGGAGAAAGAATAATAATCGTCTGTTTACCATTTGTATTCGACTATAGTCGGTTGTAACCGTTTGTTGTCGTTTAACTTTCATATTGAACACTATGGAAAAAGTCTGTTTGGAATGTGGGAAAAATATACGGGGAAGATCGGATAAGCGCTTTTGCGATGACTCCTGTCGAAATGCTTACAACAATAAATTGAATAGTGATCAGACCAATCTGATCCGTAATGTGAATAATATATTGCGTAAAAACCGGCGTATTTTGGCGGATGTGCTGGAAGGGGAGGAGAAGGGTATGACAAAGGTCCTGCGCGAAAAATTAAAAAGACTGGGATTTGATTTCAAATTCCACACGCATACATTTGTCAATAATAAAGGCCAGGTTTATAACTTTATCTATGAAATGGGATATCTCACATTGGAAAATGAGTGGATATTGGTTGTTCAAAAAAAACCATTATAAAATTTTACAACAATTTCTCCTTAATGTCCCCGCTTTCCCTCTTATCTCTAATGGGAAATGTTCTTCTGATTTTATAAAACCTATTCATATAGCTGTATTTTCAACTTGCTCTTATCGTGAATTCTGATTCGAGTAAACTGAATACTAGTTATTTTTAATTTACATCGGATCCTTTAATTCTAAAATAGTTTACTGCTGTGAAGATGATAATTACGGCATAATAGCACATTGGGATGAGCAGAAAAAGCCAGCCTGTAAAAATATAATTTAAAGACGAGGGCAGTTGAATATGAAAAAATTTTGCTGTAAGGAGATAGCCTATAAAGGCTCCGAGAAATAAAAGACCGGAGGCATGTATGATGATGATCTTTTTTAGATGCTTGCTGTATTGGGCATCTTTATTCTGCTTCGTGTAGCCCATAATGGCCGGGACCAATAAGCCCAATAATGGGTTGACCAGAAACGTTAGAGAAGCCAGGTAAAGAGCCTTTATGCTTCCACTTTGGTTTTTGTCGATACTGATTTGATTTACATTTGGCATAATTAATTGTTCTAAAGGAATTTCTAAAATCTGACTGATTTGTCTTAAACTGAAACCACTGATCTCTTCAGTCCCCTTCTCGATTCGTTGTACTGTTCTTAAAGATAGGCCTGCTTGATTGGCGAGATCCTGTTGTGTCAGTCCTTTGTGCTTTCTAGATTGTTTGATGAGTTGATTTACTGTTTGACTTTCCATGACACGAAAATGGCTAAAACGGTGTTGATTTTAAAAAAAACGATATGACAATAATATGCCAATGATATAACATGTTTGTAAGTTGTTAATAATCAAATATTTTTTAATCTGATAAATATTTTGAATCTTTGCAACACAATCAGGTATTAATATAAAATAAAAAAACGGAAGAATATGTTTGCTATACTAAAAACCCCAGCTTCGTCCTCAAAGAAGAGTCTTGGGCATATTCTCCGGAATACCGCACTCTCCTAATCTTCTTTTCCGGACCAATTTTCGGCGCTTGAATACAGCATCGGATCGTGATGTATGTGTCGCCAGGAGATCATTTGAGATGATCTAACCGATAAAGGAAATGACATCTGTGTGGCTGGTCGTAGTCGCAGGAGGTCTAATACTCATGTAATGTTGAAAAAAAACAATGAATTCAGTGAATAAATATGTCCTTCAGGCTCTGGATAATTATCCATATTATCTGGAGGATACGTTAGAATCCTTATCCTATGCCTTGTCATACGATGAATCCAATACCATGGCGTTGTGTTTAATGGGTAGGGTTTATGCGGAGCAACTTTTTGATTATGAGCAGGCAAAGAAATATTTTCAGGAGGCTTTAAGCCACAATGTGCATGCTTTGGAAGTGTACCCCTATTTTATACAGACCTTGATCGACATGGGCGATTACGAAGCAGCAAAGAAAACCATCAAATATGCATTGACATTGCCCGGGATGTCCCTGACAGTGATCTGGATTAAGAAGGTGTTGCTGCTTGAGAAATTAAAGAAATACAAAAAGGCTTTAAAAATCCTCAAAATGGCTAAGTTGGATAACTTGGACAGCGATCTGTCCACGGTCATAAAGTCTGTCGAAGATCGGATTAAAGGAAAACAGGAAATTACCAAGACAAGCAAAAAGCGAGGTAAATAACTGACGAAGATGCTTGATTTCGGATAAAATACTCAAAAAAATAAGCCCAAGATGAATTCTCATCTTGGGCTTTTATCAATATAGTTTAAGAATTATTCTGCTCTTAAGATTTTCGCAGCATCAACCATTGATTCTAAAGCAGCTTTAGTTTCAGGCCAAGCGCGTGTCTTCAAGCCACAATCTGGATTAACCCAAAGTTGCTCCGCAGGAACTACTGCTTTTGCTTTGCGCAATAAGTCTACCATCTCATCTTTGCTTGGTACACGTGGTGAGTGAATATCATATACACCTGGACCGATATCGTTCGGGTATTTGAAATCACCGGCAAATGCATTCAATAATTTCATTTGTGAACGGGAAGTCTCAATTGTGATTACGTCTGCATCCATTGCTGCGATATCTTCGATCACATTGTTGAACTCAGAGTAACACATGTGTGTGTGGATCTGTGTATCATCCTCTACATTGGATGAAGATACACGGAAAGCACGAACTGCCCAGTTCAAGTAATCTTTTTGATCAGCTTTGCGTAATGGTAAGCCTTCACGGATTGCTGGTTCATCAATTTGGATGATTTTGATTCCTGCTTTTTCCAAAGCTTGTACTTCATCCAGGATGGCCAATGCGATTTGGTAAGTTGTTGTCGAACGTGGTTGATCGTTACGTACGAAAGACCATTGTAAGATGGTAACTGGACCAGTTAACATCCCTTTAACCGGACGGTTAGTCAATGATTGAGCGTAAGAAGACCAACGTACAGTCATGTCTTGTGGACGATAAACATCTCCGTAGATAATTGGAGGTTTCACACAACGGGAACCGTAGGATTGTACCCAACCGTTCTGAGTGAATGCATATCCCGCCAATTGCTCACCGAAGTATTCAACCATGTCATTACGTTCAAACTCGCCGTGAACCAATACGTCGATATCCAATTGTTCTTGAAGACGGATTGTGTTTTCGGTTTCTTCAGCAATTGCTTTATCGTATTCTTCTTGTGTGATCGCTCCTTTTTTCAAATCAGCTCTCCATTTACGCACATCTTTCGTTTGTGGGAATGAACCGATCGTTGTTGTAGGGAATGCTGGCAAGTTGAACTTCGCTTGTTGTGCTGCTTTACGGTCAGCAAATACTGATGTACGTTTTGCATCATCATCAGTAATATTGCTCGTACGTGTTTTAACTTCTGGTTTGTGGATCAATGGAGAAGTACGACGGCTTTCAGCAGCAGCTTTGTTTGCTTCAAAACGTTTTGTCGTTTCTGCATCAACCTCACCGTCAGCTAAGATCGCTAGATCTTTTACCTCTGCTAACTTCTGTTTTGCGAATGCTAACCAGTTTTTAACTTCAGCAGGCAATGATTGCTCATTGTGCTCATTGTCCAAATCAAAAGGAACGTGCAATAATGATGAAGAAGGAGCAACCCAGACACGGTCTTTTCCTAATGCATCAACCGCTTGTTTGATTTTAACCAATGATTTTTCGTAATCGTTTTTCCAGATGTTACGGCCTTCAACAATACCCAATGATAATGTCAATGAAGCAGGAACTTTAGCCAAAACTGTATCCAATTGGTTTTCACCGCGTACTAAATCCAAATGTAATGCATGGATCGGTAAGTTAACCGCGATATCTTCGTTGTCTTTTAATGCTTCGAAGTAAGTCGTAGCGATTAATTTAATGTTTTTGGCAGCGGCAGCTAATTTCTCAAAAGTAGGTTGGTATAATGCTTTTACTTTTTCGTCTAGATCCAAAGCCAAGAAAGGCTCGTCAATCTGAACATATTGTGCGCCAGCTTCTGCCAATTTAGCCAGGATTTGCTCATATACCGGAACCAATTTGTCCAATAGGTCGATACGGTCGAAACCAGCTTCTTTTTCTTTACCGA
>NZ_DLJD01000031.1:0-81951 GCF_002484085.1 Sphingobacterium sp. UBA7625
TTTGAAATTCAGAAATCTCCACATGCGGTAGGCTATCCAATAGCATCTGGTCCTAAAAAATACAATCAGATAAAAACTGTAAAGAACAAGCTACATCATGTAAAAATACACCTACAATTGAAAAATGAGTTTCAATATAAAACTAACGCTATTTTAAAAAAAAGTAATATTTGTTGTCGGTATCGTCCCGAAAAATAAGACACATCCCACAAATCAAAATAATGATGAAAACAAAAACTGATGATAAAAATCCAGAGCCAAAGAAAACCAGACTTCAATTAGCAATTTCCGAAATTATGAATGGCTATTTGTTATTGGATGAAGCCGTGGCCAAATATGACGTTCCAGCATCGAGCATTATCCAAGGTCTTAAGAAGATTCAGAAACTAAAGAAAGAGGCTGCACGCCCCAATCAGCAAGAAAGCCAGATCATAAAGCCTACTCCCCCGAAAAATGCGAAATAATGAGTTAATTATAACTCATATGTAAGATCGGATATGATTTTCCTTGTCCATCTAAAGCTGACTTTTTGACAACATTGAACCCCATATACTTATAAAAATCCACCGCCTGGGTATTTTGTTCATTTACATCTACTTTCGTCACATTTAAGCTCTCCATTGCATAAGAAATAAGTATTTTCCCAATACCTTTACCCCGAAAATCATTGTGAACAAATAACATTTCAAGGCTATCTCCCGAAATTCCCATAAAGCCAACTAAAGCTCCATTTTCTTCATATCCTAATAATACCACATGTTCAAAATATACGGGCATTTGTTCTTTGTAATAGCTAAAGTCTTCCTCTTTCAGAAAATCATGGGTGCTCTTTACTGCGCTCTCCCAGATAGCTATCAGATCCGGATAATCTCCTACTTCAATTTTTCTAATCATAACGGCAAATTTTATAAGCACAAAAGGCTGGTTTGAGCTGTCGACGAAAAATCATATTACTTATTCAATCTGATATGAACAAAAAATATTTCTCTCCCATTTAACTACTCCCGATTAATCGCACAGCGATTTGTATCGCGTAAATCGACCTATGTGATCTACTTATAGTTTTAAATTAAAATTAATGTAATAAAATTACAATTATTGCTATATTTCATATAATAAATTATTTCTATGACAAGGTCTACCGCATTCTTACTTAAAACAGCTTTGTTTTTCGGTTTTCTATCGAATGTACTTAGCATAAATACATTTGCTCAAAAAGCGCCAAAGATCTACTATGCTACTTTATCCGAGGGAGTAAAACTTTATGCAAGTCCTAGTATACAGGCCAATGCCTTAGCGACTGTCGCCTATGGCTCACAAGTTACATTCAGTAATTCGGATATAGACCAACTGGAAATGGTAGACAATCCGTTGGTCATAAATGGCACAAGGACGTATTGGATGAAAGTGATCTATAACACCGTTAAAGGCTATGTTCTTAAAAACAATTTTGCAACTATAAAACCTCCAAAGGAGAATACAGGTGCGCTTTCTGATTGGGTAAAACAGTTATCTCAACCCATTGGAAATAAGTGGGAAAGTGGAAAAATATCCGAAACGCTGAGCGAGAGCGAAAATGACAATTACTTTTCAAGACAAATATTTCAAAACGGAATGCTCTTGACCTCGACCTCAGGCTTTGATGTAAATTTTTCAGAAGCTTTGCAAATACCTCATACCGACGTGCTGACTGTTTATAATTTAATAAAAAACATTGGGAGCTTTTACCGGATTCTTAAATTAAATACTGCCCTACCCGAAGGGAACACGATCGTTAAGGACAGTGAAGGAAATGTATATCAATGGAAGATATTACGCAAAACACAAGAAGGAAGCGAAGATAAATCCCTAAAATCCATTGAAATAATTTGGAATAACGGGATTTACAACACACTTTCAATTTCCGCTATGGGTAATGATATTGTAGTATTTTATGAAAATACACTTTAAAAACTTTCAATCTGATTTCTTAAAACAAGAAGTAACAAAACCAAACGGCCTGTAACCACTACCGGCAAAAAATTAAATACTTGAGCATATATGATATACAGAAATTGTGGCGTTTTTTCTTTTTTAATCAGCGTTTTAATTTACCTTATCCCAATGAAGGGAATGGCACAAATGGAATCTTTCTATCATGTCACACCGATGGCGATTGAAGGCTATTTCACAAAGACCATATTCCCTTTCAATCCTACGTTTATAAAGGCAAAAAAGGTAAAAAGCATAACCGTTAAAAGTCGGGAAAATGGAATTTTTAATTGTTATACATTTAATTCCAATGGTCTTTTAATGAACATAAGCATGGCTCGGTACGATCAAGAGAAAAAGGATACCGTCTTTTACACAACATATAGTTATCAGGCAAATGGCTTTATTGCCAAAGAAGCGCGGATTGATTATAACAGTGGTGTCGTAAAAATAAAGGTATACGGCTACGACGAAAAAAATCGTATTGATAACATCAGAATCTTTTCATTGAATGCACAGATGCCTAATCAAACGCAGAATAATGATTGGATGGGCGAACCAGTTGCCGGTATCGATCAGCTTATTCTTAAAGGATCATGGCCAGAGGAAAAGCTGTTAAATAACATGATCCGTGAAAATAAGTTCTCTTCATGGCAGTATCGTTATTATACAGAAAACAAATTTGCGGTAGAAGAACGGACAGAGTTTTTCGATTTTATGAAAAATGGGAGTAGTCAAGACACCTGTTATCAAAAAATAACCTATTACCATTTAAATAATCATCCTGTCGCTCAATTCCTTCATTTTGGTTGCGCAGCTAAGACAATACCATCTGAACAATATGAATTCAAAGAAGGCCTCCTATCCGAAATTCATGAAACAGATGCAGACGTTGCACCTAAAAGTGAAAAATACAGTTACGACAAAAACAGAAATCTGCTTTCGATGCAAAATATCCGGAATGGACAAAAAGTAAGCGAACTAATTATGACATATAATCAAAAGGGCTTTTTAACCACGATACAGCGAAAATCTGAAACTGCCAAAATGGCCCAATATTTTGAAGATCGCATCCTTGATCTGAGCTATACTTTTTATTGAAAATCATACTGATATTAACCAATTTTTTTCACCTGTATAAATTTCTTTTACAATTGTAATGAAGCGATCAGATTTATTCATTTCCCTGTGTACATTTTTTATTAGCATTTATCTTTTCGAAGCTCTTATGATATCCCGAAAGAATATGGTCTTCCCGCTTTTGGTTATACCTTGAATAGTAATCCAAAACCCTTCTGGGTTACTATTATTAAAAAATGAGATCTCCATTTCTTTACTGCTTCCATCCAATTTGACACCCGGATTCCAATACAAAGTGGGGCGTGCATCAAATTGATCACTTGCTAAATCATCAGTATAAGCTATCAATTTAAAATGTTCTTCTCGCATATAACCTTCAACTTCTTGCTCGTCCAAAGCTCTGCCTATATATGAATCCCCTTCACTTGGATCCATTTGATAAATATACAATACTGAAGTAACGGAACCGTCGACTTTGAATTTCTCAAAGTACTTGACATACGGAATCCGATCCATGAATGTATCGTATAAATCTTCCATCTTCAATATATTTGTTCTTATTTCATAATTATTAACAAATACACGATCCCATCTGATTGAATCTGCGATTTTGGTATAATTTAAACGAGCATATTCTCCAAAATTTAACGGAAGAGCCTTGACGAAACGGTCGTTATGAGGATCAAGTACGGCATCAGCAGGTCCTTTAAATTTTTCTCGGGCATATCTACCCTCAAGGTAATCAATACGCCTCTGCTGCACACTTCGATCCACTTTGACTTCCTTTAATCGGATCCCCCCGTTTTTATCGCGATAGCTCGATGGTGTGTAGGCCCACTTACTTTCGTTCCATTCCTGAGGTGCTAAAAACTTTTGTTGTAAAGGGGGAATAAAAAAGGTAGAATCTACTTTTATCGGTCCAAAATTGTACTTAACCAGAAATTTATCAAACATCATCTTTTTTTCAATAGCAGACAGCTTAGTTGCTATCGTCCCCCGGATAATCAAATTATCCACGACAAAGTATCCTGAGAGATCAGGTATAATTGTTTTATACCGCATAACCTTATCTTCCGGAAATTTGTATCCAAAAGACATGCCACCGGGTTTTCCTTTCCCATTATTTTTTGTTATCTGATCAACAAGCTTCTTGTGGAAATGCCCCCATTTATTTCCTTCCATTAAAATCTGGCCTTGCAGGTAATAAACGGAGTCCTTTGTCGACTGTACCCTATTAAAATTCAAATTGGATGAAGAATTCCAGGCGCTGGTGGCTATCAAACCGTACTGCAATTGATCATTCCGGAATAAATGTGTTGAATGGACCGGTTCCTTACGCAAGAGATAGGGCCTAAAGTAAATATCCTCAGTAATATTTGGGACGCAATCATTGGGTACTTCCAAAGCTGTGATCGAGATAGACAAGTTTCCTTCTTCATCTGAAGGCAAACTTAGTCTAAAACTATTCTTTCCTCTTTCCTTACGCGTTATCTGCAACCATTTGATATTAGGCACAACTTGAATATCTCTCAATCCGCCCACAAAATGAGCGGATTGAGAGTGTATGCTATCTTGTTGATCGCGCAACTCAAGCCGCAGCAGACCATAATCTAGATCATTGCGGTTTAAATAAATAACAGTCCGTCGATCAGGTCTAATTGTAATCGTATCTATCAAGACCGACCGGTCATTCGAAGTCAATATGATCTTTGTCCTTTCAGCAGGAAGATTACTTTCCAAATAAACGGCGATAGTGTCACCTATATCCCTGCTATATATTTTTCTTCCAAGTTCGGTCTTTAAAAGGATGTCAGTTTTACGCTTACCATCCACTTCCCATTCAATACGACAATTACCAATAAAAGGAGTAATATCGACAACACCGTAACCGGAGCTATCTAACTGAAAACCTGAAAGTAAATCACCATCACTTTTTAAAATAGTCCCTTTAACAAGTAGTGGCTTTTCACTAGCCTCTATCGTTTGCAAATAAAGCCTATTATTTTTGTTTTGTAGAAAACGATTGCCTTCAGGGCGTGCAATCAGGGAGCAATTTACAGTTATTGCCCCACTGTCTGAATCATTTTTATTCTGGTCATTTATTTGAATAATTGGAATTTCCTTGAAATAGTATCGTTCAATCATTCCTTTATCTGTGCCCACGTAAGCATTAATATAGATACTGGTCTGCTTCCAATCCGACGGAAGCAAAAATACACCATCACTCATACCTCCGCGTTGTAAGCTAAGCATAGATCTCACAATATTACCCTGCTGATCCGCAAGATTCAGATGGAGATTGATAGCAGAAGAATCCAGATAACCATGCTGCACGACATAGCTTTTAAACCACACAGAATCCCCAGGGAAGTAAGCCTCCCGATCAGTATGAATGTATATTTTTCGTACTTCCTGTTGTCCATAAACCGGGCCCGAAAAGAAGCCGAAAATCAAAATTATTCTAATCCAAACAGCAACGGTTGAAGTACGGTCCAAAATCATCAAGCATAAATTTCTAATTGGTGCGTAAAAAATTAAAAAACTGTACATTAAGACATGGCTATAATTTACACTACGCCAGATCGGGATGTTGCCAAGGCGTTCGATAAGGTCTTTTCAATAACTTGGTCGCTTCTGGATCATCGGTACATATTTTTTTTTCAGGATCATAGCGCAATGGTCTATTTAATTGCATCGAAATATTAGCGAGGATACAACAGGCCGTCGATATATACCCCTCTTCAATGTCAGCCACGGGCAGTCGATCATGTTCTATTGCAGACAATAGATCCAATAGATGTTGTCGTGTAGCTGGAGCTGTATGCAGTTCAATTCGAGGTTCCTCCAAATCTTCCGGAAATTTTTCTTTTTCATAAACAACATCTTTTTTAATGGGAGTGCCCTTACCTACTGGAATAAATTCATATTTCATCACACTTCCCTTTAACGTTCCTTTATCGCCATAGATAATAAACGCCCAAGGGTATTCGGGATCCACAGGTCCACCCCAGGTACGATGTTGCCATACACAATTTAGCTCATCATATTCGAATACCGCTGTCTGTGTATCCGCAATAGTCGACTTTCCCTCCTGTTGCACGTAAATCCCTCCTGTCGCGCTAATTTTCTTTGGCCACTTGAGTTGTAACAACCAACGTACAGTATCAAACATATGCATCCCCATATCGCCCGTAATACCATTCCCATATTCCATAAAAGTTCGCCACCATCCCCCGTGAGGTAAGCCATCGTAAGGACGTAAAGGAGCAGGGCCTGTCCACATCTCATAGTCAAGAAAATCCGGCACCGGTTCCACCGGAGGGTTTCCATTCCTTCGCATATGATAATAACAGCACATTTCCACATGCGATATCTTACCGAGTAATCCTGGGTCTATTACCTGCTTTTTAGCATCAATCAGATGCGCTGTACTTCGTCTTTGCGTTCCTACCTGCACCTTCTTATTATATTTCCGCGCGTATCGAAGTATCGCTTCTCCCTCAAGTACATCTACACTAATAGGCTTTTGTAAATAGATATGCGCTCCTGAACGTATCGCATCTATCGCCTGTCTTGCATGCCAATGATCAGGCGTACCAATCAGAATGAGATCGAATTGATGATCAGCAAGCATTTTCCTGTAATCTTTGTAGAGCTTTGGAATCTGTCCCGAGCGTTGGCGTTCCCCGACCAGTCGTCCCGCCTCCTGCAAATGCCGGCTATCCACATCGCAAATCGCAACTACATTGACATCGCAGACCTGCATCAGTCTAAATAGATCGCTTTTCCCATACCATCCCGCTCCGACCAGTCCAACCTTGATATTTTTAGGCGGACGTTCAAAAGGCAATCCTTTAGCTTCTAAAGCAGATAAGGCAACAAAAGCACTTGTCCCCAGAATGAATTTTCTTCGGTTCAGTGTGTAATCAACCATAATTTATTGGCATATTGTTTAGTATAAGACAAAACAATAAACTTAAGATAATGTTTGTATACAGGACATTCTGGAGAAAAAGGCCATCAATATACCTATTTCGTCTTCTCGGATAAAAAAACAATGTGATCAACGATATGGATGACACCATTGTTTGTAACAAGACACCTGAAAACCAATACAAGCTCTCGTCATGTTCACCAGTTTTTTCAGGTCAGAATACAAACACAAAAAGCCCTAGAGCGGGGAACTCTAGGGTCTTAGCCATATATTAACCTATTTNNTATTTTATGAAAAGTATTTGCATTAATAACGTATTATTTGCACAACTTATTTTGTACGATGTAAAAAAAAACAATAATCATAAAAAATCCCGTTTGTAAATCTATAAACGGGATTTTTTCACGCTAAATATTTTATTATTTAATCGACACTGCAAAAGCGTATTCATCTGGAGGAAGACATTGCGATGCATCACATGCTTGCCATTCTACCGTACCTTTTACTGTTGCTGCTCCTTTTTTCAAAGCAACCTTTTGTTGAAAGATTACTTCATTTGTAAAATATCCTACATCCATTTTAAAAACCTCTTCGTGCTTTACTTTTGGTTTTGGTTCTGCAGTTTTACCTGTTAGGGCGTAATCCGCTGCTTTAACAAAATTAAATGAAGTCGGAATAGGCCCCCCATCTTTTACATTTTGCGAATAGATATGCCAGCCATTTTGAATTGTCGCCTTGACATAGACTATAGCCTCTTTGTTATTTAGCTTTTTACTGGCTACAGTCCATTTTACAGGTTTGTGAATTTGAGCAAAGGCGCCAGTTACCATAAAGATAACCGCAGTCATTAACAATACTAATTTTTTCATTTTTTATATTTATTTTGGTTTATTGCGCAAGATTTCCATATTGGTCTCCAACAACTTTATTTCTTAGGCGCCAATATATTTTACATAGGCGTTATCAATTTCCGACAGAAACATTAAAAGAGTTACATTGAATAAAAAGACAAAAATATCCACAACAATATTCGTTATAAACAATATAAAAGACAACAACATACAACCAGATCAAAAAATTTTATTGAAAACAGCAGAAAAAACAATATAATCCACACTTCAATACTATTTTTTTAATCTTCTTACCTGATTTTTTTTGTCTTCTAAAAAAGGGAAAGCAATAGCAACTCAGTTATCATTTTACCCAAAGACCTTTATTGCGATTATAAAGTTCGTAACAACAGATTTGTTACGTTATAAGATGCGGGAAAAATAATCTTTGGCACAAAAATCGCAATATTTAAAATTCATAATTTAGGTTAATAATTGGTTAGGTTAAAACGCTTGAAGCTCCCCACTTCAAGCGTTTTTTTTACATCACACAACCGAAATATACTACCATTCAAAAAAATTAGAACACACTCAAACATAATTCAAATCGCTGCAAACACAGCAGAAAAGAACGTTTTAAACAATTAATTTTCCTTCCCCATGCTGACATAGTGCTGTCAATATCCATGATTATCTTTGTCATAGAATAAAAAAACAGAACAATCTTTCATTTGTTCAAATGAGTGGATAAAAATTAAGAGCATCGTATCAAAAAGTATTAAATTAATAGATTCAAAAACAAGATGAATACACTTCAACAACTAAAATCTGAACTTGAAAATGAGTACCAGATCACCAAAAATTTTATCGAACTTTTTCCTGAAGGCAAAAATGACTATGCTCCACATGAAAAAAGCATGAAAATCATGCCCCTTGCTACCCATCTCGTGGAGGTGTTCGAGTGGCCAAGTACAATTTTGAAAACGTCCGAACTGGATTTCGCTGATGGCGGGTATAAGCCTACAATCCTCTCAACACGGGAAGAGTTGCTCAATAAACTAGACCAAGATTTCGAGGCTGGTAAAAAAGCTATAGAAAATGCAACGGAAGAGGATTTAATTCCGACTTGGACGATCAAGAATGCGGGCCATCAATTGGCGAGTTGGACAAAATATGAAGCAATCCGTCATTCTTTAAATCAGATCACACATCACAGGGCGCAATTGGGTGTTTATTATAGGCTGAATAATATTCCCTTACCGTCAAGTTACGGACCTTCTGCTGATTCACAGAACTTTTAGTATAGTTTAACATAACTAAAGTTTTTTGAATGAATATGCATAAAAACAGTCCGTGATCGACCTTCACTTATGATCTAAGACTGTTTTTACATAATTTCGCTATGCTCCTGGAAAGAGACAAGTTCGCTATCTGGGAGCTTCATCCGAGCATGCGGCGTGCCGTAGTGGGGGCAGCGTCAGGATGAATCCGTGGTGTTTCCATAGTGTGTCCGAGGTGAGTCCGTGTTATACTCTCTAAAACCACGTTCACATGATGGCCAGACTATCCTAACACCTGCACTCAGGTATGCTTAAAGCTCGAATCAGACACGAATAATTCTCAAATTGTTACCGAAAATAGTTCAGATACTTGGACTCGCATGCCGGAAACACGGTCTTTTGAGGTTAATAACCGTCCTGTATCCATCAATCACACGAAGAGTCAATATAATGGCATAATTTTTGAAAAAAAATCAATTAACCAATTAGCGAATTATACTAAATAAGCTAGAGGTTCAAAGCAAATATAAGAATCAGCATATTTAAACCTTGATTATGATTATTTTCGGAACAAGAACAAAGTTACTACAAAACAGCTCCAATGCAGCTGTTGGGACTTGCAATTATTGCAACACAGTCGGATCCTTATATGCCTACAAACAGGTTAAATACTTTCATATCTTTTGGATCCCCATTTTTCCATATCGTACAGAGATTATTAGTGTATGTAATCATTGCAAAAAAGTGAATTACCAACGTGAGATTGATCCCCAAACCCTTGCAACAATCCGTTCAAGTGGTATGCCGAAGACACCCGTTGGATATTTTTCCGGATTAATCCTAATCGGCCTTTTCTTCGGATCTGCGGCAGCAGCGGGAATATCCGGATCCATTAAAACAAAAAAATACCTGGAAAGTCCGGCCGCTGGTGATGTATATGAAATCAAACGGAAAGAAAACGGGAAGTCCATGTACACATTATACCGCGTGGCCAATGTTTCGACGGATTCCATTACTTTCGATGTCAATGACTACGAAGCAGAGGGAACAAAAGGTCTTCGTAAATTGAGAGAACAACGCGGTGATAGTTATTCAGAAAAGATTACTTTAGCCCGCACGGAGGTGGTCAAAATGGAAGCTGACAATCAAATATCTACGATAGAAAGAAAATAGAACCGGTGCTTATGCAAAAATTCGTTCTTAAATGAAAAAACTTATTATTCTAGTAAGCCTAATCCTGCTGAAATTTATCATTCAGTATCAATTGATAAGTCCAATATATGACTTACATCGGGATGAGTTTCCATATTAATTCCATTACAATCAGCTATACAAGAGAATTTGGAACTGTGATTTTCACATTCATCAATGCAAAAATAAAGATCAACCAACGTGTCAAGAATGAGGTCGAACAAGAACAACGACAACATATGCTACCCTTTAAATAAAACTTAATATAGGACCATCAGATGAAAACATTATTATGGCAGGGAATCGCTTTCCCCTCTTTAGAGTATTTCAGCATACAGGAAAAGGAAGATTATTATATTGTGACATCAAAAATAATAGGTTCCTATCAGCAAAAAATTTATTCGGCCTCCTATCGACTGATTATAAATAAGCAATGGGAGATCAAGGAGTTTCTTATTGATTCCGAGGTCAATGCTGTCAAAAACACCCTCACCGGGATAAAAATAGACACCAATTGGGAAATCAATCATTCCGTCGATCCGAACTTCAAGGGTTTTCAATATATAGATATCTCTTTGACCCCATTTACAAATACGTTACCAATAAACAATCTACAGCTTGAAACTGGTGATTCAAAAGAAATAGATATCATGTATATCGACCTGATCAACAGCGATATCAAACCTGTTCGGCAACGTTATACAAGGACAGATTTACACGAGTATCTGTATGAAAATATAGTTAGTGATTTCACCGCTCATATTCAGGTGGATGAAAGCGGGTTGGTCCTCACATATCCCGGTTTATTTGAAAAGATAGCGTAAAACTAGTCTCGATCATCCCAAAGCAGAGCCAACGTAAAACCTTCGCTCAATGTGATTCTGTGCTGTCCGACCGACAAGCTGAACAGAACGCTTATAGGCTTTATTATAGTGTTATTAGTATAGCTTTTTTATTACCTTCTTTTACGCAAAATATATCTATATTGGCTCCGAGTTTTTTCATGCCAAATAGATAAATTCTATTGGGCAAACTCCTAAACGCACAATCTATTAAGAAATCACAAAAAAGAACTTTCATGTTTAAAGCTATTTCACTGATCCTTTTATTATTTGTATGCTATTGGCCGCAAACCAATTTTGCGCAAGAAAAAAAACCTATCCCCCAGCTGATCCCTTTTCCCGAACAACTGGAATCATCTGCGGGTTTCTTTCAACTAGCGAAGGTAGAACTCTCCTATACGATTGATCCCGACTTCTCCACAAATTCTTTAGATCATTGGATAGATCGATCGCTGTTCGGAAACACCTCCAAAAAAAAGACAGCACATGCCAACGCAGCACTGAGATTGATTAAAAAAAGTAAGATTTCCAAGGAAGGTTATGAACTAACAATTGATCAAAGAGGAATTGAAATCTCTGCTTCTACCGATCAAGGGATTTTTTACGGATTACAGACAATACAACAGCTGTATCTTCTAGCTAAACCCAATGGCAGTATTCGTTTGCCATATCTGTCAATTAAGGATCAGCCAGCATTTCAATGGCGCGGTGTGGAACTAGATGTAGCGCGGCACTTCTTTTCAAAAGATTATCTATACAAATTTATTGATCTCCTGTCATTTTACAAATTCAACAAGCTTCATCTGCATCTTACAGATGACCAAGGTTGGCGTATCGAAATAAAAAAATACCCGAAGCTAACATCACAGGGTGCCTGGAGGACATATAACAACCAAGATTCGGCCTGTTTTGTCAAAGCGAAAGAGAATCCGGACTTCAATCTGCCCCAGGAATTCAAACGCATCAACAATGGACGTGAAGAATATGGCGGTTTTTACACCCAACAGGATATCAAAGATATCGTGGCCTACGCCTCCAGCAGACATATCGAAATTATTCCGGAGATAGACATGCCGGGGCACATGATGATCGCAACCCAAGCCTATCCTGAATTATTGTTGGACAGTCAGACGGCGGGCTGGGGGAAACAATTCTCTGTACCGATCAGTCCCTGGAAAGAAAGCAGTTATACATTTATTGAAAATGTGCTAAGTGAAGTCATTGCGCTTTTTCCATCTCCCTATATTCATATCGGCGCTGACGAGGTAGAAAAAGATTCATGGTCGAACTCAGAAGCGGCCAAGACATTTATGAAAGAACAAGGCATCGCCAATCTACATGACTTACAAAGCTATTTTGTCAAACGTGTTAATAATTTTATACGTTCGAAAAATAAACGTAGTATAGGTTGGGATGAAATACTCGACGGTAGCTCCGATACATCAATGACGGTCATGTATTGGCGGGGATGGGTTAAAAACGCACCTCGGGAGGCGGTCAATCGTGGTCATCGAGTAATCATGACACCGACCAATCCCCTGTATTTTGACTACCTGCCTAATAGCAGCAGCCTCGATGCCGTCTATAATATGTCCGTAATCCCCTCAGACATCTTAAAGGAAAAATCAGGTCTAATCCAAGGAGCACAGGCAAATATATGGACGGAAATGATCCCATCGACAGCACGGTTAGAATTTATGATTCTGCCCAGGTTGAGCGCTCTGGCGGAACGGGTCTGGACTAACAAGTCATTATATGAAAGCTATAGAACTAGATTAATCGCTCACTTTGGGCTTTGGAACAAGATGGGGCTACGCTACCGTATGCCAGATTTAAAAGGCTTCGCTGATAATCAGGTGATTGTTGATGGACAATCCATCTTGAAAATTGAAAATGAACTTCCGGAAAATGCTATCCATTACACTATTGACGGAAGCTTACCAACTCAGCATAGTCCCGTGTTAACTGATTCACTTATCGTCAAAAAAGAAGGAACCGTACGCTTCGCAACAATATCTTCTTCGGGAGCAAAAAGTGAATTGTATCAAGTAAACTTAAAAAATGACTCCTGGAAACGGGGAGTCTCTGAAGGGATAAAGAATATAAGTCCAGGATTAACCGCAACGTTCTTTAAAGGCACGTTTACAAACACCACGGCAATAACGGGTGATACAGTACGGAAAGAAATTATCGAAAATATCCATTTGAGTGATACCATCAAAATGCCTGCCTTTGGCACAAAAATTTGTGGTTATTTATATGTAAAAGAAAAGGGAATTTATAATTTCTATTTCACTTGTGACGACGGCGGTGTCTTGCGCATTCATAATCAGGTGGTCGTAGACAATGACGGACAACATGCACCAATCATGAAAAGTGGACAGATCGCCCTCGAATCCGGATATCATCCGATAACCGTTGACTTTTTAGAAGCCGGCGGAGGCTTTACACTAAAACTTCAATATAGTGTTAACGGTTCTAAAGTCACAGACATACCCAATGATTGCTTCTTTCATAAAAATTAGATAAGGCCGCCCCCAATAGGGCGGCTTTTTTTTATATCTTTTGAAAATTTATATTTTCCTTGTCATCCAGCCCATATAAATAGCTGATTGAAAAAAACGCACCGGAGCCTCAAAGCCTGCTTCAACACATAAGGCGGCAAGCCGGTCCTCAGGCACATGCAAAAGTTCCTTCTGTATCCTATTCAGTCGATGATCAATCTGTTCTTCGGTAATATCATCAGGCAATAGGAGTCTTAGAATTTTCAGATTTTCCCTGATCATCCGTTCATCCCCGGTGATATCCAGCATCACAAGCAATGCCCCTGAGATTAGCCTATTTCCGATTTGCTTCAGCAATTCTAATTTGCTCCCATTATCTTCAAGAAAATGAAGAACCAACAATAGTGTGGCCGCATCGTATTTTCTGTCAACCTCCAAATCACTGACTAACGCTTCAATAAGCCTAACGTTCGTATATCCCTCAAGTTTCTGTCTGGCTTGCTGAATCATTTCCGGCGAAGGATCTATACCAGTTACATTCCATTTCTTTTCCTTAGCTACAAGTTGCTGGATCTCATTACCGGTTCCACAGCCAACAACCAATATTTCGCTCGGGTCCGAATCCCAAAACAACTTGGGTAAAAAATCCAAAAAATACCGGTAATTTGGTATCCAAGCTTCTACAAACTGATCGTAGCCACTTGCTCTTTCATTTTCAAATAATTCTACTTTGCTCACACTTCAAAAATATTACTGACCACAAACTAATTAAACACTGAATTTATTGCTACTATAAAGATAGCTGAATTGAACCGAAATCTATTTCGATTACAAAAAAGTATATTTAAAAGACAATTCGACCAATGGCCGCTGGCTGTATTCATCGGGAATGGATTACCCGACAAGAATCATTATAATTGAAAAACACATCGTCTTCCATCGAGCACTGTATGGAATCAAAACTTTTACTATCTTTATTATACTTAGCCAGAGTTATGATAACGACAAATGTAGAGCGATCTATTTTAATCAGATGCAATTCAGACAATTTTGTTAAAGTCATACTCGAAAACATATTAACAATACAGTATGAGCTTTTTAAATTTCTTAAAAGGACAGCGTAGATTAAGTCAGATTGACGTCAGTGAAGACCAAGATTTTGTTGATCTACAATTAACCATAACAAAGAGCTGGAATGATGAAAATTTAAATTACATTATTCAGGCAAAGGGTCTTTGGGAAAAAGAAACCGTTGGCATCGAAGTCTCATTTCGACGTGATATGAAACTAGGAATTGTAAATACAGAAGTTGATAAAAAAAGATTTTATCAAGAAGGGATTAGCTTTTACTCTATGGGGGAATTAAGTGATAATTTTACAAAGGCTTTAAGTGCATTGTTTAAAACTGAAGGTAGCTCGTTCAGGATGAATGAGACCGTTGTCTCTACGGCATTTGTGCTCAGTGGCCAACCTGAATATTTTGACGAAGAGTATATAAAGACCAAAATTTTCTTCGACGACACAAACAAAAAAGAGAATTATGCAGAATGGTATGTGAATATTGACCTAAAAAATAGAATTCTAGAGTTAAGGGAAAAAGATCCGGAATACCGAAAAAATATCTTGAATATGTTGACGATTATTTAGTTTTTAATATCAACACATCTTATGACAACTAATATTCATCGAATAAGCTCCGGATATCCGGACCTCATCTTTGGTCTCTTTTTAATACGCCAAATACTATTTATCCGTTAAAAACCTAGCGGTCATTAAAAGAAGTCGTTTAAATACCCGAATCGCATTCGGTATACAATGACGACTCAACCTTTTGAAATATTTGCTTATATTAACAAAAAGGGTATTTTTTACTCTAAAAAAAACAAGTATTTACCCTCTACCCTGCGTATTTGTTTTTATCTATTTTAGCCCTACCTTTTAAAGCTACCATATGTCCACTAAAACAATACTCATGCTCGATGATGACAAGCATGTTCTTGAAGTATGTACGATTATTCTCGAAACCATAGGTTATCGTATCGAAGTATCCGAGACGTCCCATGATATCATTGAAAAAGTGGAAGAAGTACAACCTGATTTAATTCTAATGGATAATTGGATTCCTAAAATTGGCGGTGTTGAAGCAACACGACTACTTAAATCTCACCCCTCCTTCCGGGATATCCCAGTCATATATCTCTCAGCAAATACGGATATACAACAATTAGCCAAACAAGCAGGAGCAGACAATTATTTAGCAAAGCCGTTTGACCTTGAAGATTTAGAAAATATGGTGGCAGATTTATTGTGTTGTTCTTAAGAATCAAGCAATTCATACCGATATTCCAAATGTCCTTATCATCTAACTAAATTACTGCGCTATAATAAACTTCTAGAATCAACGGGCTACACAAGCGATTCGCTGGTCTCACTTTTATGATAAAGTGTATTTCTATAGGTGATCCCCCATTTTGCGATTTCGTCGATAATAGGACCGAGTGTACGCCCGCAATCAGTCAGTTCATATTCCACCGTCAGTGGCTTGGTATTCAATACGGTTCTTCTAATAAGATGGTTCATTTCCAGATCTTGCAGCTCTTTGGACAACATTTTTGCGCCAATGCCATCAACCTCGCGCAATAATTCCATAAAGCGCAGCTTCTCAAATAACATTAACGAACCTATTATGTGAAATTTCCATTTACCAGTCAAAATCTCCATGGTATCTTTTATGGCTAGTATCCTTGTTTTGCAACCACTGGATGAACTTGATAACGCTTCTTTTTTCATTGATCCGATCTCCTTATAGTACAAAAATACGGATTTACAGGATGACAGCATACTATCTTTTTGGAAAGTAGTTTCTTTAAGGAAACTAATACCATAAATAAACTATCTATGCTATACCTTTGTATTGATAATTGAAATGGCATGATTGATGCCGATTAGATATAATAGTGCAAACATCATATTAAAAAATAAAACGATTAAAAAATGAAAAAACAATTAATCTCGGGTTTAGCCCTTATTTTGTTATTCGCATCTTGTCAGAATACAGGTGGCGACAAAGCTAAGACAACATCAGCACAAGAAGTGACTGAACAAAAAGGACAGACTTATACTGTAGACGCAGACAAAAGCACATTAAAATGGACAGGTTACCACAAAGGTGGCTTGAATCCTAGATATGGTGTCTTAAAAAGCGAGGGTACTCTTGCCGCTGAAAACAATGCGATAACCGGTGGTACTTTTACAATTGACGTCAATTCCATTGTAACCGATAGCGCTTCGGTAGACCCAACAACTGCCGGTGGTAAAAAATCAACAGATTTAGATGCACACCTAAAAAGTGCTGACTTCTTTGATACAGCTAAATACCCAACAGCTAAATTTGAAATCACTAAAGTTGCTCCATTTGATGCTGCTCAAGGAAAAAGTGTCGTTGCTGATGCGACAAATACTGTCAGCGGTAACTTGACAATCAAAGACAAAACAGTAAACGTAACATTTCCTGCAAAAATCACGTTCAACGGTAATGAAGTTACTTTCTATTCTAAATTTACGATTCAAAGACAAGATTGGGGACTTTCCTATGGTACAGAAGGTAATCCACAAGATTGGATGATCGCACAAAATGTTGACATTGAACTTAATGTTGTAGCGAATAATACAAAATAATAGGTTTCTAATAGCTACTACAGCTTCCTAAGACCCCAAATATAAACAAGCAAGCTTTTCTCTGAGCTTGCTTGTTTAATACCTGTATGCTATAGTTATTTTTATCCCTTTTATTTATGGTAATCAAGGTAAAATAGTGCGGTCAACGGGGATTGACTCCTGATCTTGTGCCTCCATTATTTTCTTTAGACGTTGTTTTGCCTTTTTGATGGCTTCCGTTGAAACACAAAGAAGCTCACTCATGCTACTGTTGTTTAGGTCTAATTTTTGAAGAACAAGTATCCGTAAATCGTTATCAGTTATTTTTTATAGTTTTTCTTCATTTGTGACAGGTAACCCGGATAGAGGTCAAAACTTCTCACCATATGCTATGATTTTGGTTTGCATAAGCAAAAGCTGGTGTTCACCATTTTTCAATTTTGCAGTTCCCTTGCCATTTTGGGTATCTACGGTAATTTCCATTTCGGCTGCTATATTTTTATCACGATCAAAAAAAGCATTGAATTTTTTAAAAATATCCGCTTCATCAAATTCAAAATCTACAGCGCAACGATTTTGATTTTCATCATACCATTTGATATATATATGCTGTGGAATTCCCCTTTTTTCAAAGGTTATATTTTGAGTTCTTTCATCAAACGCAAAACGTTCAGCATTAAAATAAAAGAAACTAGCATCGTATTTTTTGATTTCTGGAGCGATCACAAACTTTGGACACCATGTATAAGCCGCTCCTATTTTGTCCCAGTAATCATCAGAAACAGGTTGGTCTTTTTTTGCTAGCTGTATAGCCAAAGGAACGATCATGGTATCCGTCAGTACCTTGTTGCGCCACTCCTGATTGAATAAATCTCCGTGCACCATTTCCTTACTGTCAGAAGTCTTCTGATCTATACTAACTTTTTTCGCCCGATACTGACCGATCTCGATCTGACGATAACCAGTTCCAGCAGCCCATATCACCAACCTCCCCTCCGGGGCAAACCCAAAAATAATCTTATCATAATGCTCTTCAACGTCGCTATTTGCTCGTCGTTCTATATAAGATTGTTTAAAAAGTGTGAGCAATTTATTGTAGTCTATTGTGTCATGGTATTGGTAAAAAGCATTTTCCGAGAATGAGTACCAAGTAATATCAATTGCTCTGGGCAATGACATCATCCTTTTATAGGTCTCGGCTCCTGCCACACCCCATTTTGCATGATAATTCACGGTATTTCCCTCGCTAAATGTGAATTCATATTTTTCACCTTTCGGGAAGATGAACGTCCCCTTATAAAGTTGTACTGGATAGCCTGCAGGATTACTCATTGCTCCGGCCCATTCAAATCTTCCCTCTTTTAAATTATCGGCTTGGTCTCTCTGCTCCTGTTCAGCTTCCTTAATCTCACGGCCAACAGTTGAAAAAATAGATACGATCACACTGAAAAAAATATAGGCCAAAAATGTTAATATCAAAGCTTTCCACGATCGCAAACCCCAAACGAATGTGACACTACTGAATAAGCTCAAAAAAATACTCAGAATTAAAATCAAAGGGAACATTTCCGAAATTACTCCGCCCAGATCAGCATATATCTTGTGTTCATGTTCGTCGCCCAACGTACCGAAAAATAGCAGTACAGGTAACAATGTGGAAAATATAAAGTAAAACAAAAAACTGTAAATACCTTCAAAGACAATACGAGGCTTGTCAAATACATTGAGTTTTTTCCGAAGCTTATTGAAATGAAAATAAATAAGGGTAATTAAAAGAAAATAGGGTGAAACACAAAATGCTGCATAAGCCAAATTCATATCGGCATCTTGTGTGAGCAACATGGCCAATAATCCCAAAAGAGTAATCACAAAGGCTGAAATTGTAGCTTTAAGAACCATATATGGATTTTATTATTTATTGATAAATATATAGCGGCCCCCTGTCTACATGTCGATGCAAATTCCCAATTTGACAAACAAGAACAACTTTCCCCAAAAGTAATAAGAAATGGAGTTATATGTACAAAACAATTCATATTCAAGGGAATTCAATACATATTCGTTCTTTTTTTGCAAATCACTTAAAATACCGGCGATCAAAACAGTATTCTCCTTATGTCAGATCGGAATGGATACGTCATAAACCGTATACAGTTCACAACAAACCGTATGCAGTTTAAAACAAACCCAATACAGTTTACGACAAACCCGATACAGTTTACGACAAACCCGATGCAGTTTATGACAAACCCGATGCAGTTTATGACAAACCCGATGCAGTTTATGACAAACCCGATGCAGTTTACGACAAACCGGATGCAGTTTATGACAAGCCGGATGCAGTTTACAACAACCGGCCTGACGCTACTGGTTGCACTTCTGTAGTGCGCAGCCCTGTCAAGAGCTCACGTTTACGTCGTTCACAACGACAACATTTAAAATGATGATTTGAATTGAATGAACCAAAGAGGCTTCAGCGCTACCGCCATCCCCCCTTTGCGACAGAGTCCTTTGAAATGGAGTGCTTCCGGTCAATACAAAGCTGATCCTATCATTTAAAAATCCTTTTGAGCAGAATATCGATAGGATATTTAACAATTACCATCGCCCACCAAGCATTCAATGCGATCGAATGTTATCAGACAGGCGATGGTTACCTGAAAAAATTTGCTGTCAATATATGCGGTGTTAAGCACCGGGAAATTTACTCATATCCATATAAAATATCTCCCAGGTATGGCCATCATAATCTTCCACCTTTCTTAATTGCATAAAGCCATGATCCATCATTGGCATAGGCTCTGTTCCTCCTGCCGCTAGCCCTTTTTCAACAATTTCATTTACCCGCTCCACACTCTCTACGGAGAGAGCAAATAGTGCAGCAATATGACTTTTTGTATCTGCTATCGGTTTATTCGTAAAGGATTTAAATTTATCATGGGTCATGATCATAACAAAAATATGCTCACTCCATACCATACATTTAGAGTCATCATCGCAAAATTGTAGATTTACCTCAAAACCTAATTGAGTATAAAAATTCATTGATTTGTTTACATCCGCCACAGCGAGATTAATAAATACCTGTTTCATCTTTTAAATTTTTAATTGCTATTGATAACACAAAATTGCGCATTATGGTTTACAAAAATCTTCGCATAAGACAATAAAATTCGAGTCTAATTAAATTCCCATATCAGCTGGCAGAATGAAGCTACAAAAGCTATATTTGTCTAAATACTAAGTATAATGTTATCCTTTAATTCTTAAACATGATCATCATAAGAACTTTCGGTGTTATTTTGCTCTTGTTAGGTTTATTTCTAGCATACGGGCTATCCAAAGACAGCAGGCTGATGCTCTTTGGTAGCAAAATTAAAGCCGATGTCATTGGGATAGACAGTGTAAAAAACAAGCGTTTCGGATACGTACATTATCCGATCCTCCAATTCAATTATAAACAAAAACAAGTTCGTCTAGTGAAGGATTTAAGTAGTATTAATCCCAAAAAAGTACCTACTCATATGGAAGTATATTATGAGGAAGATATCGGCATAAGTGATGGTTTTACCTATATATATGCCATCTTTTCTATTATGAGTATCATCATGATAATCTTTGGCATCATAGCTATTCGTACCAAATACCCACATTAACCTATATCAACTTATTTGGAAAGCTCGGTAAGTTCTGCTTGGGAGAATATATGCTCCCCTTTGAGATAACTATTCGCATCCTTCAGGTAGATATAAATTATTTTTCTTGCTTCTGGATTAGGCAGCTTATATAGGTTATGTACCAAAAACTGCTTATCCCGCAACCGGTCCTTACTGTAGTTCAAAAAAGATGGCGCATGTGTCTGTACACTCCAACGGATAAAACGTAAATCAATATTATCAGGATATTTGATGATAACCGATTCCAATAATTTCTTTCCTTTTTTAAACTGCCCCAACTTCGAAAAGGGATTTCCCATATGCTTTGCCCAAAGAATCTGATAAGCGGCAAGGTACCCTTTTTCTGTTGCGGTATTTGCCATAGCTTCCAATGTTTTCAAATTGGCCTCACAGAGTTTTTTATCTTTAACCGCTGCGGCATAATCAGCCCGCATTTTGTCTACATTTATTTGTCCGAAACAACAAATTGTACTTAATATAAAAGAAACACAAACAAAAAAACGTATTACCATTCCAGATTCGATTAAATAAAATCAGCGTATCATCCAAGTGAATTCAAAAATAAATTGTCTCATCAGATTATTTACGCAGATTGCCGTTCCAATATAAAATTTATCCTGGGGTCTTCAACCCTATTCTAGTTCATAACAATAATTAAAGCATCAGAGTTTTCTTATTTTTCTTTTTCATCAAAAACTGCTTTCTCTCGTTTGCCTGTCAAAGGCCATCGCAAACCAGCTGTCCCCTTCTTCATCTTAAGCTTCAACACGCCTCTATTCTTCAAACATTCTCGCATCATAGCTTTTGATCACAAAGCCACCATGCAAGTATCTCGCTTTTCTCGTTATTTTCTTCCCATCCGATTGGCGATAAAAAGAGTAAGAGATCTCCTTATTTTTTGCATCGAATTTTATGGGTATCGGCGCATAGGACTTTAAGTGATCCTTATGCAATTGATCACTTTCTGGAGAAGGTATGTTCTGCAACAGGCTTTCATCAACATTTGTCCAGCTACACACCGATAAAAAATGATTATTAGAATCAATCAATCCCGAATTATCTTCATACAAGTGAGCCTTATAACAGGAAAAAGATAGCTCATCCATTCTTTTGATGAGTAAATACCTATGCTGATCAAGCGAATAGACCGCATAGAAGTAATCAAAGGTTCTTTCTTGCTTATGGATCACCTGCTTATTTTTCAGCACATAATTCCAATGTTCAAAATTATTTCTGAGGGTAAACAGCTCATACTCCCCAGATTTTTTGAAACTAAACGCTGAATTTAAACTATCCAACACCCTTCCAAAGGTTTTAAAACGTACGATATCCTCTTGCTCAAGTGCTTGAATTAATCGTCCCTCAAATGCTTTGGAAAGGGTAGCTTTGGTGTCCGAGTCTTGATTGGAAATCGCTGAGTTAAGATTAAGCAATGCCTGTACAAGCTTTAACTCTTGGTCGCTCTGTCCATAGGACACCTGTTTAGCTTGAAGCAATAACATCAACAGCACTAATTTAAGCAGTCTCATTTGTCCGAGTTTCTACCCTTTGAGATTAGAAAGACGCGATAGCTCATCAAAGTCCGCGGTGATCGTGTCCCTTCCTTTTGTCGCTATAAGCCTTGCTCCCTGTTCCGATATTTTATACCCTTTTTCATCCAGATACCACTGCAAAGCTATCTTATGATCCATTTCAAATTGGGAAATTAACTGCGGAAAGACAGACAATATCCGCAGATGATCATCTTGACGCTGGCGGTCTATAACATCACTTTTGATTGTCACCAGCATTGCCCCCTGTCCATAATCAGCAATATAATAAGCACTTGCATCGAACATTCCCGAAGCGATCAAACCAATGCGATGCAACTCGTCTTTGGAAAAATCAAAGCTACTATTGCTGAACAGATCAATCCCTTGATCTTCACCATATTTTTTCAGTTGAAGAGCCTGCTGCATAATATGTTCAGAAAGACCAGATTTCGTATTTGCCCATGCCCAAAGCCAAGTTTCGGACGAATGCGAAAAAGTCCCTAAGACCTGAATCGGAAAATCAAGGTTTGGTCCAAAACTGATCTCTTCTTTGGTCATATCTATATTCCAATTATTATTACCGATGACCGTTGCAAAATCATACTGTTTATCAAAGGCAATTCCACCAAACCGTTCAATCAATTCCTGTTCTGTGCGACAGGCCAAGCTATCTTCTGACTCCTTTGTAGACGTAACCTGTTCCACTTTAGCGCCTTGCTCTACCTTAGTTCCTTGTTCTGCTTCGGTACCCTGTCCTATTTTAGTACCCTTTCCAAAAAGTTTGTTTAAAAATCCCATAATTATTTCTCTATTTTTTCAATTCAGCCAGCAATTCTGCCCTTCTAAAACTCTCCCCATTAATTGTCAGTACGATTTCATCGATCTGTTTTAAATCAGCTACTATTTTAAGCAATTCATTTTTTCTATCTATTTTGATTTTCTTATTGATAAAAAATTCATGAATATAAAGTGTGTTCAGTTTCGGAATGGTCTTTAAATCAGCCAGATCTTTCAATTGAAACATATTCGTTAACCGCAATTCAACTAATTGATCCAATTTAGCAAAATCAATTAATTTTTTTGAATTGAGTTCAAACAAAGCAATGCGTTCCAATCCCGAGAAATCACGCAGGAAAGATAAATCACCCATCTTTGATACCGAGGAAATTTCGAGATTCCGTAATGAAGGTAGATGCGGAATGGTTAGATGATCGCTTTTAGAAGTAAAACCTTCCAGTCGCAGCGACTCTAGCTCCAGTTCCTCCACAAAATCTAATGTATTTACTGCCCCCTTCGTACTAATAAACATTTGCTTAAGTGACTTACAATTGGCTAGTGGAGATAAATCCTTAATAGATCCCGCAATTGACAAGTGTTGTAAATTCGTGATTTTCTCGATAAATTTTAGCGAAATGCTCGTATAAAAAAACAGTTCCAATTTCTCAATCTGTTCGATAGGTTGTTCTTTGAGAATATCTAAGTCTTTTGCGCTATTGATCTCAATCGCTAATTCCATAGTACTTATTTTTATGCTTAACTCAAATATACTGAATGCAATAACCAACCTAATTACGCATTTACAATCCGTCAAAATCGTTTATGATTCGTGAAATAACTAAATATAAAATGGACGATCGGTATCGGAAATTGAAAGGAATAGCGCAAATTCTAAATGAATTAGATTTTTTTACCCACAATTATTATTTTTACCGAACAGAAAAGTAAAAAAATGATAACAGTCGCGATAATAGAAGATGAACCCGCTGTCCGTAAGGAAATCAGTTACCTCATACAGGAGGAAACCGACACAGAACTAATTGGTTGGAGTGACAGTGTCAAAACCGCTGTAAAGCTAATTGAAGAAAAGCAACCCGATGTGATTATGATGGATATTCAGCTTAAGGATGGTACAGCTTTCGATCTTCTAAAAAAACTCCATGTTATCCCACAGAACGTCATATTCATCACAGCATATAATCATTTTGCCATCAAAGCGATCAAGTATGGTGCATTGGACTACTTGTTAAAACCAGTTGACCAAACTGAATTAAGAGAAGCTTTAGAACGCTACCGCCGTCGCAGCGATAACAATCCGCAATGGATGCAACAATTAAATATGGCACAAAGTGCAATGCACCATGGCGATTTACCTGAAAGTATAGCTTTGACATCCATTCATAATGTGCGTATTGTTGCTGTTCATGACATCGTCTATTGTAAAGGTGATGGCCCATATACTTTTTTCTTTCTGAGTGACGGTTCCAAAGAACTTATATCCAAACCGCTGAAATATTATGAAGAACTATTACCCGCCCCATATTTCCTACGTACCCATCAATCCTATCTGGTAAACCGCAAGTATATAACTGGCGTTAACCGTTCCGAGTATATCATATTAAAAAACAAAGAAGAAATACCTATTTCATCACGGCGGAGAAATGTAATTTTAACCCAGCTTTTCCCAGAGAAATGAGTTATCCGTTACGAAGTATTTTCTTTTTGCTGCTTATTTTACATATTGTAGCTTGCGACAAAAGACCGACGCTTTCTTCCCAAAAACATGACGCTGTTTTAGCGCAGCTCAAGGAACTCGAAGACAAAAAGTTGACGCCTACAAACGGTGACTCGCTCAAGAGTGCCTGGCGGCAGCTTGGCGAAAACCCTGATATAAAGAATGATACCGTATTCTACGCAAAAGTTAAATATAATACCGCTCGGCTTTATGCTATGCTTCAGCAAGATTCCGCCGGCTTTTTTGTGGAGCAGGCACTTGAATTGATCGAACCTACCGCTGGTAATCTAAAATATAAAGCACTTATCTATAATGGTATTGGCAATATCCGCAGTGCCGAAGCAAAAGAACGAGAAGCAGGCTATTACTACAACAAAGCTGCTGCAATCGTTCTCTCAGACAGCACCGCAGGGCTTTCTGCGGAAGCGAAATCGGCCATATTGCTTTCCGCGGCACAAAATAATCTGAACTCATTTCAATATAACCTCGCTGAAAAAATGAATCGGGCAGCATTCACGCTTTCAGATTCCCTTCCAGAGGGACACATCAATCGTCAACGTGTATTTGTACAGATGATTCAGACCCTAAATGCATTACAGAAGCCTGCCAAAGAAATCGCTCCTTATCTCCATAAACTGGAGGATCTGCATCGTGTATTTCCAGATAAGTATAATATCAGCTTTTTATACGATTCGAAAATACAGTACTTTGAAACAACGCAAGAGCAAGATTCCTTGCTACATTACCAACTGCTGAAAATAAAAATTGATGAGCAGCGGAGCAATATCAAGGAGTCATCTGTGTTGATGAATAATCTGTTTGTAAACTACTGCAATGTTGCAGCAATTTATGTGCTATTTAAGAAGCCCGTGCAAGCAGCTCAGTATATTGTAAAAGCCAAACAGCTTAGAACACAATTCCCCAAATTGATCTTTCCGCATAATGAAATACTCTTTCAAAAAAGCTTAGCCGAACTGTACCGGTTACAGGGAAAAAAGGAAGAAGCAATAGCCGTCCTAAATAATATTGTTCAATTACAGAAAAATGTCTATCATTCGGAAAACACACAAGCTATTGCCGAAATGAATGCATTGTATCAACTACAGGCCAAAGATCAATCCATTCGCACATTGAATGAAAGCATTAAGATCAATAAACTACAGTTACAGCAAAATCGCCTGTGGCTGGTAATATCTTCTTTGGGCCTTATCCTATTGATTATTATATTATTCTTTTTATACTATAGTTTCCGTCAGCGACGCCTAAGCCAGGAGAAAGAAAAAGTCCTACTGCAACAGCAATTACTGCGCACACAGATGGAACCACATTTTATTTTCAACACCTTAGCAGCACTACAGAGTTTTGTGCGATTAGATAAGAAAGAAAGTGCCATCAAGTATCTCAATCGCTTTAGTCGTTTGTTGCGGAGCAATCTGGAGCTAAGCCGAGAGAATCTGGTACCTTTAAATGAAGAGATCGAAGCACTGGAAAATTATCTGACCTTGCAACAAATGCGCTTTGAAGATGCATTTACGTACCACATTACGCAGCCAGACGAACAGGATCTCAGTGCCATTATGGTACCTCCGATGTTGATACAGCCTTATGTCGAGAATGCAATCTTACATGGTATTGACCTCGAAACCTGTAAAGGCAATATCGACATTCATTTCCAATTAGATGGGGATATTTTAGCTGTGGATATCCTTGATAGTGGTAAGTCTGAGCCAAATATCCAAGAAACTCCACATCGCTCACTTTCGGGAACAATTAGTCACGAACGCATGCAACTCCTAGGCAGAAAAGCAAGCATAAAAATCACGAAAAATCCGGAAGGAGGGACACTCGTCAAATTGCAAATACCCGTTACATCCTGACTTTTTTTGATCGAACTATGCCTGCTCATTGCCTTGCTATTTTGGGCAATGAAGAATGATACAATGAGTTTATTTCAACAAACGAGCACATAGATCATACATCGAATCTACAGGATTGATATTTGCGAATCGTAAAAACTATTTACGATTCGTAAATATCACTGTTTTAGCAAGCATTCCTTTCTTAGCTTTGATAAATTCAGTAATGGTCTATACATGAAAAATATATTCTCCAATATCGCATCCATTAGACGAATCATAAGTTTCACTATCCTTATTGTTATAACTAGAAATATTATGGCACAAGAAGTCAATCATTATATCGCAACCGGTAAAGACAGATCCAAAACGATCAGTGGACAATATGGTGATCTCAGTGGCATCTGTCTCTTTGAAGATGGCAAATTTATGTTATACGGCTATGCTACCATGGTTTTTGGATCCTATGTCTTTGAAAAGGATTATCTCCTTTTCTATCCAGACCAGTTACCGCGATTTCAACTATATGCAAACCATAACCCCACTTTAGGAGATACCGTATCTGTCAATTTTAGAGGCTTCGAAGAGGGAAAGACTTTTGTACAATTTGGAGATGACAATATGCATCCAGTTTTCAACAATGGGGCCAATTGCTTCGATTTTCCGTATCTCTATGAGCAATCACACCCGATGTCGCAATTGAAATTCGCTGTACAAAAAGAAGATTTTGATGCAGGTCCTGCATACCAGACATTCCACTATCAAAATGACCAACACCTCAATGACTTCATCGCAATTTATAATAAACCACAGCGAGCGCGGACGAATTTCGCTGCCTACCTGTATCTAACTGAGGATAAAAAGCTTGCCATAAGTCTTTCTAATTATGGCGGCAGGAAGGGCTTTTTAAGAGAAAATCAGGTAGACCCAACACAGGAGCGCTGGCTTGAAATACTAGCGATGAAAAATGAATATGATCGTGTAGGAAGCATTGTGCCAACTGCAATATTTTCTAATACAACATACAAAATATTTTATCCTGACTTACAAGAATACAATTTCGATAAAACAACTAATCAATACATCAGCAAGTCCGCAAAGGAAAACGACCAAGAGCGTGATCAGGATGATCGCTACCTGCGTCAATATACCAAAGAACCATTAATACCCAAGCAAGGTCAGTTTGACACCAAAGCTGTCGCTACCGCAAGTCTATTTTTTGCCAGCTGTGACAAACCTGACAAATCATATCATAACACCAAAAAGGAAAAGACTAAATGATCGAACAAAGCTTATACCTCATCTTATTGCTGCTACTTTCTACAATATTACACACAAAAAATGAAGGACATTCTCATTATCGAAGAGCCTGATTATCGTAATTATTATGAATTCGACAGAGCTATTTCTGCTCTTACCGATAACTTTAACAGCGATACCAGTTCCGCGGATTATATCCTGTGCAATGCATTGACATCCGAAAAGTTTGAAAAATATGAAAAAAGAGTTATTATGGTACATTTACTAAAAGTCGCAAGTGAGTGGAAATAAGCAATGGTATCAAGTTTGCTTAGCGTAATGAATAAAAAACAGTGATCGACCATGCGTATCCTGAGACGAGCTATCCTATTACTTATGTCATGTTTCACCCATATCGTTGTCTATGGACAGCATCGTACGGTCCAACAGATCGTAGATCAAGTGATTCATTCATATAACAATAAAGACAGCATCGCTTTTAATGCACTTCTTAACAAAGAGCTTGGTCTCTATTTCATCACCACTTTGGGAGTCAATAATCATTGGACACATACATCAAAAATTTCTTTTAATCACCATACAGATTGTTCGATCAACAACCCTTACCAAGACTTTATGGCGCAGGATCAGATCTCAATCCCAAAATCAAAAAATATAACGTATAGCGATAGACCTTTTTTCGAGTGCGAAACAATCTATAAAAAAGGCATATTTGTCGCAAATAAGGGTAAATATCACCCCTTATCCGAATCTATTATTTTTTATAAAACCCACTATTCAGGCATTATCGGTGAAGAAATTACATTGGATAAAGCGCAAGAACTAGACCTACTCTATAGCGGAGTTAAGCGTATGGAAAATCAGAGCCGACGGATTATTGTCAACAGCGACACAGGTACTTTTATTTTTTATGTTACCAAAATCAAAGGACAATGGTGGTTAACAATGATAGACTTTGCCAGCGCCGACTGCAGCGTCTAATTGTCCGTATCTGAACAAGAAATGTTCGAATATGAACAGTAATGCTACACAAAAATAAATTATAAACAACTAAAAATCAAACAACTAAAACAATGGCAAATCAATTGCAATTCTATTTTAACATAAAATAGTTAGCTATTGATAATTGATACCGCTATGTTAAAAATCTACATAAAAACTGCTTGGAGAAGTTTAAAAAGCCAGCGCTTCTTCTCATTAATAAAAATAGGCGGATTTGCCTTTAGCATAGCGATCTGTATGCTTATTGTTTTATACGTAAAGCATGAGTTGAGCTATGATAAATTTTACAAAGATTCCAGCCTACTTTTCAGGGTAGTAGGCGTGATCAATAAAGACAATACTGTTCTAAAAGGATTATCGCTCCCAGCTCCGGCAGGCACTACTTTAAAAGAAGAATTCCCAGAAATTATTGCCTCCGGAAGATTATTAACAAACCCTCTTTTTGGCGCTGGGAGCAATCAAATCGCCACAACTGGGAATGCCGAACTATTTTCCGAAGAAGGTTTCTGTTTTGCGGATCAGGCGATCATGGATTTCTTCCCGACCAAAACAATCTTCGGTTCATTAAGTCATGCGCTCGACAATCCAAAGACTATTGTAATCACCAAGCGGAAAGCAGCAAAACTGTTTAAAGGAAATCCGATCGGAAAACGCATCTATCTAAATAATGAGAAATCAAATGAGTATTCCATTACAGCAGTCATTGACGATATTCCCACAAATTCCAATCTCCATGGATTTGATTTCTTTATGACATTAAGTGGTCATGAACCTTATGAAGGAGAAAAATTAAATTGGCTGGCCTCCAACTATACAACCTATTTTAAAGTCAGAGAAGGGACCGATATCCAACAATTAGAAAAGAAAATTACAAAATCTTACATCCAGGATCATTATAAACCGGCCATGATTAAAGCAGGTATGACGGTCAATGAAGAGGTTTGGAATACGGCAAGAATGACTTTACAACCCCTGGAAAAGATTCATCTATATTCCAATGATGTACAACTTCATAAGATTGAAAGCCAAAATCGAGGTGATATTCGATTGGTCTATATTTTTGGTGGAATAGCAACATTCATACTGATTATCGCAATGATCAACTTTATTAATCTGTCTACGGCCAATGCTGCTACACGTGCAAAAGAAGTTGGTGTCCGGAAAACAATCGGTTCCGGTCGAAAGGCCCTCATTATACAGTTCATGACGGAGTCTTTTTTATACAGTGGAATCTCGATCGCATTTGCCTTATTTTTCGCTGTGCTGCTACTTCCCTTTTTTAATCAGATTGCCGGCAAATCCTTAGTTTTTCCTTGGACGACCTGGTATTTCATCCCCACCCTTTTCATCTTCGGTTTATTGATAGCTATTGTATCTGGAATTTATCCTGCGATGTATCTTTCTAAATTTAAGCCGATTGCTGTCTTAAAAGGAAACGTAAATTTAAAATCTAGCCGCAACTGGTTTCGAAATGGACTTGTTATCTTCCAGTTCGCAACATCTATCATCCTGATCATTGGCACCTTGGTCATCAACCAACAAATAAAATATATTTTAAATAGAGACCTAGGATTCAATAAAGAGCAAGTGCTCATATTAAGAGGAACGGGCACATTGGATGGAAAGCAAAGGTTATTAAAAAATGAATTAAAGGAACTGTCCAGTGTGGCATCTGTCTCTATAGGTGATTATCTACCCGTTACGATGGACGGTGTAAAACGTAACGGAAATTCATTTTGGAACGATGGTAGACAAAATCAAGACGTGGGTGTAGGCGGTCAGAACTGGATTGTTGATGATGATTATATCTCCACCTTCGGGATCAAAATCCTCGAAGGCCGTAATTTCAACATGAACATGCCAACAGATTCCGCGGCGATAATAGTCAATCAGAAGATGGTTCAAGAGTTGAACATCAAAAATCCGATTGGTGCAAAAATTCGAAATTATGCATCTTATACAATCATTGCCGTGGTCGAAGATTTTATCTTTGGAAACATGCGTAATGAGGATGTGAAACCGCTGGCATTGGTCATTGGTGGTAGCCCGAATATGATGTCCATCAAACTCAAATCAGACAAAATGGAGCAGAGTATTCAGGAAATTACCGCCGTCTGGAACAAATTCTCTCCAAATCAAAAGATCCAATATACCTTCTTGGATGATGGCTTCGCCATGTTATATGCAGATGTACAACGGACTCAGGTTATTGTTTCAACCTTTGCAGGTTTGGCTATATTTATTGCCTGTCTGGGTTTATTTGGACTTGCCGCATTTGTGACCCAGCAACGGACAAAAGAGATCGGCATCCGGAAGGTTCTTGGAGCCAGTTTGCCAGGAATTATAAAATTGCTATCCGCCGATTTTATAAAACTTATTTTCATAGCCATTCTAATCGCCTGTCCTATCGGCTGGTGGGCAATGAACACTTGGTTACAGGACTTCAATTACAGAATCAGCATCCAGGTTTGGACATTTATATTTGCAGGAATCACCAGCATGTTGATTGCATTTGGAACCATCTTTTACCATGCGCTAAAAATAGGACGAATAAATCCGGTCAATAGTTTGAAAGACGAATAATTTCCCATTCCTACATTTTACCGACACAGGGAATATCCAAACAGATTGCTCCAGAGACTTGAGCAATCTGTTTGGATGCGTCTGAATGCTGTGCGATTTTATTCGACTGCAGACTTAAAACATATCAATCTTTTAATTGCATTTTCACCGCCAGGACATGCTTGCATACGCCACGTTTTCCCTGATGGTTTGTATACCAATTGCAGGTACATCGCGCTTGTTCGCCTTCAATCAAAACGGTATGCTGCACACCCGACCCCTCTACTCGAGCCTCCAATATCCGTCCCTCCCGCCGTATAATCTGTATACTATCCGTTTGCAATAATTTTTTTGCATTCTTTAGACGCGGGTTAAGCGACAATATGCGTTCTGTTTTAAATGGCAGGCGTCGATAATAGTGTTTTGCCTCATGCATATCATACCCCAATAACCCAATGGAAGATAATGAGGCCGTTAGGCTATCCATGGTATCAAAGGCGATATCATGTTCTATAGACAGCAGAGTTGGATTAAATAGTTCATTGGATTTCAGTAAGCTGTTAAGTCCATAAATCCATTCCTGCGGAACTTCCTGAACCATATTTTCCAATACATTCCCTTCACCCGAAAACCCGCGATAATTGTCCGGAGAGAGCGCCAGGGTCATGCGCATTTTCCCAAAATCGGCCACCAGACAGACACATTCACCTCCTGCCGCCTGATATACACGTATGAGGTCAACATAAGGTAACAATGACTCCAATAAACGAAGGCGTTGAATACCACCAATTTGTACTGCATCGGCACTTTTCAACGGTGAAAACATGAATTTGTTGCCCCTTTTGCTTAGATAGTAATTCCCTTTGACTGCCCCGCGTGGAATAGTTTGAAATAACTGGACGACCTGCAATTTCTGTAAGACAAAAACCTCTTCCATCGCTGCAAGATACCACTGTACACTGGTCAATCCTTTGATCCATCGCACAGGTAGGGTAACCTTTCTTTCTACGACAGTTCCTCCATCGCTATGCAGTGAAACTTCCTTTTCTCCAACGCCCATCACCATCGATTCCGTTTTTTTGATACTATTCAATGCATTTAACATCGGTTCGTTAAAATCCACATTTGTCGTACCCGCAGCCAAAAACTCCCCGTCTATCGCCTCTTCCAAAAGATCCAGTCGCGCATAAACACCATTACAAGAGGAAAAACCTTCAAAACGAAGCTGTTCCGTTCCGGCAGAAACAATTGGATCCCTTAAACTTGGCGGTACGGGGCCAAAACTCGACCGAACCACCTTAGATAGTGTCAGTAAACACTTTGAACTCAATAAAGGATCAACCAATTTGCCCCAGAAAAAACAGGGAACCTCATTGACATCTTGCAGCTCCGCCTGATGAGCAAGTACGAGCTGTTGTATCCCATTTCGTTCGGCAAGCACCGAAGGCCGTGCAAAGTTCACCTCTAAATCTTTTAATGCCATTTTATAGTTTTTTAAATTTTAATACAATGGGTTTTAACGCTGCAACTTTTTCCCATTCCGCGATTGTTTCCATGAGTTGTTTTTCATCTTTTTTGCCCAGACGAAGCGCAAGGTCGTAAGTTTGCTCGATCAATTTTTTAAAATTGGCTGGCATTTTTGTTTCCCAGCTGACACGTAACAACAGATTTTTTAAAAGTTGATATAATGCATCGTTGTGCACAGGGCTGATGTCACGGACTACCTCAAACAAATCCAGAAAACGATTTATAGGTGCATATGCCCTGCCTATTAAATCGCCCAGATATTCACCCAGTGTCTGAACATCCAGCTTTCCTTTCTCCACCCATTGCAAGACCAATTCCGCTGCCAAAGTACGTGTATTCTTTTCTTTCGTCAACAAGCTACAGGCGATAAACAACTGTGTGCTTGGATCAGTGGCGCCATGATAATCCAACAGGGCCGTCAGCAGCGCCGGTATGGTCTTCGAAGTTTCCAACGAATAGGAATTGAAACGGTAATTTAGCACGAGACTTAGCGGTTCTGCCACCTGGGGAGTCAAGCTAAAAAAATAACGGATGTCAGCGTCGCTCACATAATAAAAATATTCATTTTTCCGGGTAGCGTAAACATCCATTGCATACAATAATGGTGTCGGTGTATCCTGATAAGCAGGCATTGGAAAAGTCAATTCCTGACCGACCAAATATTGCTCATTCTGTTTTGTCCTATAATCGTAGCTCGTATTGTAATTTGGCTTAATCTGATAACCGGGCCGATAGGGTTCGACCACAAAAGGAAAACCGGCCAAGGCTCCAGTCTCAAATGCTGAAAACTTCCCTTCCGGCCACCGTGTCCGCGCAGTCGTCGCCCATACGGCCTGCCATTCCTTTTCATCACCTTCTTTTTTAAATAAACGTTGAAGCCAGTTTTTTCCCTCCTCAACCTTGATCTGCTCTGTATAGCCCAACGCAAAACCCAACAACTCGCGCAATATATCGGTTTGGATATGTTGTAACTGTGCTTTGTTATCCGCCCCTGGTATGCGCGGCATCCTACTGATTGCAATAGCCATATCCACAGGATCTATAGCAATGCCCTGTTGCTCATGTGCAATGATCCGATCAATTAAGACCTCGGGCGACACCCAATAAGGCGCATGACTCGGTGTACTGAGCAGTGAAACAGCAATATGTTGTTGCAAGCGACCTTGAAATAAAGCCAGTAAATGATCTAAAATAGAAATCGATCTAAATTCACTGTTATAACGGCTCTTATAACGATATATGGTCTTGGGTTGATAAATAATATTTAGCAGCACGTTCCCAAATAGACTAGCATACGAAGTCTCGTTGTAACCGCTCTTTAACTGTTTCAGATAAGGATCCAGTTGTTTTATATAATCGGCCGGGAATTCATCCTGCTTGGTTAACCAGGCATGGATAAGCAATTCCATATCCAATGGATCACCGCCCTTTATTATCTTTCCCCAATGAAATAAGATATCACTCCAATTGGCCAGATAAGTGATTGGTTGATCTAGTTGTATATCATTCCCTTTTGGAGCTTCATATTTATACGCTTCATCCATTCCCCTCAATGGAGACAATACTTCTGCTTCACTCAACGGAGCCTCTTCCATCCAAGGATTTAGCAGGGTACTGACATCCCCCATGGGTTGCGTAGCATACATTGTCAACCTCATTTTAATCTCCTCATCTTCCACAGCAGCATATTTGGCAATCAATTTTGCCGCCCGCTCCTGTAGCGAAAGATCAGATAACATAAAGACAGGAGTAATCGCCGAACATACAGGCGACGCAAGTTCCCTTTCCTGTTTCAACCATTTGTCAAATTGGATCAGAAGCGTCTTGATCCCCCCTTTCAAATCGCTGCGCATAAAAACAGGTTCCAACCAAGATAAAAGCTCGGTGCTATCCAATTCCGACCTTCCGATCAAGGGCTTCAGTCGATCAATGGCAAAATTGACGACCGCAGCCTGTTCATGATGCAACAAGGGGAAAAGATGGTTTTGATGGAGCAAAATCACCTCATCATCGATATTCAACTTCGTCAGAAGCTTTCGGAAAAAGCTTTTGAGATTAATATTCCAATCTTTTGTCTGTGTTTCAAAGAGTTGTTGTATAAAAAGATCAGTATCCAATTTCCCTTGTTCCAATAATCTCGGGAAAACATAGTCCCATACCAGCTCCAATTCCTGCGTCTGATAATCATAATGCAAATGGTTGTTTTGCAGATTCGTTTCATAGGCTAGTAACAAGGGAACATCCCGTGTATAAGCCTTCTCGTCTTCAATCAATCTATCCAAATAGACTTTTTTCTCCGGTTCATTATAACCTAGATTTGGGACGTTGCCCAATGAACGCGCATAGACTTCAGGTTTAAACTCAAAGTAGCCCCACTCTTCCAATAAACGGATGTTGTCATAGGTAATTGCCATCCATTCATTTTTAACCAGTTGTTCGGCAGCATATCCTGCCAGCCAGTTCGGTTTCGCCCAGTCCAACACCTTTTTTACGGCTGGATCTTTTGGTGAATTCAGGAGATCAATCAACTCCGTCCAGGTCGTTGTATCGCTCAATGAAAAAGTAGCCAAAGCACTTAAGGCGATCAGCCGTTGTTGGGCCCTATCGCCACGCTGTCCCCAGTTATGATTAGACCGGTGTTTGAATTCCGGCTCTTTGGAAAGATCCGTCCACGTTAGCCAATATTTCTTTGCTTTTCGTATTTCTTTTTTGATAAACTCGACATTCCCTTTTAAATGTCGCTCAAGAAATGGAAGCAGACCATCAATATTTGTCTGACGAATAAGTTCCAGGTATTCATCGGCAATAACTTGCTTGGATTGGCCGCCTCCTTTTTTCTCCGAGGGAGCGACAATGGCCAGACCATCATCCGAATAACCTTTTTTTATTTTCTCGGCAATCAATTTCTCCGCATCTTTCAAACAACTTTCTGCTGAATCAAAGTTTTTTGTTTTCGATTGTCCGTCGGTACCATTTCTTCCGTAAGTTACCGTATGACTATTTCCATTAGTTTCTATTTGCCAGAATTTATCCGATGATCCGTCAATTAATTTTAAATGTCTAAACATAATGATTCCGATTTATTAAAACTGACAATCCTGTCACGGCACAACTCGCTATCAACTAACAAATTGGCTTTACGCAACAGGAGACTTAGCCAAAGATACATTTTCAATGTATCCACAAGATAACGGAAATCAGTGATTTTTAAAAATTTATAGTCTAGCGCAAAAAGATAAAGAAGACCTCCAACAAGTGAAAATGAGCGTTCAAACATTGACTCGTTGGCGGGAATCTGAGGGAGCGCACAAACACGGGAACAGAAGGCAGCGAAAAGGAAAAGAGCCCGGTGGAATGCCGAGCTCTTTTATAAAAAACTTAATTTGAATTAAGGTATGTTCGCCGCTTATTTTCGCTGAAGTTTATCCGATAAGAGCTTCATATAAAAACCGCCTACGACACTACGTGCTTTAAAATTCTCACGTATCCCTGTATTCGCATCGTAAAAATCATTTAGTGGAACACGTGATTCTGTTTGGATCGCATGGTTGTAAACCGGGTGTACCAAAGCTTCAAATTCTTCCCGTGTCGGTGCGAATGTTGCAGTCCACAAAATCCAGTCATTTTTTGTATACGCTTTTCGGCTATCCAACGGAATTCCGAATCTGCTTTGTTTGGTGAGGTAATATTTGATTTCCGTATTATAGACTTTCTGTGGGAACAAATTTAGTCCCAACACTTTATCCCAGATCAGATTATATTTTTGGCTCCAGGTATTTTTATTGTCAAATGTCAGCGCATAATGGTCTCCAGCATCGGCCATTTCCATCCATTTTGGCACCATTTCCTCGGCGATGGCACGATATTTCTTGGCAGTCTCAGTTTCACCGATCGCTTCGGCCATCTGTGCATAACAGGCAATCCCCACGATGGCCTTCACCGACAAATTTGCATTGCGGGCAAGGTGACCGGCAAAATCATCCGTACACAATTGTGTTTTAGGGTCAAAACCATCTTTTGCAAGATAGTCTACCCAAGTGGTAAGCGTCTTCCAATGTTTCTTTGCATAGCTTGCATCCCCCTGTACTTTCGAAATCGCTGCCGTTAAAATAATCATATTTCCAGACTCTTCAACAGGCATCGGTTCGCCATAAGTCTGCCCGTTGGCCAATGGATATGTCCCCAAATCATGTGCCGCCCAGGGGTGAGGATATTTGCCGCTTTCACTAAAGTAAAAGATACCAGTCAACATGCCCTTCAACAATTCCGGATTATAGATCAAGTATAAAGGTGCAGATGGATAAGTGACATCGACGGTATTAATAAAGCCACCGCTGTTGTTTTCCTTTGATAACCACAACAATTCGCCCTGTGGACTTTTTACCAGCGTGTGGGCAGCAATACTTTGCCGATAAGCCAATGTTGTTAAATGGGCATATTCCTTTCCACCAGACTTCAATGCATCGGCATAGACCTCCTTGTCGAAAGCAACACACCTGTCCATCACGGAACGATATTCATTGGCCGCTAAGGTGAGCTGATTTTCGATGGTTTCCTTACCCGAATTATTCCACCAGGGCCGCAGATCTTTTTTGAAATATTGGATTGCATAAATTTCATCATACCCAAGTTCAACAAAACGTTCAACTTCTTTGTTGCCCACTTTCCCAAAAGGAATGATCGTATTCAATGATAATGCCGTTCCCCTTGTACTTGTTGACTTCGTATTCCCTTTTCTAAAGTCGTCCACTGCCGTTGCCATTGGACTTACAAACTGTTGGGCTTGATCCGCTTTTGGGGAAGCGACATAAAAATACCCCCAGTCGATACGCATATCATCGGCTCCTTTTTGCAACATAGGTTGTTCGACTGTTCCTGCTTTCAAAATAGCTAATTTGTCAGTCTCATATTTTTCAGCAACGACCTCTTGTGATGGTTTATACACCGCGATATTGGATGCCGCGCTTAAAAAGACTTTAACAGCATGTTGCTTTCCATCATTTGCCTTTACCTGATACGTAATGTAGGATACAGGTCTAGCCAATAGATTGAGATCATCCATTAATAGCGGCGATGTAAAGGTCAGTTTCAGGTCAACATTGCCCGCCTGGAAGTTGTATATGGTACGCGTGGCTGTTACGTCCACATCCCTCTGTACGGCAGTCTGTATTTTAGGCCCGCTCTCTTTAAGCTTATCGACCAAGCCAAAGTCAAGATAACGGCCGCCAGCAGTATTTCGTAAGTGGACAGCAATCTGATTCTGTCCAGCTTTGAGATCAGATTTATTTATGGGCAGGTATTGAAAACTATTTGTCCAACCTGCTTTTTCATAAACTTTTTTTCCATTTAAAAATACCACCACGTTATCGTCATGGTTCAATTTCAGGAAGAGTTGGTTGATGCGTTGCGGGTCGGTCACATTGAAGGCACGGCGCACCCAGATATCATCTGATTTCCACAACGTCTTGACATGTCTTTGATCATCTCCTATGGGGGCAGCACCTGATTTCCAGTCACTGGCCTGATAAGAAGAAGACTGCCAGTCTCCCGCCGGTTTAGCCTCAGTATATTGTACAGTAAAGGGCTGATCCTCCGCCGTAGGAAGAATCGTTTTATAACTGGGTTCCTCCTTCCCAAGAAAACGATAGATATGACCATCAACATTGATCAGTCCGAGCAGTGAATGATCCGCTTCCGTCCAGTGTTTGGTGGTCGAAGCATTCAGCTGATCCGTCATTGACCAGATACTAAAGTTTGGATTATGGGTAATCAATGGATAGGCTGGAGCTTTTCGTTGTTGTGCCTGCGCATCAAAAAAACTTGATATACAAGCCAGCAAGCAACAAAAACTCACTTTTCCGAGTTTGTTCATCTTAAAAATAGGTTTTTTAAAGGGTTTAATCATATATTTTGATAAAATTAGCGACGTAGCTGTTTTCAGGCATAAAAAAGAGTCATTATACATGCTTCAAAAAAAAATACGCTTAACAACAAATAACGTTGGAATAACTGACATTCAGCAGCCGCTTCGTATCAATTTATATGCAATTTATATCAAATTGCAGCCGGTCCTCCCTTGTATTCCCCGATCTTCCCGGCGCCAATTCAGCCATCTTCAAAACGCATACATAAGAGCTACCCTAGATTTCTTTATCAGTTTTATTGGCATGTTGCATCATCTTTGCTAAATTCCCTAATTGAACGAGGGCAAATCTCAGTTCATTTGTCCAAGGTAGTCCCAAACAAAGGCGCATGCAATTTTGAAATTGATTTTGAAGGGTGAACATTCTTCCCGGAGCAATACTTATTTTCTTTTTTAATCCGTAGTTGTAAAGCTTTGTTGTGTCAATGCTTTTTGGCAACTCTACCCACAATGCCAATCCTCCTTGGGGTCTGCTGATCCGCGTCCCTTCCGGAAAAGATTCCGCGATCACATTGGCAAATCGTTGATAGTTTTCCAGCAATGTTTTCCGAAGATGATAAAGATGATGATCATATCTCCCGGTCATTAAAAAATTACCCACCGCCTCGTGAATCAATGTTGTCGACGACAAGGCATGGATTAATTTCAGACGGAGCACCTGATCCTTGTATTTACCTGCCGCAACCCAGCCCACCCGGTAGCCGGGGGCCAATGTTTTTGATACCGAGCCACACCATAGCACGTTACCATCTTCGTCAAATGTTTTGCAACATTTGGGACGTTCGCGGCCAAAATAGATATCGCCATAGGTATCATCTTCAATCAGCGGAATAGCATACTTGGCGAGTAACCTGACCACTTCCTTTTTATTTTTATCAGGCATACAATAGCCCAATGGGGTATTGAAATTTGGTACAAGCAGACAAACATTGATTTTGGGCAATAGACGTTCAAGGGCATGGATATCAATTCCTGACATTGGATCGCAGGTCAATTCAATGACTTTTAATCCCAAACTTAGGACCAACTGCAAAATACCGGGATAACAGGGACTCTCCAGCACAATGGTATCTCCCGGCTTGGTCAACGCCATCAGACAGAGCGACAAAGCGTGCATACAGCCATTCGTTGTGATAACATCATCCGCTGTCAATCCCCCGCCCCAACCCAGGGAGCGCGCTGCTACCATCCTCCGCAATTTCAAATTCCCCTGTAAAGATTCATATTCAGCGCCACCAGCATCTAATACCCGGCTTGCAAGTACAATTTCCTTTTTTAATTTCGCTAAAGGCAGTAAGTCCCCTGAGGGAACACCGATGGAAAACAAGGTGAGGTCTTTACGGCCCATATTCGCGTAGACATTACTGATCAGCTCATTGGGCTCAACACTATCCGCCATAAGCTGTATTTGACCTGTTTCGGGTAGCTGTAATTTGTGCTGATTCAATGCGTTAACAAAATACCCCGACTGTGGTATCGAATAAATTAGTGATTGCGCTTCCAACGCGAGAAATACCCGCTTAGCTGTGTTCATACTAATGCCATGTTCCTTACTCAACATACGCACGGATGGTAACCGTTCATTGGGCCTGAGAACACCATTTTTTATTTTACTTGCTATATTTTGCGCCAAAACACTGTACAAAAAGTCTTTTCCCATTGTGTAAATATAACTGTATCCATCAATTAAACAAAAACTGTAACTGTACTCAACCTTAACTATTCACGAGATTTGTATCAAAATTTAGATCACAGGACAATGGGCATTCATACAGGAGAGACAAAATCATCAAACGGTTGGCTAAACGGTTTACTTGGTGTAATTATATTTAGTGGCTCACTGCCAGCGACACGGATAGCAGTCTTAGATTTGGATCCGTTCTTTGTAACGGTAGCCCGCGCTACCATCGCAGGCATGCTTGCACTGATCGTATTATTGATCAATAAGGAGAAATTTCCTCAAAAAACACAGTTTTTGTCCCTTGGTATTGTGGCCTTGGGTGTAGTCATTGGCTTTCCCCTATTGAGCGCCCTGGCCCTACGTTATGTGACCTCCGCACATTCCATTGTCTTTGTAGGTATACTTCCTGTGTCGACCGCAGTTTTTAGTATCATTCGTGGTAGCGAACGTCCCCGCCCGGTATTCTGGATCTTTTCGATATTTGGCAGTCTTTTGGTAGTTGGATATGCGCTCAAGCAAGGCATATCTTCCTCCCCCGTCGGAGATATACTGATGTTATTTTCTGTTATTCTTTGTGGACTGGGGTATGCCGAAGGGGGCAAGCTTTCAAAGACATTGGGCGGTTGGCAGGTAATTTCCTGGGCATTGGTGTTTTCATTGCCGGTGGTTCTGCCCCTGACTTTTATTTTCCTTCCAACAACGGTGGCAAACGTAGGTATTGCAGCTTGGACAAGTCTTGCTTATGTCTCCCTCTTTAGCATGTTTATCGGTTTTATCTTTTGGTATAAAGGATTAGCCCAGGGTGGAATTGCTGCTATTGGTCAACTCCAGCTCCTTCAACCCTTCTTTGGTCTCATCTTAGCCGCCAGTCTGCTTCACGAAGAAGTCAATATCGGGATGCTATTCGTTACCATTGGTGTCATACTCTGTGTGGGTGGCGCTAAAAAATTTGCCAGCTAACAAGGTAAAATAAAATAGGCCTTGTTAGCTGACCATTATAAAATCAACACATACATCAGTTCGGCAGCGACAGTACCGTCCGGCCACTCAACCTCACGAGAATGCGTATAGTGTTGTCACTGGACCAGCCACTTTATTGGAGTTGGACCATTTACTCCAATCACTTTAGCCCTATTTTTGTTGTAATCACAAAAACACCCTTGTATGTACGTACCCAGACATTTTCAATTTGAAGACTATAGGGAACAGCTTGCATTTATGAAAGAATATAGTTTTGCAACGATTGTATCCATTAAAAACAATATTCCGATAGCGACGCAACTTCCTTTTCAGATCAACGAACATGCTGATAAGCTCTTTTTAAGTTCGCATTTTGCTGTTGCAAATGAGCAAGCCAATTATATTGTAGAAAACACTTCGTTGGTTATTTTTTCGGAACCACATGCCTACATATCCCCCATGCATTACGACAAGGAGGAAAGCGTCCCAACCTGGGACTATATCGCTGTACATGCCTACGGAACAGCACGGATTATAAACAATGAGGACGAAAAGATAGCAGTGCTTGAACAAATGATCAAGACCTACGACAGTGCTTATTTAAACCAATGGCAAGGACTGTCCGATCGTTTTAAAAAAGGCATGATGCGAGGTATTGTTGCCTTTGAGCTGGAGGTAACGGATCTACAGGGGCAAAAAAAGATTAGTCAGAACAAAGCGCCCGCCGAAAGGGAACGTATAGCTACACATTTAGAGAAAGGGGGCAATTCTGTCGAAAAGAGCATCGCTAAATCTATCAGAAACTTACAGTCTTAATTTATTACACAGATTCACATGGACAAAAATTCAATAAACATAAAAATTCTCAAAGTGAAAATGACTGATATTGATCTATTGCAAAGTATAAGTCAGCAGACCTTTATCGAGGCATTTTCTGAAGCCAATACAGCAGATAATATGACGAAATACATGGCGGAAAAATTCTCGAATGAAACACTATTGGCTGAATTGAGCAATCAAGGGTCGGAGTTTTATTTTGCGCAACTCGATAATAGGGTCATTGGCTATCTCAAAATAAACAGTGAACAGGCGCAAACAGAATTACAACATGAGCATGCACTGGAAATAGAACGTATCTATGTATTACAAGAATTTCATGGAAAAAAAGTAGGACAGCTTCTTTATGAAAAAGCATTGGATATTGCCCGGTTAAAAAATGTTCGGTTCATCTGGTTGGGGGTATGGGAGGAAAATCTTCGTGCAATCAGTTTTTATCAAAAAAATGGCTTTGTCGCCTTCGATAAACATATTTTCAGATTGGGTGATGATGAACAAACCGATATTATGATGAAAAAAAATTGGACCAACAATTAATTCAAAAAAATGAATTCAACCATTATCGACAATATAAATACTGTACGGCATCGGATCAAAGAAGCTTGCCAAAAAAACGGCAGAGACCCACAAGAAGTAAAATTATTGCTCGCAACAAAAACTGTCGCAGCAGAGCGCATAAAAATCGCTTTACAAACCGGACAGACCTTAATTGGCGAAAACAAGGTGCAGGAACTAAAGGAGAAATACGAAGATCTGAAAGAGATTCCACACAGCAATCATTTTATTGGACACTTGCAGACCAATAAAATCAAAGAAATCCTTAAGTATAATGTTTCCTGCGTGCATTCCATAGATCGCTTCGATTTAGCTCAAAAGCTCCATCAGCGGCTCACAGCCGAAAATAAAACAATAGATATACTCATTCAGGTAAATACATCTTACGAGGAGAGTAAATATGGTGCTGCTCCAGATCAGGTCATTGACCTTGTCAGGCAGATTTCGGTTTTCAATACCTTACATATAAAAGGCCTGATGACGATCGGTCTGCTGAGTGCCGAGGCTGACCGAGTGCGTAAGTGTTTCCAGTTGCTCAAACAGATTCAACAAGAAATTATCAGGCTCGACATCCCGAACGTGACAATGCAAGAATTATCCATGGGAATGAGCGGAGATCTGGACATTGCGATTGCAGAGGGCGCAACTATTGTGCGGGTAGGCACAGCAATATTCGGACAGCGAAATACGCCCGATAATTACTATTGGAACGAGAATTTAATGGAATAGAAAATCTGATCTATAAATATAGCTTATGAATGTGCATTTTATCCAACATGAAGATTTTGAAGCTCCAGGAGCCTATTTACAATGGGCGTTATCACGACAACATAAAACGAGTTTCTCTAGGGTATATCAAAATGAAACGCTACCGCAAGATAGCGTGACGATAGACCTATTGGTTATTATGGGTGGGCCCCAAAGTCCAGATTCGTCTCCACAAGAATATCCCTATTATGATGCACCTGCTGAAATTGCATTGATTAAGCAATGCATCCATGCTGGTAAAGCCGTCATCGGCGTTTGTCTGGGAGCACAATTGATCGGTGAGGCGCTAGGAGCAACCTACGAACCGAGTCCGGAAAAAGAAATAGGCGTTTTTGCGATCCAACTGACTGAAGACGGTTTACAGGACAAGAAAATACAGCATTTTGGCAAATCCCTTGCTGTCGGTCATTGGCATAATGACATGCCGGGGCTCAGTCCGGGCAGTCAGGTACTCGCGACCAGTGCAGGTTGCCCGCGACAGATTGTAAAATACAACGATTTGGTCTACGGTTTCCAATGCCATATGGAACTCAATGCAGAAGTTGTTGAACTGCTGATCAAAGCAGAAAAAGATCTTTTGCACAAAAGCCAGGCGCACAGGTTTGTCCAGACCCCGGATCAAATCCGCGGTTACGACTATACCGAAATGAACTATAAGCTATTTCAATTTCTTGATCATCTAGAAGCTACCTATCGGTATAAGAAAAAATAGCTTTTGAAAGAGACCGCACAAGTAAGGAACCCAAACACGCAATAGACATCAACTGTAATCTGTATTCACCTCGTAGGATTTAATTGGTAAAAATAATTCATCAAACATCAGATTTATACAATATTTTAGCGCTGAGGTAAAGAAAAAAATGTAGATTTAGTTATCAAACAACATGCAGATGGATTTTAAACTTAGGTATCTTTTGAGCGGAAGCATCTTATTAATCGTAGGTCTTGTGCTATTCTCCTGTTCTGTTAAAAAGAATGACGAGAATTTGATCTGGTATGAAAATCAGGTCATTGAACAGGTCGTCCCTGATCAGGATTCAGTTTATAGGATACAGATCGGTATGATGGCCGCTTCTTTTTGGTTAGACACCAAAAATGGTGAACGAAAAGATGAGTTAAGCCTTTTACAAAAGAGTTTAAAGCAGCGAAATAAGCTGACCATTGGCGTAGAACAAGGGACCAATAGAATCATTCGTGTTGATAAATAGCAGCTTGTCGCTGACAACGCAAACACGAATGATCCGAATATTTTTAATAACAGTCCATTTTATCCTTCACCCAGTCCCCTGACTTTACCAAAATAGTGTCAGGCTATCCTCTCCATTAAATAAATCTGCGGCGTCTCTTGCAACTTCTCCTCCGCCATGCGTCCGAATGCCAGGATATAAGGTTGCTGATTGTGGTGTTCCAGTCCCGCGCGGCTTTCCCAAATTTCATAAAAGATAAACTGATTCTCATCGTCTGTCGTCTGATGTAGGTCATATTGCATACAAGCGGCTTCTTTGCGGCTTTCTTGGACCATATGTTGCAATGTAGCCCTGACTTCATCTCGATACAACGGATTTGCTTTTAAAATAGCGGTTATATAAATCCTCATGATAATTGATTCTCAAAATAAAATACTTCTTCCAGATATTCTTTATACTCTTTTTCGTAATTGTCTACACGTTCCTGCGTTGCCCCCTTCTCCATATCATGAAAATGGAAACTTCCGATACTTTCCAGTCCCGCAAATTGATTCATCTTATGAAAACCGAACAGAACCCCCTCGTCAACAGAATGTTGATCAAAAAACTCACCCTCCATGGTGAATGCAGTATCTGGCGCATTCCAGCTCGAGGTCACAAAATACTTTTTCCCATGCATCAATCCACCGGTACCATAATTGATTGCGGGATTCTTGCGTGAACGACCATCACTCCGATAGATTCCATTATTGTGTCCAGCGGTAAAAACTTCATCGATATAAAGCTTCAGACGATTAGGTACCTGAAACCACCATACAGGGAAATGATACACGATAATATCCGCCCATTTAAAATTTTCTGCTTCTACCATTGGATCAAATGCATCGTTTACATTTGTCACACGCGTTTCAAATCCGTTTTTAACTAAAGTTTGTATCGTCCAATTCGTAATTGTGGTATTAAAAGAACCACCTGAGTGTGCGAATTCCTGCCCGCCATTGATAATAAATATATTCATTTCTATAATTTTTATTATTGATAACACAAATTTCTATCATTATTATAGATAATACAAATAATTTAAATTGTACATTTGTATCATTAAAATAATAGATATGAAATGGAACTTAGAATGGCTCCGCACTTTTAAAGCGATCTATGAGACCGGTACCCTGTCTGCTGCGGCACAGGAATTGTTTATCTCACAGCCCAGTGTGAGTCTACATCTCAACTCTTTGGAAGCGTTTACCGGGCACAAACTTTTCGATAGGTCCGCACGTAGGATGGTACCGACGGAGAAAGGTAAAATTCTATACAACTATATTATAGATCCACTGAAGAAACTTGAAACAGGCGAGCAGCATTTTCACAAACGTACCCTGGATGAGCGTATTACCATCAGTGTCGGCATGTGTTTTGAAACCTTTCAATACACCTTAGAGGAGCATATTGCACAACTCCCCTTTAACCTGATCATTAAATTTGGTGAATATCCGCAGATGCAACAGGATCTGGACAATGGGCTACTTGACTTAATTATTACACCACAAAAGGGTAATCAACAGAATTTGATTTATCAGGCTTTTTCGAAAGAACGTATTGTATTGATTGCGGGTGGCCAGACCGACACCGCGGACTTAGAAGCCTTATTGCACGACAACAAGATTAAGGAAGCCTCAATGCTATTAAAAAAACAGCTATGGTACAGCACCGCAGCGGATATGGATCATCTCAGGAATTTCTGGTCAACGCATTTTGGCGAACATCCGGATTTCAGTCCCAATTACATTGTACCTAATATCAGTTCTATTATACGATGCCTCAGCAATAACAAGGGCTTTTCCATTGTTCCTGATTTTTTATGTGCAGAAGCCATTGCTTCCGGCAAAATAAAACTGGTCTGGGAAGGACAATCTCCTGTGGAGAATACCCTCTATTTTGGAACACGCAAGAAAACAATGTATCAGGAGGAAATCAGTCAGTTGGAGACATTGCTACAGGAAAAGTGGTAACTGCCCTTATTGATTCAGCATCTTACTTAAGAATTCGGGGGTCACGCCAATATAGGCTGCAACCTGCTTTTGAGGCAAACAGGCGATCAAGCTAGGATAGCGGGTGCAAAATCGTTCATAACGTTCCCTAGCGGTCAAACGTAAGTTTTCCATCGCACGGCTTTGGTAATAGACCAAGGCGTTTTCTGCAAGTATTCTGAAGTAAATATTCAACTGCGGGATTTCTTTGTACAGCCTATTCAGATCCACCTTGGCAATCATAGCGATTTCAGAATCAAATATTGCATCCACAACAAGATGCCCCGGCTTGCCCGTAATAAGGCTATACATATCCCCAATCCACCAGCCTTCAGGAGCAAATTGCTGAATATAAGGACTACCATTTTCATCCACACAATAACTGCGCAGACAGCCCGAAACGACAAATAAAGCATAACGGCTCACATCCCCTTCCAACAATAAAACCTGTTTCTTCTTGACCTTTTTCAATTTGACAAAAGAAAAGAAAAGTTCCTTCTCTTGGGCATTAAGATCAATTTGATTCAGGATGCTCTCCGCTAATAGCTTTTGATCCATAGGATAATGCTGATTGATATACAGCAAATATAGTCTATCCCTAAATCCGAACCAAGGTTTCCGACAATTGTTTTATTCCCTTTAGAAAGCTAGGAGGTCTGCCAGGATAGAGGATGGCCAACAACAGCGCAACCCCATGGACGAGCGGATTTTATTGGAAATATGTTTCGGATATTTTATAACTTCATAACGGATTAGCTATTAAAAATATTTCTCGATGAAAGAACATCAATATAAAGCGACTGTCGAATGGACAGGCAATTTAGGCAGTGGTACAGATCATTATAAGAACTACGAAAGAAGCCACCAGATCAGCATAAAGGACAAAGTGATTATCCAGGGTTCTTCTGATCCGGCATTTCGCGGGGATCCCAACAAGCACAATCCCGAAGACCTCTTACTTGCGTCCCTATCCTCCTGCCACATGCTATGGTATCTTCATTTCTGTTCGGTCAACAATATTATCGTGGAATCGTATATTGACCATGCCACAGGGACAATGATGGAGGAGGAAAGTGGCAAGGGCTTTTTTAAAGAGGTCATACTTAGCCCCTCAATCCGTGTACAGCGACCAGAAATGATCGCCAAAGCGATAGCCCTCCACAAAAAAGCCAGTGAGTATTGCTTTATTGCAAATTCAATGAATTTCCCGGTATTCCATCAGCCCCATGTGCGATCGGAAGAGTAATCTTATCTGTTGCCGAGACGTTCTTGTAATTCCCTTCTAAAAGTAATCCCAACGGGTAGGTTCATATCATTGATCTGCACCATACCATGCTCGTATTTACTGACCTTATTGATCGAGGCGATATAGGATTTATGGATGCGGACAAATTTGGAAGCAGGTACTTGTTTTAAAATCTGCTGGGTAGTACTGGCCGTAAGATAGGTCTGCGCGGGCGTCACGATTTTTACATAATTACCAAAACTTTGAATAAAGTCAATTTGAGCAAGCTTCACCTCAATCAACCGTCCATCCATGCGGATACTGATTGTCTTTGGTTCCTCCTCTTGTGGGATCAGACTACCGGTATAGGAAAGAAAGCGCTGAACAGCTTTAAAAAAACGGGGGAAAGATATCGGCTTCAATAAATAATCAATAACGCCGTAGTCATAGCTTTCCAATGCATATTCCGAGTAAGCTGTTGTTAGTATTGTTTTAGGTGGATTGTCCAACATTTTCAGAAACTCCATTCCAGTGATTTCGGGCATATCAATATCCAGAAAAATCAGGTCGACCCTATTATTGCGCAGATATTCCAGTGCTTCAAATGCATTGTAACATTGGGCAGCCAATTCCAGATCAGCGCTTCTTTCGATATAATTGACCAATACATAATGTGCAGCTGGTTCGTCGTCAACCACAATACAACGATTTTTCTCCATGGCTAAAGATTTATGACTAAAGATACCTCAAACTCCTCTTTACTGGCGTTTGTATTTAACTGATAGCGGTTAGGATATAACAATTTCAATCGTGCTACCGTATTTTCCAAACCTATTTTTGCCGAAAAAACGTTCCTTTTTTTCACGGGAACGGAATTTCGCACATGCAAATATAAGTTCCCTTTTTCAATCCTGATGGAAATCCCTACGTAACAATCTTCTATACTACAAGTACCATGTTTAAAAGCATTTTCAACAAACGTAATCAGTAGCATTGGCGCAATCTGATAATTGACTCCCTCCTCTCGCTGGTAATCAAAGTCAATCTTCGTACGATACCCAAGGCGTTCCCGTTCCAATTCAATATAGCTCGAAATAAAGTCAATCTCATCATCCATAGACACAAATTCCTTATCGCTACTTTCCATTTGATAACGCAGCAATTGCGATACCTTGATAATCAGTTCAGAAGTACGTTCCGGAAATTTGAGGCTGATGCCATAGATGGTATTTAAGGTATTGAACAAAAAATGAGGGTTCAGCTGTTTTTTCAAATTAGACAATTGCGTTTGGTTAGAAAGCAGCTCCCGTCGTGTTTTCAATCGCTGAAAGCGATAAAATTCAATAAATTGGATACTGCCCAAAATACAGATTAACGAGCCCAATAATACGCCGACCTGATAATGGAATGTTTTCTGAGCGAGATTTTTGTACAGAAAACAATTTTTGTAGATTACATTTTCCGTTATTTCTTTTAAAATGAGAGCAAAAACCAGCAGCATTGCGATGGAGAACAGCGCATACAGTACAGCTTTATTCTTTTTCAGCAGCAGCGGCAGCAGAAAGAAACGGTTCACCTGCGCATGGATATATAAGATCAAAAAATAGATCACCCCCATTAAAAAACCTTTCCAGCTTAAAATCAGGATCCAGTCATTCAACGTAAAGAGGATAAACGAAAAGATCAATAATGCAATTTCCTGTATGATCTTATTCTCCAGCACCTTTCTCATAATCCCTTGTTTTGTTAAAAATCTGTTACAAAGTAAAAGTATTAAGTTTATAACCACCGAAAAATAAATGACGAATTAAATTGGTCACTTTTAAACGCTATAGATCATTTTAAACGGACTTTACAGCAAGCATGGTCTTATCTTCGTTTCCATAAAATGATATATAACCTATGCTGAAATTGAATTTAGTGTTGTCATTGGCTGTATCACTTGCGACCTCAACCTCATTTGCACAAAAGCTTACCATCCGTGATGCCGTAGACCAAGGTCTTGCAAATTATGGAATTATTAAGGCAAAGGCGTATTATGTCCAGTCAGCACTACAGACCAACGAACAGGTAAAACGCGACTTCTGGCCTAATTTGACCGTTGCAGCGCAACAAGACTATGGAACCATCAATGGACAGAATGGTCCACTGTATGGATTTGGCGGACTCGGTGTTGCTTCTTCGGGTGCGGCACTTCCGGAGCAAAATTGGAATTCCGCATTCGGAGCGCTTTATCTTGCCAACATCAATTGGGATATCTACACCTTTGGCCGTAGGAAAGAGCGCATTGAATTGAGCAAAGCGGACAGCAAACGTCTGGAAATTGATCTTCAACAAGAACAATTCCAACATAAGATCAAGATTGCCGCAGCCTACCTGAATCTTCTGGCGAGCCAACGTCTCCAGAAAAATCAACAGAAAAACCTGGATCGCGCTCTGGTATTCTTTAACATCGCTGCGACAAAAGCCAAAAACGGGATTTTGCCCGGTGTCGATTCAACATTGGCTTCGGCAGAGGTATCCCGTGCCAAGATCAGTTTGAATCAGGCCGGAGAAAATGTGAAGGAACAAAACAACAAATTAACGGTACTGATGGGGATCAACGCAACAGACCTTCAGATTGACACTGCGCTGGTAACAAAAACACCGGCTCAGCTGCTGAGCACTGACCCAGCTTTGGTAGACAATAATCCGGTACTTCAATATTACAAAAGTCGGATTGAAGTGGGCGAACAACAGCTGAAGCTTTCAAACAAGGAATTTTTACCAACCCTCTCCGCTTTCGGTGTTTTCCAGGCAAGAGGTTCTGGCTTCAAAAGCGATTACACAACAGACCTCCATGCCTTTACAAGAAACTACTGGGATGGTATCCGTCCCAACCGACAAAACTATCTTTTGGGCTTGGGGATCAATTGGAATTTAACCACAATCGCCCGAATCAACAAAAAAATCAGCGCACAACGGCATACCAACGATGCTTTACGGGAGGAATATCAAACCACCGCAGCAGAGTTTGTTGCACAGTTGGATGCCGCCGACGTTAAGATCAGATTAGCACAACAGAGCGATATCGAAGCCCCCCGACAAGTATCAGCCGCCCAACAGGCCTACAATCAAAAGATGGCTATGTACAAAAACGGTCTAGCGGCACTTGTGGATGTCACCCAAACCCTATACACACTTAATAGAGCCGAAACAGATCGCGAAATCGTCCATATCAACCTGTGGCAATCACTTTTGCTGAAAGCCGCAGCAGCTGGAGATTTCGATATTTTCAACAAAGAACTATAAATAACACCGCATGAATTTAATACGTTTTGCCTTACGTAAGCCGATATCCATTCTTGTACTGGTCATGGGACTTATTGTATTTGGAATAGGCGCAGTACGCACCATCAAGGTAGACATTTTACCCAAAATGAACCTTCCTGTTATTTATATTGCGCACCCCTTTGGAGGTTATTCTCCAGATCAGATGGAGTCTTATTTTGCTAAAAACTACGTCAATATCCTGCTTTTTGCCAACGGGGTCAAATCCATTGAGACCAAAAACATCCAGGGGCTGACCTTAATGAAGATCTCCTACTACGAAGACACCAACATGGCTCAGGCTGCAGCCGAATTGAGTGCATTGGCTAATCGTATCCAGGCCTCCTTTCCTCCTGGATCACAACCGCCCTTTATTATCCGGTTTGACGCATCTTCACTCCCTGTAGGGCAGCTTGTACTCAGCAGTGATAAACGTTCCAACAACGAACTGCAGGATCTGGCCAATGTGTATGTTCGGGCTTCATTTACCTCCATACCGGGATTACTTTCCCCGCCACCATTTGGGGGCAGTCCCCGTACCATCGAGGTCAATGTAGATCCCGATCTGATGCGCAGTCACAACATGACCCCCGATCAGGTCGTCGAAGCATTAAAACTCAACAACCAGACCGCACCTGCCGGAAATGTCCGTATAAAAGATAAAAACTACATTACACCCACCAACAACACCATTCGGGATGTAAAAGATTTTGAGAAAATCCCGCTTTTTAAAGGCGGAGTACAAAATCTCTATCTAGGTGATATAGCTACGGTGAAAGATGGTGCCGATGTCACGGCAGGTTACGCGCTCGTCAATGGCAAACGATCGGTCTACGTCAGCATTGCCAAAGCCGGTGATGCCTCCACTTGGGAAGTCGTACAAAATCTGAAAGCCGCACTTCCAAAAATACAGAATACCTTGCCCGAGGATGTCAAATTATCCTATGAATTTGACCAATCCGTCTATGTCATCAACTCCGTCAAAAGTCTGATCACCGAAGGCGCTATCGGAGCAATACTCACCGGTCTGATGGTCTTATTATTTTTGGGCGACCGTAGAGCTGCGTCAATCGTTATCCTAACGATTCCGATCTCGGTTATTTCGGGTGTGCTCTTCCTGAAACTATTTGGGCAGACCATCAATCTAATGTCTCTGAGCGGATTGGCACTGGCAATCGGTATCCTCGTTGACGAGAGTACGGTCACGATAGAGAATATACACCAGCACCTGGATATGGGCAAACCAAAAGCATTGGCCATCTGGGATGCCTGTAAGGAAATTGCCCTGCCAAAGCTGCTGATTTTACTCTGTATCCTCGCCGTATTCGCTCCGGCTTTTACAATGACAGGTATTCCGGGATCCTTATTCTTACCACTGGCTTTGTCCATCGGATTTTCGATGATTGTCTCCTTCCTGCTGTCACAGACTTTCGTACCGATCATGGCCAATTGGCTCATGAAAGATCACCACAAAACCGGTGCACATAAAATAAATCCAAAAGGACTGAATCCGGATGAAGTTCAATTTGCCGAAACAGGTCTATCCATTGAATCCGAACAAGATACCCTGAATCAAAAGAAACTTCTTGTTGAACGGGAAGATTTTAACAACGATGGCAAGATCAGCCTGTTTGAACGATTCAGAAATCGGTTTATGAAAATGATCGACCGACTGTTCAAGCAGAAGAAAATTATCACCGTCGTCTACCTGGTTGGTGCCATAAGTTTGGTCCTCGTTTTGCTCAATACGATTGGACAGGACGTATTTCCAAAAGTCAATTCGAGCCAATTTCAGATGCGTCTGCGTGCCGTCGAAGGCACCCGCATTGAACGTACCGAAGAAAAGGCCAAACGCGCATTAGCTGAGCTTGAACAACTGGTCGGTAAAGAACACATTAGCATATCCTCTGTTTATATTGGTCAACACCCCGGGCAATTCTCCGTATCACCGATCTACCTGTTTATGGCAGGTCCCCATGAAGCCGTTTTTCAGATCGCTCTCAAAGATTATCACCACGATATGGACAGTTTCCGCGACGAATACAGAAAGCGACTCAAGGCCGCTCTTCCTGATGTGCAGGTTTCTTTTGAACCGATCGAACTCACTGATAAAGTCTTGAGTCAAGGTTCGCCGACACCGATCGAGGTACGGATAGCGGGTAAAAACAAAAAGAATAATGAAAAATACGCGGGCAAATTAATCGAAGAACTGAAAGCTATTCCCTATTTCAGGGATGTGCAGCTAGCGCAATCCATCAAATACCCGTCCTATGACATCAATATTGACCGGGTACGTGCCGCTCAGCTAGGTATTGACCTTGCAGAAGTGACCCGATCATTGATCGCGGCAACATCGTCCTCCCGTTATACTGAAAAAAATACCTGGATTGATGAAAAAGCGGGGCTATCCTACAATGTGCAAGTACAGGTTCCCATTGATAAAATGAAAGACGAGAAAGAGATCGGTGAAATTCCGTTGTTAAAAAATTCGTCACGGCCAATCTTGAGTGACATCGCGACCATTACACCTTCCTTTACTTATGGCGAGAACGACAACCTAGGTGCCATGCCCTACATTTCTGTCACCGCCAATATCGACCATACGGATCTGAAAACAGCCTCCAATGATGTACAACGTAGTATTAAAGCTTTGGGCGAACTTCCACGCGGTCTTTCAGTGGAGCAAATCGGGTTGGGAAAAGTATTAAATGAAACCATGGATAGCCTACAGGCAGGTCTGGCGGTAGCAATTATTGTGATATTTCTGATGCTTTCGGCCAACTTTCAGTCGTTCAAAGTATCCTTGGTTGTTCTCACCACCGTACCAGCAGTTGTCCTTGGATCCTTACTGATGCTCTTAATGACCGGTTCAACACTCAACATGCAATCCTATATGGGTATTATTATGTCTGTGGGTGTATCCATCGCCAATGCGGTACTATTGATCACCAATGCAGAGCATATTCGCAAGCACAATCAAAATGCATTGGCAGCAGCACGTGAAGCAGCTTCCCTGCGTCTACGTCCAATTATTATGACCAGTTTGGCCATGATTGTCGGGATGTTACCAATGGCCATTGGTCATGGTGAAGGTGGTGAACAAGTATCACCATTGGGACGTGCCGTTATCGGAGGCTTACTCTTCTCCACTTTTGCCGTACTGGTGATTTTACCGTTGATATTTGCTTGGGCACAAGAGAAAAGTAGCACCCAATCGATCTCCTTAGATCCAGAAGACGAAGAAAGTAAACATTATATCGCAGCATTAAAACCTTTATCATGAAACACAATCTCCTAAAAATATTATCCGCAGTAGGCCTACTCGCCTACTTAACCGGATGTCAGTCCGCAGCTGAGGAAAACAGCAAAAAAGTGGCAGCGGTAACGGCAAGTCCAGTAATGGAAACATTTGCGCCGTCTAAACAGAAACTAACAAACAAAATGCAGATACCCGGCGAGATCAGTGGATTTCAACAGGTAGAAATTTATGCCAAAGTGAGCAGCTATGTACGGGCATTAAAAGTTGACATTGGCAGTCGGGTTCAGGCCGGGCAGCTGTTAGCTGTACTTGAGGCACCAGAATTGAGTTCACAGTTGTCGGCAGCAAAATCAAGATTAAAGTCGCAGGAAGCGATTTACATGGCCACTAAAAGTACCTACGATAGACTATTCGAAACCAGTAAAGTTGAGGGTACCGTAGCACGTCTGGATCTCGAAGTCGCTGAAGCAAAAAAGAATGCTGATTTCGCTCAATTTCAGGCAGCAAAATCAGCCTATGCGGAGGTACAGAACCTACTGAACTACCTCGAAATACGCGCACCATTTGATGGCGTTATCGCTACACGTAATGTCAATCAGGGGGCGTATGTCGGACCAGCGGGCAGAGGTTCGGAGATGCCCATCATGACCATCCAACAGCAGAGCAAGCTCCGCCTGGCCGTTGCCGTACCCGAACAATACGCAGGCTTCCTGGCAGCAGATCAACCGCTGCAGTTTACCGTAAAGTCATTGCCGGGTCAACAGTTTTCAGGCAAGATCGCACGTAAATCCGGGGCGCTGGATAGCAGATTCAGATCTGAAAGAGTTGAAATCGACATTAACAATACAAACAATAAGCTCCTTCCGGGCATGGTTGCCGAAGTTGAATTACCTTTGACTTCCCAGGATAGCACTTTTGTCGTTCCCAAAACAGCGGTCTTTACCTCCGGTGAAGGCAGTTTTGTCATCGCCGTTGTAGACAACAAAACAAGCCGTGTTCCGGTGCAAAAAGGACGTAGCATTGACGGTCAGGTCGAAGTCTTTGGTGACCTTAGTCCGACCATGCGACTCATCAGTAAAGCCGATGAAGAAATCGCAGATGGTACCACGGTTAAATAAAAAGCAAGGCAAGTTAATCTATATCTAAAAGCATTTCTGAGCATTGAGTATTTGAAAAAGAGACTGCAGGAAAAGCAAATAAAAAAGCAAACGGGGCGTCCAAAAATATCGGACACCCCATTTGCTTTTTATATTTCCAGTCGGCTACTATATACCCATAAATTTAAAGGCGTTGGCAGATTTAAATAGCCCATTTGAGATCCCATTAATTGCTACTCCTTGTTTTAAATCCAACTTCATTGTAGGAGCCCCCTTCTTCAAATCAAATTTAGTAAGATCCACCCATAAAGTTCCCGGAGTCAATACATTCTCAAAATAATAAACTTTATTCTTTTGATCCGCGACTGACCGCCATCGGGTAGAGGAAATATTAGGTTCAGTTTCCGAGCTGATACCAAATGGGACAGAGCAATTACGAATGACACTAAATACACTCGCGACAGCGGTTCGTGTATCCGCTGTTTGTGGGATAGCATTGATATAATACGAAGCACGCACAAAACGATCTGCAGCCCGATTGGTACCCGGAAGCATAATTGTCCCCGGAATTCCCTGCCAGTATCTGTTTAAGGCCAGCTGCTCCTCAAATACCGGTGAATTTGTCATCACGGTATATGCCGCATTGTGGTGAATAACCAATTTTCCATTAATGTATTCAAAGATGGCATTGTCACCTGTTGCATCCGAGAGGGACAGGTGTACCGTTGTAAACTTTTCGGTACCCGGAATATAATCACTCACAATGACAAAAGGTTCGTCCTGTAATACCTTCACCGCCTCAGCCACCGTCGCAAAATTGTCAAGTACATATTGTGCCCAGGCCGAGATCGCTAGCCCCTTTTTTGTTCCGGCGGGATCAAATTTAGGATAAGTAGACTCGACCAGCCAGAGTACATTGGCGACTAGTCCTTTTTCATTCAGCCCATCTACGGTCGCAATATCCCATGCACTAGAAATCACACTTCCATATTGTGATGTCCAGGTTAGCGATTGCGGGCCTACTTCGCCACTTCTTTGCATACCCCGCGGAAATACCCAAATATTAGCGGCTATATCATCCTTCCAGTCCATGCTACGTGCTGTAATAACGGTTTGATCCGGCCCCTTATAGACCACCCTGGTGCAGGCATCAGTCTCTCCTTGGAGGAGAACGATAATTAAGATAATTGAAAAAAGATACTTCATAAAATAGTTGTTTTGGATATTAACAAGTCCGTAGGGATTTTGTTTAAAAATAAAATTATGAATTAAAAAACACATCATTTACATACGCTTTAATAACTTACGTTCTGAACGCACGGATGATTTTTAGCGATAATCACGAGCTTTTATAGGTTATAACCTTATTTTTTTATTTTCAATTTATCACAGCGCTGTGATAAATTTGTTCGCGAACAAACAAATTGTGACGTATATACTTGCGATCATTAAATTAGGAGTTCAACTTGGGCTCATTGTATTTGTGATCCAAAGTGCATTGATTTGTAACGAATTTGTATGATCCCTGCCAGTGGTAGCTTGGAAAGATCAAAAAAACAGCTTTGTTTCATTGCCAAAGTAAATTATATTTACAGTATACTAAACCAATCAAATGAAAGAGAAACTTATTGACAGAAAAGACCAGCAGGCAAATAAAATATTTGAAAGACGAACCCTCGCGAATGATTACCGGACTATCCTTCCTTTGCTAAAACCGGGGTTGACTATTCTGGATGTGGGCTGTGGCACAGGGACACTGACGAATGAAGCCGCATCACTTATTAAAGAGGGAATAGCCATTGGTTTAGACAACACCCAATCTTTTATTGATATCGGGAATCAACACTATGCTAATACCGCCAATCTTAGCTTGGTCTGTGATAATATTTTCAGTTATGAGCCACCACATCAGTTTGACCTGATTATGACTGCAAGAACCGTGCAATGGCTAAGCGATATTCCTGAAGCACTAAAAAGGTTCAGATCCTGGTTAAAACCAGGGGGACAACTTTCGATTTTGGATTATAACCATACTGCGATCGAATGGAATCCAGCACCTCCATCCAGTATGCTGGAATTTTATCAAACTTTTCTGAAATGGCGTACCGACGCAGGTATGAACAATCGTGTGGCAGATGAAATCGCCACTTTACTCCAACAACAGGGATTTACAGCCATTGAGACGATCAATGCTGATCAGACCTATACAAGGGGCGATGATCATTTTCAGACCAATCTTGGAATCTGGATCAAAGTTGCCCAGTCGCAACAAATGGTAATAGAAGGATATCTTACAGATGAACTGCGTTTAAGAGCCATTGAAGATTACAGCAACTGGATCGAGACAGAAGCCCTATCAATGACGCTCAAAATGAATGATGTAAGAGCTAAGATTTAATGAATTCAATATGATCCATATACAGCCTATTTTCTTTTCTATTTTCCTGTTACTCGCCACGTTCGACCTGTTTGCGCAATCGAAAGATACGACGATCAGTGTTGGCCAGCATAGCTTACATTTTAATATCACAGCTGGAAAAGGAACTCCCATCATTTTTGAATCAGGAGGCGGAAACGATGCCTCTGTATGGCAGCAGCTATTGGCCCCACTATCAGCCAGATTAGGTGCACCACTAATCACCTACGATCGGGCGGGTTTCGGAAAAAGTGGTATAGATACCGTTAATGTCAATCTATCAACTGAAGTCGCTGATTTAAAAAGGGCGCTGAATAAATTGGGTTATCACGACCAATATTTCTTTGTCGCACATTCCTTTGGCGGTAATTATACCTTGAAATTTGCCGATGAAAACAAGGGGAAGGTACTTGGTGCGGTGATGATAGATATTGTCTCGCCTTATTTTATGACAATGGAGCGTGGAAAATCATTAAAGATTGAATATGCCGACCGACTTCAGGAGATCAAAAAAGAGAGTTTAGGGTTCTATCATTTGACGATGAATTACGAGAATTCAACAGCCATTTTGCACGAAATAGCGCCACATGCAACCATTCCAATGACCATTATTGGCTCAGGAATTAGCCCTTTTGAAGAACCCGATAGAAGTAAATTTGTTGCCGCATTAAAAAAGTTTGCCGACGAAAAGGACAACAGAAAGTATATCTTGGAGCCGAACGCACAACATCACATCTTTTACGATAATCCGACTTTAGTAATCGAAGAAATCCAGTCATTATACAAAAAAACAACCTCAGAAGAATAATTTGATCTGTTTGGAAATAAATTTATGTGTAGCTTAGTAGTATTGTCAACGTCCATTCAACACCATATTTTATGAACAATCAAGCGCAGAATGTTATCGATTCACCCAGCAACAATACCGTTTTCATGGTATGGAATTTTCAGGAAAATAAAGAGCTGAAACCGGTATTTGAACGGATCTGTGCCCTGGTTGTCAATCTAAATAATTCGGCTCAGGTGCGTTCGACTGGTTTAAAAGCGAGTATCGTCATGGGAATCAGTTACCACGCTTGGAAAAAATTAGCGTTACAGGAGCCATTACCGAAAGAATTGGTTCCTTTTGAGCCCATTGTGGGACAAAAACATGTCGCTGTGGCTACCTCTGGTGACCTCCATTTTCATATTCGGGCTGAAGAGCAAAGCTATTGTATTGACATGGCAGCCGAAATTTCCGATGTACTGGCAGCAGTTGCTGACTGCAAAGAAGAAATCCACGGCTTTCGCTATTGGGACGGAAGAAGTATCTTAGGTTTTGTCGACGGCACCGAAAATCCGACAGGTGAAGACCGTGCTTTCTTTGGTATTATTGGCAATGAGGATGAAGCCTATAAAGGTGGCAGCTACCTTTTTGTTCAAAAGTACATCCATGACATCAAAAGCTGGCGGGCTTTACCAGTATCCGAACAGGAAAAGGTTATTGGACGAAGTAAAACCAATGATATTGAAATGACGGATGACGTCAAACCGGCCAATTCGCATTCAGCCTTAGCCAATGTAGGCGATGATCTCAAAATCGTCAGGGACAATATGCCTTTTGGCAATATCGCCAATAATCAAATGGGTACCTACTTTATTGCTTATGCCAGTAAATTCAGTACCGTGACACAGATGTTAAAGCGCATGTTTATTGGTGAACCTGAAGGTAATTATGACCGTATCCTGGACTTTAGTACAGCCCAGAGCGGAACACTGTACTTCTGCCCATCCATCGATATGATGAAAGATTTTGCCGGATAAGGCAATCTTTAAGGCTTAAAGACAATCATTACTACTCAATATATTACAACTATGCAAATCGACTTTATCCAAGTAAACGATAAAAATATCGCTGAAGTAAAAGACACTGATATCCTCATCAACAATCTCGATGATGGTTTACAGATCATGGTAGATTGTAGTGCACAAGAAGCATACAAAGCGATCTTATACCAAGAAAATATTTCAGCTGATTTTTTTGAACTTAAAACCAAGCTGGCCGGGGATATTCTGCAAAAATACACCCAGTACGATTTTGACATCGCTATTGTAGGTGATTTCTCCGTCTATAACAGCAAGAGTTTAAATGATTTCATCTACGAAAGTAATAAAGGTCGTAAGATCAACTTTGTTGCTACGCGGGACGAAGCCATTACCAGATTATCAAAAGATTAACGACGAATCTTGATCCATTCAAAACCGTTCCGTTAACAGTTACTTCATAAAAAATTAGCGGCAAGTAAATAGCCGCTAATTTTTTACCGCTGCTTTAACCAGTCTTCATAGGACATTACACCCAGTTCCGGCCGCCCCTCACCTTCCAATAGGGCAATAAATTCCAATTGATTTCCATCTGGATCATTAAAATAAATTGCCAGTGCCGGCATCCAGGCAAATACCATCGGTTTTTCAACCCCATCTTTCAAAAAATTATAAGGCTGTAAATGCCGTTCCTTGAGATAGTCTACAGCATAATTTAAGATATCCTCTTTACTGGCTCTAAAAGCAAAATGCCGCGGCTGAAAATTTGCTTCCTCCTGCCAGAGTCCCAGCATATACTCCTTATCCGTCCCGACCCAAAGAAAGACAATAGGCCGATTGGGATCACGATGAGCAATCCGCAGCCCTAAGACCTTTGTATAAAAATTGACAGATTCTTCCAGATTGCGTACCTGAATATGTGTTTCATATAATCCTGCTATCTTCATTGTTTCACGAGTTAAATATGTTCCTGTTTGTATTGATCATTCCAACCTGTTGCCGGAAATAAATTTCCGTATTCATTGCACAATGACAATGTAACTTAAATTCCGATATTTTAATCGGGGCAATCACAAATTAGACAGAAAAATGATGATATGAACCGAAACAGTTTGATTTAATAAAAAAACAACCTTATCTTGTATAGAAGACATATTAGCCATGTACAATACACTAGAATTCAAAAAATATACAGCTGAAGATTTCATGTTATTTAAAGAACTTGTCAAAGAGGATGAGATCATGAAATATATTTCAGGTAAAGGACTAACACCCGAGGAAGCCGAAAAAAAATTCGCTTTCATTCTCGACATCAATAGGGATCCATTATTGGGTTATTTTAAGGTTATCGATTCCGAGAGCCAATTATTTTTAGGTGACTGCAAATTAGTCAACTATAAAAAAGACCCGACGGTTTTTGAAATTGGCTATTTGCTTCAAAAGGAATTTTGGCGCAAGGGCCTCGGTACGAAAATCTGCGAATCTATGCTGGCAATGGCCAAACATATCAATGCAAATAAAGATGTTGTGGGTATAATAGATCCGGACAATGTTGCCTCCAGGAAATTACTGACAAAATTTGGATTTCAAAGCTACTTCAGTGGTATAGAAGATGAAATAGCTACGGAAAAACTTATGTTGAAACGGTCATAGCCGATATTTCAACTCATTGAAAGCAATAGGTCCCAAACACATTACAATACACGTATATGAAGTTTCGCATCAAGATCAATCGAAATACACACGATAGCCTGCAAGATACCTTATCTTTCTTTGGTGTAGATTGTAATCGTCCCTATTATATCTCCTCTGGCAATCCGCTTTTTGAATACCCCAGCAATTCATTTCGTATCGATTTTTATGCCATTTGCGTTTGCACTGCCGGGACAATTCAAGTAGAAATCGACAACCAGAAACATACATTAACCCAGCATAGCTTACTTGTTTCAGCCCCTTCCACCATCATTAAATTCACAGCGGTTAGCAAGGATTTCAGAATGAAACTACTTTTCTTTGACAAGTTATTTCTACTGAAAAATATTGCCAATCCGTTTTTCATCGAAAAACTGGGGCTGTTCAATAAATCGACCTTTGCCATTATCCCCAGTACAGCAAAGCTAGTCGAAAAACTATTAAAGCTTCTCGAATACCTGAGCGAGGTAACCCTCCGGACCACACGTTTTACTCCTGACATTATTCGCACCATAATATTTAACCTATTGCTCGAAATAGCTGATGCTTTGGCTGTGGAGGATCAAGATGCTGTTGAGACAATTCAGGAAGCAAACAGTCTTTTTTTTAAGTTCACAGAACTGGTACAGCAGCATTGCAGTCAATGCAAAGATGTAAAATATTACGCTGACAGGTTATTTATTTCAAACAAATACCTGATTAGTATTGTTAAGAAAGCATCTGGGAAGACCCCGCATGAAATCATAGACGAAAATTTACTCAAAGAGGCCTATGCGCTACTTGGAAATCCTGAAAAGACCATTTCCGATATCGCCTATGCGATAGGTTTCAATTCGATCTCTGCTTTTGGCCGGTTTTTCAAGAAATACGCTATGTTATCGCCTTCTGAATATCGAAAAAGACAAAATATGTAAAAAAAGGAAATTCGGTAGAACAATAGCGAATTTGAGGGCATAAATGATCTAAGGAGTATGACTAACTTTACTCAAGAATTAAAAACAATAAGAATCATGAAAGAAATCACCTCAAAATTCGACAAAGTATTAAATGCATCTGCTGAATATAGAAATGTAAATCATGAACCGGATTCAAGCACAGAACAACAACGCAATACGCCCAAAAAGGCCATGCCTTTTTCAGATCAAATAGGAAACTATCAACGTAACAAGGGAATCCCGACCAAATCTTATAAGGACAGTAAAATCTACATTGTCGGTAGCGGGATTGCCGGCATGTCAGCTGCATACTATTTCATCCGTGACGGACATGTGCCAGCTGAAAATATCACCTTTTTGGAGCAATTACATGTTGAAGGCGGATCCCTTGATGGCGCTGGCAATGCCAAAGATGGTTATGTTATTCGCGGCGGACGTGAAATGGACATGACCTATGAAAATCTATGGGATATGTTTCAGGATATTCCAGCCTTGGAAATGCCTGCTCCTTATAGTGTACTCGATGAATATAGATTGATCAACGACAACGATTCCAACTATTCAAAGGCACGGCTTATCCACAATCTTGGTGAAATAAAAGATTTCAGCAAATTTGGACTAGCCAAAAAAGATCAACTGGCGATCGTCAAGCTCCTACTGAAGAAGAAAGAAGAATTGGATGACCTGACAATTGAAGATTATTTCAGCGAATCTTTCTTAAGCAGTAATTTCTGGACTTTTTGGCGCACCATGTTTGCTTTTGAAAACTGGCATAGCTTATTGGAATTGAAACTATACATGCATCGTTTCCTTCATGCGATCGATGGATTAAATGACCTTTCGTCCCTTGTATTTCCAAAATACAATCAATATGATACTTTCGTCACCCCGTTGCGTCGCGTATTACAAGATAAAGGCGTTAAAATTCAGTTCAATGTGCTGGTCAAAGATCTCGACATACAGAGCAATACTGAAGGAAAAACCGTTGAAGGCATCATTACCGAGCAAGATGGCAAGGAAGTACGCATCCCGCTCGGTCCAAATGACTTTGTGATTGTCACAACCGGCTCAATGACCGAAGACACCTTCTATGGTGATAATGTCAAAGCACCGATCATCGATATCGACAACAGCACAAGCGGACAAAGTGCCGGCTGGAAACTTTGGAAAAATCTGGCCGCCAAGTCTGCTATTTTCGGTAAGCCAGAAAAATTCTGTAGCAATATTGAAAAATCAGCCTGGGAATCTGCTACACTGACTTGTAAACCTTCGGCATTAATCGAAAAATTGAAAGGCTATTCGGTCAATGACCCATACTCCGGAAAAACAGTCACTGGTGGTATTATCACAATTACAGATTCCAATTGGCTGATGAGCTTCACCTGCAACAGACAACCGCACTTCCCGGGCCAGCCCGACGATGTTCTTGTCCTTTGGGTCTATGCCCTATTTATGGACAAGCAAGGAAATTATGTTAAAAAGACCATGCCCGAATGTACCGGAAATGAAATTTTGGCTGAACTATGTCATCACCTTGGAATAATAGACCAATTGGATGATGTCATTAAAAATACGATTGTCCGTACGACATTTATGCCTTATATCACCTCCATGTTTATGCCTCGTGCTAAAGGTGACCGCCCAAGAGTAGTGCCCGAAGGCTGTAAAAATCTAGGCCTCGTTGGACAGTTCGTCGAAACAAACAACGACGTCGTCTTTACCATGGAAAGCTCCGTCAGAACCGCACGCATTGCCGTGTACGAACTCTTGAATCTCAACAAACAAGTACCCGATATCAATCCTTTACAATATGATATCCGTCACTTGCTAAAAGCAGCACGGACACTGAACGACGACAAACCATTCATAGGAGAAGGGTTATTACGAAAAATCCTGAAAGGATCTTATTTTGAACATATTCTCCCCGGCGGGGACGAAGAAAATGAAGATCACGAATCTTTTATCGCTGAACAGGTTGGCAAATTTAGAGACTGGTTAAAAGGAATTAAGGGATAGTTGAATCGGCATGGTAGCCCTTCCATTACATAAGGAACAACCGGGTTCCATCGTCAATTCTTTATTGGCCCATTTACTTTCAGCCGCAACAGACCTCTTGGTCCATGAAGTGGCGGACATGGAGACAATAGTTGCTTACCTCAAGGGGCATTTTATTGATGCAGGCACTTTAACAGCCTTAATAGCAGATCGCCAACGCCTTCAAAAAGGATAGGCGATCTTGCTTTTTCAACAAGACAGGTTAATTCGCATATACCGCATTGAGCCAGCCAAAAACCGTTTCGTTTTGTCCGCTTTCATCCATTGGTTTACGTAGTTTCATCTCCTCCAGCAGGGCGTCAAATGCTTCTGCAATCCGAAGGTCATCACGATTGCTAAATAAGGTAACAACAAGCTCTTTCTGCTTGTCTAAATAAACGATATTATGGAAGCCCGTTGATTCACCGGAATGAAAGCATACTGTATTTTGACCGAAAGGATAGATAAACCAGCCCAAATTGTAGGAAACGCCATCTTTTACCGCCAAGTGCTCGTTTTCCAGCAAATCCCGTATACCGGCCTGCTGAAAACGCTTATGAAGCAAAAAATTGGCCCATTGATGATATTCGATTGCCGATAAGTAGGCACCTCCATCGCCTTGTGTGGCACTGGTCACACTCTGATCCGCAAACACAAAGGTATCCTCCTTAGGATGATAGCCCAAAGCACGATTGGGGATATCCGCGTCAGCCGTATAGATGGTTCCTTCCACAATACCATTCGGCTGAAATAAATTCTTTTTCACGAAAGTTGCAAATGATTCCTTCGCCACCTCTTCCACAATCAATGCCAGTAGGCAATAACCTGTATTGCTGTATCGGAATTGGCTCCCTATTGGGAAATAGAGCGTATCCGTCTGCCGGATATAATCCAGTACATCCTGATCTGACACCTGTGCTGTTCGGCCTGTGGGTATCAATGCTTCATAATCCATGATCCCCGACCGGTGCTGAAGTAATTGAACAACGGTTATACCCCGCAGAGCCATCGGTAAATTATTAAAAAAAGATCCTAATTGATCCGTTGGATGTAATTTCCCCTGGTCAAATAAGCGACAAATAGCCTGCGCTGTCACCTGCTTACTCACGGAGGCCATCCGAAAATGGGTCTTCTCCGTGATCTTTTGTTTCGTTTTCAAATCTGCCATTCCTACTGCATATTGATAACGGATCTGTCCGTGCTGACTGATCGCAACAACGATTCCCGGTTCATTTCCATTGGAATAATGGTTGGACAGGGTTTTATCCAATAAGGACTTGTTGATTTTTTGTCCCATCGCACAGCTTGTTACACACATAAAAAATAAGACGATTTTTAGGTACATGATGCTAAAGTGCTGCATTTCTATTTGTTTTGTATGTCAAAACATCGTTTTAACGGATTTCAATTTACCCATTTTTTATACAATACTCAAATCTCCGTTCTTAAGTTCCAATTTTCTGCTTTTTCTTTTAAATTTGCCGTCCACCTTTATCACAAAAGGTTTTTGTTAGGACAGCAGTCTATCCTGCTGTTCCATTTGCTTAAATCACAACAACTATGTTATTTATTTACAGTATCTACGACTTTGTACTAGCCGAAAAGACGGTAACAACGACCTTAAAGAATGAAAGTTCAGCCAGAACTTTTACTTTACAGATTATTACGCCCGCACGCAAATTTCTTGGTCTCCCCTTTGGCGGTGGTCTTGTCAAGATTTCGCGGCTATATGATGGACGTGGCCAACTTATCCATGCACGCAATTACTCCGACGAGCTTAAAGCAGAGATCAAAACCTTAAAAAAAGCGTATTCAATCCCTTACTTTCAGCTATGGAAAGGTTTTGTATTTGTATTTGCGGCTATCTTGATCTGGGCTGGAATTTATGGGGTAAAGAACAAAATTGCTGGCCAACAACGTGAAAATGATACGGAAAAATTATTCAGCAATCTACAGCATCTGGAAGCAGGTCAACTTTATGGTGTAACATTTTTTACCAACAGCAACGGTGGGAATATTAACGGATTACCTTCAGGATGGATAAAAATTAATAAGATTGTCGCTGACACGATATTCATTCAACGTTCCAAACAACTTGAAACAAGTAAAGCGCTTTTTGAGATGGACAATATCAGTTCCATCAAACCGAAATCCGAAACAGATTGGGAAGAAAAAATAGAGCGGATGAACTATAAACTATTTCTGGAACAACTCAAAGAACCAAATAAAAAAGGAGTGGACCTGCTTTATATCGGTCCTGATCACGATAACTATTCCGGCGTGATCTTCACCATCAAAGGCAGCGAATAATACAGGCATTCATCCAGTCTTCTGAACAACATCTATTCTCAGAAGATTGGATGATCTTTTTCCATAATTACAGTAATTTCTTGAGTTCTCGATTGAGACTTCTGACCGAAATTCCAAGATAGGCGGCCATGTCTTCCTTCTTTATCACGATATCCTGTTGGGATTGGATTTCCAATAAACGGCTCAAACTATGTTCCAGGCTGTATAACTGCTGGTAAGACGCACGACTTGAGGTATGCACAATACGCTGTGCCATAATATCCAGCAACATATTGCTCAACGTGATATCGCTTTCCAATAGCTTTCGAAAATACGCTTTGGAAAACGCATACACAGTCACATCCGTCATCGCCTGTATACTGCACAGGCTGGGGATAGGACGAATACATTCGATCTCACCAATAATTTCTCCGGTTGAAAGAAACTCAACGATATATTCCTTGTCGTTGGCTTCGGTAAAATAACATTTCGCTATTCCTTCACTGATGACCATGACTTTGGTCGATACTACCCCTTGATGATATACGTTTTGTCCCTTGATATATTTTCTGATCACAATATCTTCCTGCCGCTGTTGCTGCCTGTAAAGCGCTGTCGTACGATCCAAAAACGATTGATTTGTTCTTAACATAACGATCCGGGACAAATGTCCTTTTAATAATGATTTGCTTTTGAGAAATTAGCTCCATAAAAATACAAAAGTATAGCTGAATCCAGCATGATTTATTCAGGCTGAGACGTGTATACGAATGGATGCCACTAATAACAAGCAGAAAAAGAAGTCCATCAGTGAATAAGCTAGCGCACAGAATCAGGGATACCGTTTAAAAAAAAGATGACAAACAAATAGCTATACAGTTAAATGAACCGATTTCGAAGTGTTCAAATGAATATTTCGAAATTGACAAATAATTACACAAATGAAAAATAAGATAACAACCATCGCTTTTGATGCAGACGATACCCTCTGGGCAAATGAATCCTATTTTCAGGAAGCCGAAAAGCAATTTTGCATACTTTTAGAAAACTATCTTCCACAGCATACCATCTCACAGGAGCTCTTTGCTACCGAGATGAAAAATCTGCACCTCTATGGCTATGGGATCAAAGGTTTTATGTTATGTATGATTGAGACCGCCACCCGGATCTCGGAAAATACCCTTCCCGTTCAGGTCATTAATCAAATTATAGCGATCGGACATGAGCTCTTGCAGAAGCCCATTGAATTGCTACCGGGTGTGACCGAAACGCTGACACAGCTAAAGGGCGATTACAGACTGGTCATTGCAACCAAGGGTGACCTCTTGGATCAGGAACGGAAATTAAAAAATTCCGGGTTGGAAGACTATTTTCACCACATCGAAATCATGAGCGATAAAAAAGAAAAAGACTATCGTAAATTGCTCAAGCATCTAGATTGCACACCTGATCGCTTTATGATGTTGGGCAACTCCCTCAAATCCGATATCCTGCCAGTACTCGAAATCGGCGGTTTTGGCGTTCACATCCCCTACCATATCACATGGACGCATGAACAGCATGAGATTAATTTAGAACATGAGCGGTTTATTGCCCTCCAATGTATCGATGAGATTCTAACATATCTAAGCTAAAAACCGGTTAACAGCCTAAGTGAAGCACAGTCTTTACGAAACGTTCACTTAGGCTGTTTCATTCCTAATAGGCCATGCTTTCATCCACATCGTATTTCATACTTGGATAATTGAGTATACGCCGCATCAGAGCCATTTGACCACAAAGATAATCCTGCCTTCCAATGCACATTCCCACAAAGTTGAGCTTATTCTCCTCGATAAAAGGAATGTTCATGTCAATTTTAAAAATCTCCGCCAATTCCGCATCGTCTACTTCCAGCAGACGCTGATAAACTTTGGGAGAAATGGCATAAAAACTATCTTTCAATTCTTGTAAACTTGGGTAGTTAAACTTTTCGTCCAAGGTTTTCCCCATAAAAAATAAGTCATGATAGGGATCTTCCTCCTGAAGCCCCAAGACATATGCAATCCCATAACGTACATTGACAAAATTACCGGCCATCCACACCATGTGGTTGGTCTGCCCGTTGATACGTTGATGTGCATGCTCCTCCGTGATACCATCCAGCACATTGATAAAATTCTGACTGTGCATCCGATACGCGGGGATAATGACTTCTAATTTTGCTGATTTTGGTTTATCCATCGCTCATTGATCTATAGGTGCTGGGCACCTGGGTTATATCATCAAAGTTAACTGATTGAAAGCAAGATACACTTGTCGTATGGCAAGAATATGAACATCGACAAAAACAACAGGCGTTAAATCACAAAACCAGGGTAAATTTGATAACTTTGTTCTGCATGGTTTAACGGCACGATGCTGCAGGAAGCCAGGGCTATCTTGGAGGGAAAGATATATAGTTATTCCCGGGGTGAAACCGCTCTGCTGGAAGTGATCAACGCACAACGCTCCTACAATGAAACCCAGCTGGCCTATGATGAAGCACGCTACAATTATGCAGTTGCATTGGTTGAATTGCAGCGTGCAGCAGCCATTTGGGATATTGATCAGCTGTGATGCCCAAGCCGTCAGACAGGTGAAATTTGATTCTTTTTAAGCTTCTTATACATGCTTTTCAAGGAAGGAGAAATCAGTATCAGCAGTAAGATGCTGATACTGATCATAGACATCAGTTCATAGTAGTCCATACCATAGCGGACAAAAGACTGTATATTAACCCGTTCACTGATGAGTTTTAATGCTGCAGTATGTTCCTGAAAGGGCAGTCCCTGTTGCATTACCCGGTGTGATTCCTGCTGAACATAATCTTCAAATATCAGATTGCTTGACTGCAGCTGATCTCGGAAAACCTCCCGGTGCTGGGCATCTTCAAATAATTTAAAGAAATTCTGCAGACCAATACTACTGGTATAGCCAAGGTAACGGACAGCCAAACAAGCTGCCGCCGCCGAGGCGCTCAATTGGGGGCGTACGCTGGTGATCACGAATAAAATTGTCGGAACCATAATCAGGCCTACACCCAGCCCATGCAATACCAAAGGCAACCAGAAATGATCTTCATTGCCCTCGCTTTCAAATGAGAAAAACATATATTGATGAAAGCCCAATAGGCAACAGTAGCCAACAATCCAGATCCATTTCACTGTACGCCGTTGTAATAACCAATAGAGAGAGAGCATCACACCGGATACAATTCCAAGGATATTGAACCATTGAATATAGGACAGGTGAATGGGATCCAAGCGGATAACCTGAAGAAAATATTGATTGGAAATCGCCAGGGAAAACCGTTCAATATACATCATGTACAGAACAAGGATTCCAAGCAAGAATTTTTTATTTCCAAAAATGGATAGCTCGATATAGACTCGTTTGATTGCTATCTGCCTCATGATAAACAGGCCCAGGCATAAAATTCCACCAATCAGTACGGTCAGCATGGAGGTATCCGAAAACCAATAGCGCTCCTGACCATACACCATCAGATAACCGAAACTCACAACGGTCAAACTGTAGAGGATGAAGCTCGCCCAATCCAGGGAAAACAAAGGGTAAGGCCGGTTATGTCGAATAGGCTTCATGGTGAGCATAATCAGCAGAAGTCCTGGAACAAAAGAGAAGGCGGCGTAGAGATAAAGTTCATCAAAGTTGAATGAGTCAATAAATTCTGCTGTCACAAAGGTATTGAAAGGCGAACTGCAAAGTAGCATACCAAAAAAAATTGCATAGCTTCCCTCCTTCGCACGTTCGGTTTTCAGTCTGGAAAATATCATAGAGATGGAAAGGTTGACAGCCGATGCGAACAACATGCCCTGAAAAAAGCGTAAACCGAATATCCAATCAATCTCCCTGATACGGTACATCAGGTAGCAATTGAGCAATTGCAGGAGGTTGAAAATGATATAGTACTGTTTGACCGGAAAGTATTGAAAGAAGCGGCGCTCCAACACATAGAATCCTACAAATCCCGCGTAGAATAAAATAATGAGAAATTGGACATCACTGGGCTGCGCGCCGTAGAAACCAGCAGTGACATTGACATTGGCCCCCGGTAGAAAAAACAAGACCATACTCGGCATCAATCCACTGAATAAAATCAGCTTAATTAGCCATTCGGGCACCCAGTCTTTAAAAATTCCTTTCACTGCTATTGGTTTTTTGAGACTGAAACATTGACGTTCATCCCTGAGAGTAATTTTGCTCCGCCCTTGCCTTTATCCAGTTCAATACGGACGGGTACACGCTGTACGATCTTTACAAAGTTGCCGGTTGCATTATCTGGTGGGAGCAGCGAAAAAGAAGATCCTGTCGCCGGGGAAATAGAGATTATCTTTCCATAAAATATTTCATCCGGATAAGCGTCCGCAACAACTTGTACACGGCCGCCAAGATGAAGATAGCGCAATTGTGTTTCCTTAAAGTTGGCCGTTACCCATATTGGTGTCTCGCTATTGACGATAAACCCAAGCACCTCCCCCGGATTTACCATTTGTCCCTTTTCAATGGTACGCTTACCTACCCGGCCATCATAAGGTGCCCGGATTACCGTGTAGCCCACATCAAGGTGCTTTCGGTTTGCTGCGGCCGACAAGCGTACTTTCTCCGCATTGATCACCCCCTTTTTCACATCAACATCATTCACACGGTCCCGAGAGGCCTCCAACTTATGCTGTAATGCGGCAAGCTCACTGTTATACACCTCCAGCGTTGCTTTTATATCTTCCAGCTGCTGTGCCGTAGCAGATTTTTCGTCAAATAGAAATTTGTAGCGGTCATATTCCAATTGCTGTTTCGTCACCCGTGCTTCGGCAGCAACAATGGATTTTTCCAATGCTTCATGTTCGGCTTGCAATATTTCCTTTTGGCTGCCCAGCACGTTGATTTCTGCATTTTCTCTATTTATCGAAGCAGAAGCCTGATCCGCTTCATATTTGTATTCCCGATTATCAATCAGTAACAACGTGTCGCCACGCTTGACCGATTGATGATCTTTATAGTGAACCGAAATAATGTAACCGCCCACACGGGAGATGATGGGATTAATATATTGCGTCACTTGGGCATCGTTGGTGTAGGTATAGCGTATGCGCAACCAGAGTATCCTTCCGCCCCATAGTAAAAGTGCCAACAAAGCAATTCCAGCAAACCAATTGGTGATGCGTGTCAATTGTACATCGGTCATTGACCGGCCTGATTTAGGTTTCATTAGATAGTACCTTTCAAAAATTCAATAAAATAATAGTGTTTCTGTAGCGCGATCCGAGCGGATTCCAGATCAAAGTTTGTCTTGAGGCATTGCATATCAGCATCCAATAGATCCGTAATCAGTGCCGAAGACTTGAAATATCTATTTTTTATAATACGGGCATTTTCCTTAGCCAGCGCCACATTTTTTTGACAGACCGCCTGTTGCTCCAATGCAAGATTATAATCCAAATAAGCCTTCAACAGTTCATTTTCCACCGCTTCCTCTTCATGATGGTGTTTGACCTCTTCCCGCTTCAACGCGACCTGAGCTCCCCGAACAATATTTTTGTTGAGGTACAAAGCGGATATCGGGATATTCAATTTAAGGCCCACTATATTTAAGTTATACCAGCTCGCATTATATGGATATAAAAATACCTGTGGATTGGCAAAAGTAAATGTGTTGGTCAAGCCCAATTCAGGCAGATAATTTGATTTGGCCTGTTTGATATCCAGTTTTTTTAATGCCACTTCCTTTTCAGATTTTAACAGCACAAAAGCCTGCTGTCTCGCAATGGCCACAAGTTCCGCATAGTTCAGCGGATGACTTTCCATCGGGATACATATCGGAATAATTTCCTGTCGTATATCGGCGATCAGCTGTAATTTTTGGTTAATTGCCCTGATATCATTTGTGATCTGCACCAGCAGCAGTTCACGCTTGGACAATTCAAGAGAAATCCGTAACACATCACTATGTAATACAACCCCTGCGGTGTAACGATGTTCGATCTCTTTCAGTTGCGTCCGCTGATCTTTGATATCCTCTTCGATCAGAGCCCTGTTGCGATAAGCTAAATTCAAATCCAAAAATAAGTTGGAGATTTCCAGCTTAATCGCCGCGGCGGCACTCTTCCAGTCAATGTTCGCCAGTTCAAGTTCCAGCTTTTTTGATTCGATCTTCATCAGATCCCGATGGCCATTGTAGAGATTCAGATAAAAATCGAGTCCTGTGTCATATAAATAATGGATAACATCATGATGTGATGGTTTGGCGAATATCCCCTGATCGTAAACAGGCATGTTGCTTGCATAACTTGCAGAAGCCCTGATATTGATTTTAGGCAATAATTCCATCCGTTGCTGCTGTAAAGCTATCCCCTTTTCCTGTAACAGCAAATGTGACTGTTCAATATACTTACTGTTTTGTAGCGACTTACTGATCAAATCAGCGAGCGAGATGCGTAGCGAGTCCTGCGCCTGTGTTTTTAAAAAGGAGCATACAAGTACCGCAATGGTGCCGAATGCTTTTGCCCAAAAAGGAGGAAAAAAGTTCACTTGTGCGTATGTTATTTTTTGCGTTGCAAACTTAGATACTAATCGGAATATGCATTTCTTCACAAACGCCAATATGTTATGAAAAAAAGACATTTTTCAATCAATTTTAAATAAAAGAGTAAAATCAGCCAAAAACAGAAGCAAAGTGGAAATATTAGGACCGCACAGGAATTTCCATCCGCAGCAGATTCAGATCCGTGCAAACTGAGGAGTTATAAAAATATGAGTAAGCTATCATGCTGATGGCGCCTTCTATGCATCTGACGTCCATGAGCAGACCATCTATACCCTGCATATCAGGCGGTCGCCGACTATCTATTGAAAAAATAAAATTAAGATTTCCAAAAATGTTTCTCTGATCGGACTGACGGTAACAAAGCCTATTAAAAAAAAATAAAACAACTACAAAACAGACAGTTATAGTTTATCAACTTATTTTTCAGTTTTAAAACTTAAAAATAAGTTGATAAACTGAAAAATAAGTTATAGCTTTAAACTATGGAAGAATTAACAAAAAAAGAAGAAGAGGTTATGCATGCTATATGGAAATTAAAGCAGGCCTTTGTCAAAGATATCATTGAATATATGGATCCAGCACAAACGACTCCCTATAATACCATATCATCCATTGTACGGATTTTAGAGAAAAAAGGGTATGTGGGTTTCAATGCCTACGGGAAGACTTATCAATATTATCCGCTCATCTCCAAGATGCAGTACCGAAAGTTTTTCTTTTCTCGCGTGATGAACAAATATTTTGATGATTCTGTCGAAAATTTGGTTTCATTCATTGTCAAAGAACAACAGATCAGCGAAACTGACATCGAGAAAATCAAGGAAATTATCAATAAAAGTAAAGAAGATGAATAACCTATTTTCCTATAGCATAGAGGCCAATGTCAGTTTGCTTATTTTAGTCTCGCTGTTTGTCTTGGCTTTTCGGCAGCTTTCATTTTTTCGTTGGAACCGATTTTTGCTTATTGCATTGGTTAGCTTCTGTAGCGTAGTTCCCTTTCTTAAATTTAAGACCGATTATGTCGATTTAAACGATCCCAAAACAAAGTCAAATCAGGAGATAGCGTTACAAGAGCAGTTAAGCAATTCCAATACGCCTCTTTTGATCGAGTCCGAACAACAACCCAACCTATGGGACAAGTTGGAGTTAAAAAAAATACTCGCTTATGCTTATCTACTGATCGCAGTCTTCTTTCTGACACGATTAGTTTATCGGTGCTTAAAGCTCGCATTCCGCTTAAAGAAAATGGATTTTCAGGTGCATCAGGGAATTAAAGTGATTCAACCGTTTAATCAATTCAATAATTGTTCGATCTTTCATTACATCGTGATGGATAAAAACGCAATTGAAAGTCATGAAGGCAAGCTCATCTTTGCCCATGAGGCACAGCATATTTTGAAAGGGCATGCCTGCGACAAATTATACATCGAATTGATGTGCTGCTTTTTCTGGATAAACCCCGCCATTTACTGGGTTCGGAAAGAACTGCACCGCCTACATGAGTTTCAGGTCGACCGTGCAGTGGGCGAATGCTATGGAAAGACCGATTATGCAAGCTTCCTGCTGAATCTGACACAACAACATCAACAATTAGATTATATGCAAAGTAGAATTTTAAAAAACCAAAATGAATTGGTAGAACGCATCGACAGGTTGATGCGAAATCTATCGCCACGCACGAAAGGTTATCAGTATCTGCTGTTTGTTCCCTGTATATTCGTGTTAATTGTCTCTTTTTCTTTAATTAATCCCCCAAAAGAAAAAATCACTGCGCTCACTGCTGTTAAAAACGGTGTAAAGACCATTGTGCTGGATCCGGGACATGGCGGCAAAGATAATGGCGCCACCAACAGCAAAGGCCTGAAAGAGAAAGATCTTACGTTACAGGCTTGTAAGATGATTCAAAATGAACTTGAAAAAGAAGGTTTTCAAGTTGTATTAACCCATTCGAAAGACGAATTTATGATGCTCAAAGACCGCGCGGCATTTACCGGCGATGCCTTGGTTTCCATTCATTTCGATGTCGATCCTGCAAACACAAAACTGCCAATCGGCTTATTTTATCCAAAAGCCGTTGAGCTCCCGAAGATACAGGATCAAAGTCGGGAATTCGCATTCCGTCTCACACAAAATTTAAAAAATCAAGGATTGAGTACGCAGAAACCAGTTGAAAGCCATAGTCACGCTATCCTACGGGGAGCAAAAATACCTGCGCTCATTGTCAGCTTGGGGAATATAAATACATTTTCCGACACATTGGACCCGCAATTTATCAGCGCTTTCGCCAAAGCAATAAAAACGTCTCTGTCGGAATAGTTTTTTGTAAAACTATCCGTTAATTCTTTTTACAAAGATTCCAAACAATAGAAGATTCCCTATAGGGAGTCTTCTATTGCATTCCAGAGCTCAATGCGCTTTTGAAGCGCCTCTTTACTCACTATTTTCATTTCTTCCCATTTCTCGTCATCCTCTTTGGCTAGATCAGAGATCATCTGCATTGCCAAAGGACCATGCTCATCACCGTCCAGATCAATATGACGTTGGAAATAATAGATAAAATTATCCAAGCTCGATTCTGGGAAGTTGGTTTTTAGCTCCTGCAAAATAGAGGTAAACATACCTGGGATAAGATCCTCACGTCCGAATGTAAAAGCTGCGGCAATTTTATGTACCTGTCCCTCTTCGATCAGTTCAAAAGTAAAGTTCAGAAAATCTTTAATCCGTTTATCCAAGGTGGTCAAAGCAATGGCATCGAAAATACTTTTGGATTTCTTGGCATGGGCGATAAACTTATTGATCAGGTGTGGATCTGCCCCCATTTCACTCATTGCGTCCAGATACATTTCAAAATGGCTCAACCGACGACCATCAATGTATTCGTCAGATTCCTCAGCCAATACAATCTCGTTGATCAGATAGCGTGTCGATGGATGCTCGCTCGCAAACCAAGGTAAAGTCGTACAGGTCAGTTTAATCTGTAAAGCTTTTAGTAAAGACATAAAATCCCATACAGCGTACACATGCCCTTCTGTAAAAGAACGTAGATGCTTGATCGTTTTGATCTTACGATATAAAGGGTGTTGCAATAATACCTCGCGTTCGGCAGCAATGTATTCGTTAATTTCCGCAATTCTATTCATGGCGCAAAAGTATTGTCTTATCGCTGTTTTTTAAAGTATTTTCAATGAGATTACAGTAACATGATAAATTCCCCTTCCGGCTATCCGCTCCATAACCAAATCACAGACAACAGCTAACTAAATCACAGGCAACAGTCAGCCTCTACATTTGATCGTCCTAATCTTCTTGTCAATGCTCATTTACCGTTAAAAACAAAAATATTTTTTATTATAAAAAATAATCTACTATATTTGTAGAGTATTCAGAATTGCATGATGCAATACCAACCGAGTGTAGGCACCGCGGTGGTAAATTAATACGGGTTTCGACCAAAATAAACGTTGCACAACGCTTATTTTCCCACCAAGATCTGGATACAGTTTATGGTTTAATCCTTTAAATTTTTAAATTGTATGGCTACAACAACAAATCTTTACCAACACTTACTGGAAAAATTCAACTATTATTCTACGGACGAACTGATACAACTCAACAACGACACCATCTTAGGACAAGGTTGGGGTTCGGCCAAGGCAACCTTTCGAACTGCTTTGATCAGTACGTTCTCCAAAAGAGGACTGGATCTTTCCAACATCATTTCCAAGGAAGACGGTTTTACCTCAGTAAAGCAGGTGCCTGTACGTTTGGAACAGAACGTCTTGATCCCTTTACAGTAATCGCATCGGCACAAAAAACAGCGCGCATCGAAAGGACTTCGTGCGCGCTGCTGTTGTTGGTTTAGGAAATTGCCGATCAAAAGAAGGCGATAATCTTATTATTTGTAATTTGGATTCTGAATTAACACACCTGCGCTCTTTTCAATTTCTGTTTGTGGTAATGGCCAGCGGTAAAATTTGTCTTCAAAATGATAGGGCACTTTACTGTCTTTGACCGCATTGAGTACTTCGCCTGCGATATGCCAACGGATCAGGTCGTAATGCCGTAGTCCTTCGAAAGCAAGTTCTACCCTTCTTTCGTGGCGGATACGTTCGCGCATTTTTTCCTTGGTATAACGGGCAGGGAACCCGGGCATCTGGACGCGGCTCCTCAGGGTTTTCATGGCATCGTAAACCGATTGATCTGGCCCGGCGATTTCATTTTGTGCTTCGGCATACATCAATAACACCTCCCCAAACCGCAGTACAACCGCATCCTGCTGGCTCAATGTTGAAAAGCCAAAAGGTAAGTTGGCCGGATCCAGAAATTTCAGCACCCCATAACCTGTAGGCCGCGGGTTGGACGGTGTATGGATCTTACCACCACCAAAGTCAGGATGATCCACAAAAATTGTTTTGCTCAATCGCGGATCCCTATCTTTAAACGGATTGGTCCGGTCCGTCAATGGTGATTCACCAAAAGGCAGACCATCTTTGCATTCATAGGTATCCACGAGGTTTTGTAAAGGTGAAGCAGCGATCCAGTCGCCTAGGTACATGTCCCAGGGGGCTGTATTATTCGGTGCCAGAAAATTGACCGAAAAGATAATCTCGGTATTGTTCTTCTGTGTTGCATCGCGAAAGACATTTTCAAAAGCCATACTCAGGGTATACTCTTTCATGACATCGGTGCATAAGTCCTTTACCTCTTTCAAGATTGCTAAATCTGGCACCCCTTTGTCACCGTAAGCCGCAAACAATAAAACTCGTGCTTTCAAGGTTTTTGCTGAACTTGCGGTCGCATGTCCCCCATTATTGAAATAAGGTTTAGCCGCTAAGTTGGCGATCCCAAAATCCAGATCAGCCCGAATCTGTTTTAGAATATTCTCCGCACTTTCCTTTGGCTGACGCTGATCCTCCAGACTGAGGGGAGTCAGCACAAGCGGCACCTCACCATAAATACTGTACAATTGGAAATAAACAAAAGCACGGATAAAGCGGGCTTCGGCTTCCATATTTTTCTTCTCTGCATCGTTCATATCGGAGCCGTTATAACCCTGAAGCTTCTCGATCAGGCGATTGGCACGTCCTATTCCCACATAAGCATCGTTATAAATACCGGTTTCGTAGCCCCCTGTGGTCGGATTTAAATTCCCACCTACGATTTCATTAACGCTACCTGAGTTGAACTGATTGTAGCCATTGTCAGTCAGGCAGTCCCGAAAAGGCATCCCATAGGAGAAGGCTTCACTCTGCAACGATGCATAGACACCGGCTAATGCATTATCAAAATCCGATTTTTTGCTAAAATAGTTGTCCGAAGCAATCTGATCCAAAGGATTGAGGTCCAAGGCACTGTTACAGGAACCAAAAAATAGACCGGATAGCATCAACGCTGTTATAAATTTCTTTTTCATAGCACTTAAAAGTTAACTTGTACACCAAATGAATAAATCTTGTTTTGCGGATACTGTACCAGATCACCATTTCCATAGCGCTCAGGATCCAATCCCTTAAATTTGGTTGCAGTGACGAGGTTATCACCCGAAAAATAAACACGTAGGCGGTCTATTTTATATTTTTTCAATAGCCCGTTCGGTAATGTATATCCTAACACAAGATTTTTCAACCTGAAGTATGAAGCATCCTGTATAAAATAACTGGAAGCACGGCTAAATTTCTCCGGAGCACTCCAACCCCAATAAATACGAGGCATGGTCGTCGAAGGATTTTCAGGTGTCCAACGGTCTAACCAGTCTTTTGTCGGGGGGCTACCTTGTACAAATGGTGTTACACCCCAGCCCGAAACATAGGATTTGACACCATATACCCCTTGTAATAGGGCCGAAAAGTCAAAGCCCTTAAAACTTGCACTTAGATTAAAACTATAGTTCAGCTTTGGATCCACTCCGGCGATAAGTGTTCGATCGTTAGCATCAATTTTTCCATCTCCATTGACATCTCGATACTTGAGGTCTCCTGGCAGTGTATTATCATTAAACTGTTTTGGTGAGCTGCTCACTTCAGCCTCCGATTGAAAGATACCGACGACCTCGTAGTTATAAAAGCTATCCATGGCGTAGCCATTTTTCTTGATCGTATAGCCTCCGATTTCCGGCTCGCCAAATTTTACCAGCTTGTTTTTGAAACGGTCGAGGTTTGCACCTAGCTGATAGCTTAAACCTTCCAATGCTCCCGTAGTAATTTGATTCCGATAAGTAATTCCCAATTCAACACCCTTATTTTCAACTATACCGTCATTGATATTTGGGGCACCCAACCCGACTATTGCAGTAATTTGCGAAGGTCTTAGAATGTCTGTTGTTCGCTTTTTATACCAGTCGAAAGTAATATCCAAATTTTTGAACAGACTTAAATCTATCCCAATATCTGTCATGGTCGTTGTTTCCCATTTGATCAATGGGTTGGTCAACCTTTGCTGTGCAACTCCAGATTGCAGGGTATTGTTATCAAAAGAATAATTACCTGTGAGCCCCAATACTGGTTGGTATGGATAATTCAGAGCGTACCCATTTACATCAACTACATTCTGATTTCCAAGTTGCCCCCAGGATCCACGGATCTTCAAATTATTCAACCAACTTGAAGTAAGCTCCTTGACAAACGATTCTTCAGATACACGCCAGCCTGCAGAGAAAGAAGGAAACGCTGCCCAACGGTTTTTACCGTAAAACTTGGAACTACCGTCGTAACGCATATTGGCTTCCAAGAGGTATTTCCCTTGATAATCATAGTTCAATCGGCCGAAATACGAGATCAGCGCCCACTGGTTGGCCGTTCCGTTTGCCCGTTGAATATCCGATCCACCCGCATTTAATTCCGTTAGTGTATCGTCGACAAAATTCTGTCGGAAGCCCTGCAGGTAGGTATACTTGCTTTTTTCAATGCTATATCCGGCCTGAGCCTTGAGGTGATGCGCGCCAAACGCGCGATCATAGTTCAGGTAAGTAAATAAATTGGTGTATATGGTTTGCTGATCCTGATCCGTAAGTCCCTTTCCAAGATCCAATGTTGTTCCCAGCGTACCCGTATGGTAGTAATACTCATCCAACGTTGATTTATAATCCTTGTACTTGTCCATATTGAAATTATAGGCACCTTTGGTGTACCAGGAAAGACCTTTAAACAGCTGTACCTCCATCCAGGCCTGTAGATTGGCAGCATAGTCATCGGTATTGTACGTGAATTTCCGATCCAATACAGCCATTGGGTTTTTATTGTTGTACTCCCAGTCGTAAGCTTTGTAAGTATATCGCCCGCTACCATCCGGCAAAAATGGGCCATAGGTTGGTGCCTGCGACATGGCTGATAGGAACAGGTCTTTGGATCCCCCTGGAATAGATTCGGTATGTCCTGTTTTGAGCAAGATATTTGTTCCGAATTTAATACCTTCCGAGATTTTGGTCGTCAGATTGAGGCGGGCGGAATAACGGTCGTAGTTAAAACCTTTGATCATTCCATCCTGATTGACGTGGCCCAAACCAACATTAAAGGTTGTCTTCTCATTTCCGCCCTGGATACCGAGATTATGGGTATAAGTCGGTTTAGTTTGGAAAATAAGCCCTAGCCAGTCCGTATTTGGATATTTTACAGGATCGTTACTATTGCGATAGGCAGCGATCACATCGGCGGGATATAGGCCATCGTTGAGATTGGAATTCTTACGCGCTTCGTTGTATAATTCCATATACTGCGCCGAATTGGTGATCAGATCAAACATTTTCGTAGGCTTATAGATACCCACATTTCCGTCATACTGAACCGTTGTCTTTCCCGATTTCCCTTGTTTTGTCGTGATCAGAATAACGCCATTGGCTGCACGCGAACCGTAGATTGCTGCGGAGGCCGCATCTTTTAGCACACTGACATTTTCGATATCGTTGGGATTGACGTCGGAGAATTTGCCCTGCACACCATCAATGAGCACCAGGGGATCCGATCCAGCACCGCTAAAGGTGCCCTTGCCCCGAATACGGATGGATACGCCTTCATTGCCCGGTTCTCCCGAGCCCTGATTGATTTGTACGCCTGGGATTGCCCCCTGCAGCATGGAAGCCGTATTGACAACGGGTCGTTTGATCATATCTTTGCCACTCACTGTAGCCACAGCACCGGTTAGGTTTACTTTCTTTTG